>CAJXDN010000004.1 GCA_913052485.1 uncultured Flammeovirgaceae bacterium | reverse complement strand
TGCATCTTTTAACGATTCCTTTAACGTATCAATTACAATTTTCTCAGAGTGGTAGTTGTTTATTCCTGCACCATAATACTTAACCTCTTTTATTATATCAAATTCAAAAGAGTTATTTAATTCTTTTAATATCTTATTGAGAATGTTTATTTCGTGTATGTAAGGATTAAAACCACGAGTTTCTATGATTTTCTTACTTGATTTATCAATAAATACCCACCTACCCCTAGTACCTCCAACATCTGCAATGATTTTCATAAAAAACTATTATTTAGATAATCTCGTTTTATTTTTACATAAATCTATACAATATCATGAATATAGCAATTGTAGGAGGTGGGATTGTGGGTTTAGCTCTTGGGTATAAATTATCAAGAGATAAAGCTAATAAAGTACATGTTTACGAGAAAGAGAAAGAGGTGGGATTTCATCAATCAGGCAGGAATAGTGGTGTTCTACATTGCGGATTAGCATATAAACCTGGTTCATTAAAAGCCAAATTAGCAGTATCTGGTATTAAGCAGATGATAAAATTCTGTCAAAAATATAAAGTTAATCATGATATATGTGGAAAAATCGTAGTTGCAAATGATGATTATGAGGCACAGCTATTAGAAAATACTGCCAAGAGAGGTAAAGATAACGGTTTAATTGGATTAAAATATTTAAGTTCTGAGAAACTCAAGAGGAGAGAACCGTATGTTTCATCATACAAAACTTTACTGGTTCCTGAGGAAGGCATAGTTGATTACGGAGAGGTTATGTTATCAATGAAAGCCAGTATAATTAATTCTGGAGGAGACGTTTTCTTAAATACAAAAATTGATAATATTAAAGAAAAGAAAAATTTTATATACATAAATAGAAATTCAAGTATTAGTTATAATATAATTATATATACTACTGGTTTACAGTCAGATATAAATTTTAAAAAATTTACAAATAATAAACTAAATGCAAAAATCATACCTTTCAGAGGCGAATACTATAAGCTTCAAGAACATGCAAAAAAACTTATCAACCACCTGGTATATCCAGTAGGAAATCCTAAGTTTCCTTTCCTCGGTGTCCACTTCACAAGAATGATTAACGGAGATAGAGAGGTGGGACCCAATGCTGTGTTAGCATTTAAAAGAGAGGGGTACAAGAATACAGATATCTCAGTATATGATATGGTAGATTATCTAGGCTACTCAGGATTTTTAAAATTTATTGGAAAGAACTTCTCTTTCTGTGTTAATGAGTTCTCCACATCAATTCTTAAGTCATCATTCCTAAAAAAGACTCAAAAACTTATCCCTGATATAACAAATAATGACATAATAGCAGGACCTTCTGGCGTTAGAGCTCAAGGAATTGACTCTAGCGGTAACTTAATGATGGATTTTGAAATAAAAACACATAATAACCAGATTCATATAATAAACGCTCCCTCCCCTGCTGCTACATCAGCCTTGTCAATAGCCGATCATATAATTAAAAACTACATAGATTAACTACAAAACCTGAATATACCCCTGATTAAATAAGTTTCCAGACATGTACTTATACTCATTTTCATTAAGATATGATAACACCCTCTCCCTCATCTTAGTTGAATTACCAGTTATTATCTTGAATGGAGGGGTATTATTATAGAAATGGTCCTCCAGAGTTTGCTCGATATCTCCATAAAATATTCCATGTAAATCGATGTCTAAAGATTTAGTCATTTCCTTTTGTTTGCTGGTAAACTGATAAACTATCAATGACTACCTGATAGATATTATCTAATTCTTTAGGATTGAAAAAGTAGTGAGAATAACTTCTTCTATATATTTCTTCAGTCACTGAGTAACTTTCAAAAATTTCTGACTCTTTCATTTTAAATATTGCTCTTAAGGTATCTTTTTCATATGGCAATTCACTAATTGCCTCCTCATAAATATGCATATCTATCAGTATATCTACCATTTTATCCTTAGGGATAATACCTTGCTCGGTATTATCTTGGCATGAAACCATTATAAAAAATGTTAAAAATATGAAATACTTGATTTTAATTAGACTCATTTAGTGTCGTATATTCTAATTTTGCAGTAAATATAATTATAGTGAAAGAAATCCTGAAGAAAGTTAGAAAATACGAAATAGAAATAAGAAAATTTTTAAATAACTCAAACCAAGGAGATTATAGGTCAATATTTAAAGGTTCTGGTATAGATTTTGATGATTTAAGACCATACCAGTACGGAGATGATCACAGATCAATTAATTGGAATATCACGGCAAAAGAAGACAAGATCTACACAAACACATACAAAGAGGATAAAGAACAGTCAGTGTTTTTTTTAGTTGATGTTAGTAAATCTCAAGAAATTGGAAAAGATGAAAATAAAATAAATACCAGCAAGGAAATTGCATCTGTTTTAACACTTTCTGCTCTAAATACTAACAGCCAAGTTGGTTTATTATGCTTTTCAGATCAAAAAGAGTTATTCATTCAATCCAAGAAAGGGATATCGCACGGCTACAGGATAATTAAAAATATTTATGAACTTAAGCAAAAATCAAATAATACCAGTATATCATCAATGATTAGATTCTTTATGAAATCAATAAGGAAAAAGAGTCTAGTGATCATAATAAGCGACTTTATTGACGAAAATTATCAGAAAAGTTTAAAATCATTATCTAACTCACATGACGTAATATGCCTACATATCTATGATGACTATGAGACAAAAATACCTGCACTTGGTATAATAGAAGTTGAAGAAAAAGAAAATAATTATAAAAAGTGGGTAAATACATCTAGCAAAACTTTTAAGGAGAAGACTAGGGATTTATTCATTAATAGTTCAATTGAAATGAAAAAAAACATGAACTCCTTAGGGATAAATTATTTGAGAATTAACTCGAGAGAGAAATATATAAAAAACCTTATTAAACTATTTAAATACAGAAAAAATAGATGAATCAATACATTTTCATTTTTTTATTTCTTTTTAAAATATCAAATATTCAATCACAAAAAATCGAATATAAATCTTATTTTATCGAGGATTCAACAAAGATTGGTGACTCAATCAGACTAGTAACCATTTTAAAATATCCTAATAATATTGAAATCATCCAACCAGACTCATCATACAAGTTTTCTACCTTTGATTTTATTGGAAAAAAAATTTTTCCATCTATTGTATCAAAAAATATAATATCAGATAGTACTATCTATTTCCTTAGAACATTCGAAATTGATTCTATTCAAAAAATAAATCTTAAAGCAAATATTATTGGGGGCTATGATAGCATGAGTATATTATCAGATACTGACTCCATCTATATTATAAATCAGGTAAATAATTTAACATCACAATCGAAGGAAAATACACTTTTATCTAAAATAAAATCAATTTTTAATACCGAGAAAGCTTTTTATATTACTATAGGAATATTATTATTCTTGATTATAATTTTTATTTCTTTTAGAAAAAAAATTATTCGATATTTTAAAATCAGAAAAATTAAGAAACAAAGTAAATTCTTTAATGAGGAATTCTCATATTGCTTAAAAAAATACTCTGAAAAAAACAATCCGAAAGAATTAGAGAAACTCCTATTATTGTGGAAAAGATTTATGGAAAATTTCACTCAAAAACCTTATTCAAGTTCTACAACAATAGAAATATCATTATTTAATGATGATAAAGAAATGATGGATATCCTACATAAATCTGATAAAAGCATTTACTCAGGATCAAATTTACCAATTGAGACAGCATATCTCAATAAATTACAATTTAAGGCAAACACTATATCTAAAGATAAAATAAATCAAATATTAGATGGAAAAGAGTAATCTAGAGGGATGGTTTTCACTTGAGTGGTTCAATATTTACAATTTACTTGAATATGAGTGGTACAATCAAAACATATTGTTTCTATTACTTCTCATTCCCTTTATTTTAGTATTTAAGAAGATCATATCTAAAAATGTCACTTTCGAAGTTTCGATTCCTAAAAAAGAGCTTTCTAATTTTAAATATTCTTTCCTTAGATTTATACCTAATCTACTTTTCATAATCTCATTAATTTTATTGATAATTTCTCTCTCAAGACCTCAAAAATCTAATGAAAGAATAGAGAGATGGTCTGAGGGGATTGATATTATGTTAGTAATTGACATTAGTGAGTCAATGCAAATAGAAGATTTTACTCCAAATAGATTAGAGTCAGCAAAATCAGTAGCTAAAGACTTCATTGACGGTAGATTTCAAGACAGAATAGGACTGGTAGTGTTTTCTGGAGAATCATATTCTAGGTGCCCACTGACGTCGGATTACTCTTTACTTAAAAAATATATAGATGAAATAAATTTCGATCTCATTAGCTCAAGAGGAACTGCAATCGGAAGCGCGATAGCTATTGCTACAAATCGAATGAGAGAGTCAATATCAAAAACAAAAATACTGATTTTATTGAGTGATGGTGATAATACAGCAGGTAATATAGACCCAAAAACAGCTTCAGAAATTGCTAAGGCGTACGGAATAAAAATATATAGTATAGCTATAGGAAAAAATGGAAAAGTACCATTTGGTAAAGATTATTTTGGAAGACCAAGATATGTTGAAAACTCTCTAGATGAAAAAAACTTAAGAGATATAGCTAAGACAACAGATGGTAAGTTTTACAGAGCATCGAATAACTCATCTCTTGAAAATATATTTAATGAAATTGATGAGTTTGAGAAGTCAGAAATAAAGGAAAATAGGTATAAGAATACAGTTGATTTTTATCAATATTATTTATTGTGGGGGATAATATTTCTTCTTACATTCATACTATCTAAATCAACTTTCGTAAATAATATATTAAAAGACTAAGTGGAAGATATTTTATTTAATAAGAATTTTACATGTGTTGCCGTCAGCAAGACAAAACCCAAAGAGGATATTGAAAAAATATATAATTTAGGACACAGAGATTTTGGGGAGAATAAAGTTCAAGAACTTGAATACAAATACAATAACCTTCCCCAAGACATTAATTGGCACATGATTGGACATCTACAGTCTAACAAAGTAAGGAAAGTAATACCAATAGTAAGCCTCATACATAGTGTCGACAGCCTTAAATTATTGAAAGTAATAAATAAAGAATCTAAAAAATTTGATAAGGTAACGAATTGTTTGATTCAAGTGAATATTTCTAATGAGAGTAGCAAATATGGATTTAAGGAGAGTGAGTTAGACTTCCTTAATCAAGAATCAATGAGTGAGTACCAGAATATTAAATTTAAAGGTTTGATGGGCATGGCATCTTTCACAAATGATGAGAGTGTAATTAAAAATGAGTTTAATAACCTTAAGAATATTTTTAATAACATAAGAAAAGAAATTGATGACTTTAATATATTATCGATGGGCATGAGCAATGATTATAAAATTGCCCTTGGGAGTGGGAGTAATATGATTCGAGTTGGTTCAAAAATATTTGGAAAGAGAAACTATCAATAGATAGTTTTTAATTCTTATAACAATTATTTATAATAGCATACTATTTCAAACAACCTTAACACATGAATAACATCAAACTATACACTTATGGAACCTTACTCTTAGCTGCTGGTTTAGCATTTTACCTCGTTAACAGCATTAAATATAGTATAGATGAAGAAGCAAGAATTAACAAAGCTGAATCTGAGGTAATTGAAAGACTTAAGTTGATTAGAGAAGCTCAGATTGCTTTCCAAAGTGTAAATGGTAGCTATGCAAGTGAGTGGGACACTCTTTACAACTTCATTGAAAATGGAGAAATATTCCTTATTCAAAGAAGAGAGGAAACAGTTCTTCTGGACTACGGTGCAGAAGAGACAACATTATACCTCGATACCCTAGGTAGCATTTCAGTTATAGATTCCTTATTTTCATCATATCCAAACTTTGTAGCATCAGACCTCATCAATGTGCCAGGACATAGTGACACTCAATTTGAAATATGGGCAAGTAAAATTGAAAAAGGCGGAGTGCAAGTTGATGTTGTAGAAGTTAGGAATCCAAAACCTTTTGACCCAGACAGGAGTGAAGATAACGAGGCAAATATTAACAAACCTCTTAGGTTTGGCTCAAGGACTAGTATTACTACTGCTGGTAACTGGGAATAAATAGAAGTTTTTGTTAACAACAAAGCCTAAAAAATCCAATCTATATATTTTAAGAACAAAGGATAAATATCTGAAATTTGTCCAGTCATCGCATATCCTCAAGACAACAAAAAGATCAGTCGTCTCTAATAACTATAAAAAATGGAAAAATAATTATCTAATAATTGACAGTAATGATTTTTTAATACTTCCTCTAGAACTTCCGAATTATCTAAAAAAAATTAATATAGAAAATACACTAGGAGTAGAAAAAAAAATGAAAAAAAAAACATCTACTCTTAAAAATATTAAGTTTCTGTTTTTCTATGCTTTAGAGGAAATCCCTGAACCAATTAAAAAAGTTTATCACATTAGTGAAATTCTAATTGAAGAGTTTCAAGACGATAATAACTCAAGTAATAGAGAGATTTATATTGTTTTATTAAATAGTAAGCTACATATCTGTATAGTTGAAAATAAAGATCTAATTTTTTATAATCAATTTGAATACACCAAAGACGACTATCTAAAATATATCCTTTTAACATTCGAGGAATTTAACTTGGACAAGAATGTATCGAAATTAAACATTTTAGATTCAAATGAAAATTTTAGAAAAGTCAAGAAAGAAATGAAGATGTATTTTAAAAATATTAATTTGTATAAAAAATCTATATTTGAAATAATTGAGAGTTATTATGAATGAAAAAATTGCAATATTTCCTGGTACATTTGATCCCTTTACTCTCGGCCACCATGATATCGTAAAGCGTGGACTAAAAATTTTTGATAAGATATGTATTGCAATCGGAAATAATCCAAAAAAAAATAGATACTTCAGTGTTGATATAATGAAGAGAAAGATAGAAGACTTGTACATAGAAGATGCAAGGATTAAAGTAATATCATATAATAAACTTACTGCTGAGATTGCTAAGGATAATAATGCGAGCTTTATTTTAAGAGGCCTAAGAAATACAACTGATTTTGAATTTGAAAATTCTATTTCACAGATCAATAGAGATCTCAATTCAAATCTTGAGACTGTTTTTTTAATTACATCTCCAGAACTTGCTCCAATCAGTTCTACAATTATAAGAGATGTTATTAGCTACGGTGGTGATATAAATAAATACCTACCATATAAAATTGATAATATATGATGAAAAAATATTTTTTATTACTGCTAATATTTTTTACAACCACATTACACTCACAAACTAACAAGCCTATCCTACACGGTAAACATTGGATTGCAATCACTGGAAAACCATTAGGAGCCACAGCTGGAGCAATGATATTCAGTGAAGGTGGTAACGCAGTCGATGCTGCTTGTGCCATGGTAGCAGCTACTGCTACTATGTGGGATGTTTTAGGTTGGGGAGGCGAAACACAAGCATTAATTTATCATCCAGAACTGAAGAAGGTGATAGGTATTAACGCGTTAGGAGTTGCACCATCAGGCGCCACACCTGAATTTTATAGAGAAAAAGGTTACTCAATCCCCCCAAAATTTGGCCCACTATCAGCTGTTACACCTGGTACACCTGGAGGAATTATGGTAATGCTTGCAGAATATGGAACAATGAGTTTAGAAAAAGTTTTAGAGCCAGCATTAGAAATGGCTAGAGGGTATCCGATAGAAGCACAGGCTGCAAATTCAATAGAGAGAAATAAAGATGAAATCAAAAAATGGAAATACTCAAAAAGTCTTTTCCTAACAAATCAGGGAAGTGAAAGAGAAGCGCCAGTTGAGGGAGAGGTTTTTATACAAAAAGATTTATACAACACTCTAAATAAACTAATTGAAACAGAGAGGTTAGCCCTCGAAAAAGGAAAAAATAGGAAAGAGGCAATATATGAAGCATATAAAAGGTTTTATGAGGGAGATATAGCCATAGAGATTGCAAGATCTACCCAAGAGCAAGGAGGGTTAATAACAGTAGATGATCTAAAAAATTATGAAGTTTATATTGAGGAACCCCTTAAAATATCTTATAAAGATATTGAAGTCTATAAACTCACAACATGGGTTCAGAGCCCGGTCCTACTACAATCCCTCAACATGATTGAAAACTTAGATATTAAATCAATGGGATTTAACTCCACTAATTATATCCATAGTTTATATCAAGTTATGAACTTAACCTTTGCAGATAGGGATTTCTACTACGGAGATCCATATTTTAATCCAAAAGAGCCGTTAGAGGGTTTACTTTCAAAAGAATATGCAAAGAAAAGATTAAAACTAATATCTGATAAAAATAATGAAGAAATTAAACCAGGTAACCCCTATGAATTTCAAAACGGAAATAACCCTTTCCTACATTATTTAGAATCATGGGAGACAGATAATAATTTAGATAAAATTAAATCAGCTTTCGATCTTAATCATAACATGAGTAACAACAATGATTTTGAAGAATCATTTATGGCTGGAACTACTACAGTTCAAGCAGCAGATACCTCTGGTTGGATTGTATCCATAACTCCTAGCGGTGGATGGATCCCCGCAGTAATTGCAGGAAATACTGGGATTGGTTTAAGTCAGAGAATGCAGAGTTTCGTATTAGATCCAAAAGATGGACCTTACAATGTTTTAGAACCTGGGAAAAGGCCGAGGGCAACACTTACCCCCACAATCGCTCTCAAAAGCGATGAACCATTCCTATCATTTGCTGTCCAAGGTGGAGACTCTCAGGACCAGAATCTTTTACAATTTTTTCTGAATATGGTAGAATTTGATATGAACATACAAGAGGCATGTGAGGCACCAAACTTTAATAGTTTTCAGATGAGATCTTCATTCGGATACCATGAAAATAGACCAGGTGAATTATTACTTCATGAATCTGCCCCACAATTTATAAGAAAGGAACTTCGTAAAAAAGGATATAAACTCCAGTTTAGACCTAAAACTTCAGGCCCAATTAATGCTATCTTCTTTGATAACATTAATAAAACATTTCAGGGGGGGTCTAGTGATTTTGGAGAAGATTATGGAATAGCTTGGTAATATTTAATTAATATATTTTTTTACCTCATCTACAACTAAAGATTTTTCTATAAACCCAACATGAGACCACAGAAGTTTTTTATCCTTAAAAATTTGTAAGACAGGAAGTCCATATACCTCAAGACTTCTGACCAGAGGTAAATTTTTATCATAATTTATCCTTATTAATTCTAAGCTGTTGGAGTACTCATTCGAAATTTCATCAAGATACGGTTCCATTATCTTACATGGTGCGCACCAGTTTGCATAGTAATCAACTAATACAATTTTATCAGTTTCTATAAAATTATTAAAATCTTCGACGGTTAAGGAATTTTTAAAATTATTATTTAAAGTTGCTTCAGGCAATTTATTCTTTCTCCACTCTAATATTCCACCATCTAACTCATATACATTCTTAAAACCTAATGACTTAATTCTTTCATTTGCTTTAGAGCTTCTTCCACCACTTAGACAATAGACCATTACGGGAAGGTCTTTATTAAAAATATTTAAATTCTCATCAAAGTTTTCATCTAACCAATTTACATTTAGCGAATTCTTTAGGTGACCCTTATTAAATTCATCAGGAGTTCTTACGTCTATAATAATTGCAGATTTATCGTTGCTAATAATTTCACTGAACTTATTTGCTGAGACTAAATTATCATTATCTTGATTACATGAAATAAATGTTGTTAATAATAAAATATATATGAACTTAATCATTTATTTAATAAAAGCTTTTTTAACTATTCAACTACAACTCTAAATATTGCTGACCCAACATCAGTTTTTAACCTTAATATATGCGATCCTAAAGTAGATTTACTTATATCAATCACAAGTTTTCTTAAACCCTTTTCTCTGATATTAGGAGTAAATACTCTTCCAAGTGGATCAATCATTTCAATTTCCTCTAGCTTGTATATATCATTAAATTCTATCACAAAATATTCCTTAGCAGGGTTAGGATACACCTTAGAAACAATTCTAGGAAAGGTCTCTCCCAGCGGTACATCATTTCTTAAGATAGTTATTGTAACACTCTCTACGGCATCTAATGCATTCTGTATGTTTTCAACACTAATAGTTATCGTCTCATCTTCCTCATATTCAGTATCATCAATAATTACTAAGTTAGCTGTCGTGTCAACTAATCCTGTATCCATATAATAAGACTTTGAAGATATAGTATAATCGCTGTCAGATGAAGTACCGGATAATACGAGATCAAAAGTAACGGACTCATCTCCAGCATCTACTCCTTCTAGCTTTATCGATATAGGTAGAGTTATCTCAACCTCCTCACTGCTTGTCTTTTCTGTTGATAATGATATCTCTGGCAGATCATAGACAGATCTAATAATCAACTTATAAACAGATGTATCACTATCAACTAATCCGTCGTTAACTTTAAATTTCAAACTATCAATACCATTGAAGTCTGCATCAGGAGTGTATAACACTCGACCATTATCATCTATAAACTCGATGATTCCATTCTTAACAGAGTCTGTTATAATATAAGATAGAGCATCTCCGTCAACATCGTCACCAGTTAAATTGAAAGTTGTTACATAATCTTCATCTAAGCTATCGTATGATGATAATGATGTAGGCGCATCATTCACTGGAGTTATAGTAATTGAAACAGTTGCTTTGTCACTTACCCCACCATTACTGTCTTTTGCAATATATGTAAAGGAGTCAGTACCGAAGAAGTTTTCATCGGGTGTGTAGAGTACCTTAAAACCGGATTCTCCGAACATAACATAGTTTGAGGTATCATCAAGAATAGCTTGATTAGTTTCATTAAAAGCACCTTTGAATGTTTCAAACATAACTTCAGGTACAAATAAATGTCCACCCTTAAAACCAGATCCAAGAGATTTTCCTACAGTACTAAGAAGAGAAGGTCTTAACTCACCATCTGTACCTCTTGAGTAAGTAGATACCCAAGGATCATCAGCTGTTATTGAATATATTTCTCTCCAATCAGCTTTTGGGTGACCATTTACTAAATGGTTTACTACAGCATTTGCTTGACCTTCTATTGTAGTTTTAGGACTACCTGAATAATGTGAATTATTAAGATGAGACCCAGCATTTCTAGACTCATATGCTCTTACCCTAGAATCGATTAGAGTTGTTGTGTCAAGCTTTCCAAATGAAGGATGATCTATAATTAAGAAAGTTAAAGTATTGTCTTCAATATCAGTACCGGAAAGACTTATCTCATTATCTGAGAAATCTTCAATGACCGTAATTGTTAAATTATTGACCAAAGGTAAATCATTTACAGAGGTTACTGTTACTGTTACAGTTGATGTACTTGAGGAATTTTCATCACTTACCGTGTACTCAAAAGTATCTGAACCATTAAAATTAAGATTTGGTGTATATACAGCTGTGTCTCCTGAGAGGGTAACTGTTCCGTTTGTAGCAGTACCAACAGCATAAGTTAAATTATCTCCATCTGCATCAGTTCCAGTAAGAATAATATTAACACTCGTATCTTCATTGGTTGAAACAGACTTGTCTGAGGTAACTGGCTCACTATTAATCTCTTTATTAATTACTTTTTTAAATACTTCAATGCCTTTATTTAATGCACTATCAGTTACAATTAAATTAAAAGTAATAGGTCCGTCAGCAAAATTAGATACATCAATTCCACTCAAATTAAATTCACTCTCTGATATAGTACCAGTATATTTTTTTGAATGTTTTACAGTGATAATATTTGAATTTGAAAAACTTAAACTTGTACCATCTGTTTCCTGAATAATAGTATTCCCACTTACAGTAGAATCACCAGTAACAGTCACCTCATAAGTACCATTAACTTCAACTGTATTTACAGTAATTTTTAAGCTATCAATGTTGCTTCTTCCGATATTCTGTAAATTAGATTGGAAATAGTAAGAATTAGGTAAGATCACATCCTTAGTATAATCAGTAGTAGTAGTTGCTACAAGTTGGTCAAGGCTATCTTTTAACTGTACAGTGAGTTTAATTATACCATCAGGTATACCACTCACATCAAGGTCCGTTACATATACTGAATCTGAACCCATCAGTTTCTCTCCTGTCTTTACAACCCCACCCATTAGACTGTAAATTGTATAATTATACTTAAGGTCAGAACATGGTGTACATGTAATGAAAGCACTTATAGAATCAACATTTGATGCATTAACTAGCTTGTCAGTTATCTCAGCATAAAGTGGCGAGGTAAGAACAATATCTGATTTTATTAAATCAAACCTTACATACTCCACGAATGAATATCTTCTTTGATTACCTGCTTTATCCCATAGTAACAATTCTGTCATTCCCCATAAACCAGGAGTAGAACCTTTTGGTAATCTTGCATTCATTTTATATGAATTCCATTCATAAGCTGCGGAATCTGGTGTTAGAGTACCAAATCCATTACCTCCATCTGGAAAGTATTGAAATCTATGATCAATTCCTTTAGGATCTCTTAAAATATATTCAATTTTCGTTAATGAAGCTTCTTTACCAAAATAATTACTCGTATCTTTTGCTATAACTTTAATTTCAATTTTTGTCTCACCGTCAGGTGAAACGGGATTTACAGGTTCTGCATCAATTAAAATCTCTCCTACTCCAATTTTTGCAATAGGTGCAAGGGTATCGGGATAAGAAGTCTCAATGTAAATACTATCTCTCAAATCTTTAAAAATACCTTTAGTAGGATTATCATTAAAACTTGCAGTATCAACACTTAGCCAAGTGCTAGAAACATTCTTAGCTATATCTGTTGTATTAAGAAATGTAATACTATAATAATCAGATGGATAATATTCAGGTATAGCAGCATACATTTTAAAAGTCTTTATTGAATTATATCCATTCAATAATGAATCTGTACAATTATGTGTTGGACCACAAGGAGAACTTACTTGAGTATCCAAAGAGTAAACAGAAGTATTTCTAAATTGAATTCTAGCTAATGATCTTTTCAAGGGACTTTTATCAAACCAATTAGTTGTAACTCTTAGGGCTCTGTATTCAACAGGTCCCTCATTTCCTCCAGAATTATCTTTATAAAGATCTTGTCCCGTTTGATGGAACAAATCAGTGATCGTATCTAATGAATAAGATATGTATTTTGGCGGATCAATATCTTCAAGAGGATTATTGACAAATACTTTAGCACCAACAGTATTATTGTTCTCAAGTCTTTGATTACCAACATTATCCCAAACTACTATTTGTATAGGTCTCCAATATCCAGACTTTGCATGTTTATTCATTGTATACTCTCCTGTTAATACAGAATCAATACTACCATTGACAGGATTTAAATACATATCAAATAAAGTTCCAATTGAAGAATGAAATCTTATCAATGCTAATGAAGCTCCGTCTAATTCAACGGAATCTGATTTTACTTTTATTGTAAATTTTATTTTTTTATCTTCTTCAGGTTCTCCAAGTACTTCAACTTTAGTACCAATTACTTTACCTGGATAAAAGTAGTCTGGAAATAAATTATAAACTGTAAATGTTAAATCATCACGAATTTTTGAAATATATCTTGTTCCACTCATTACTCTATCTCTAATAAATTCATATTTCTGCATTGATCTTGATTTCAAACCATCTACATTTTCAACATACCAAGATATTGACTCAGCAAAATCTTCGTTTGGATTTTTTTCATGGCCATAAGCTGAAACAAATTCAGCAGTTTTCCATGTACTCCAACCAGTAGAAGAAAGAGGGTCTTCATACCATCCACCAAGTTCTGCCCATTCATCTTTAGTTTGTTGATCTACATAACATTGCCAGAGGTAATGTGCTTTCTCATGTAATATTAATCTTCTCATATATGAATAAGATGAGTTTTTGAAAGCTTTTTCCATCCATTCCATAACCCCACTTGTCCAAGCAATAGCTGGTGCCTGAGGATAAACAGGGTTATCCTGACCATTTACCCTTCTAACTAAGTAATTATTACATTCAAGTCGATGCATACCCTCTGGCAACTCTTCAAGCATAGATAAAATTTCTAATTTTTCTTCTGGAAAGAATTCTTGAAAATGATCAGCAGGCTCATCCATTAACGTAGAAGTTTCACTATCAGAAACCATCCATCTAAATCCAAATCTATTTTGAGCTATTTTATCAAGAACTTCTTTATTATTTCCAAAATCTGAAAAATATCGAAGTACCGCTTGATATAATCTTTTTGAATAAAATTTACCTCTAATTCCATCCAATTTAACTGTCAATGGCTCAGCATAGGTTAAAGATGCAGAGGATAATTTAACAGTTATAACATTATCTATAGTATTTACTGATATATCATTTTCTATTACATCATCTGTAAGAATCCATACTGAATTTAGATATTCTCCAGTTGAAAAATCTGTAACTTGACCTTCACCTTCTTTTGGAGAAATAATATCTTCAAACCTCTCAAGATTAGAATATAATCTAAAAGCATCTTCATCAGACCATTCTTTTTCTTCATTAGATAATACAATGCCATATTCCTCTCTAAGTTTAATAGAAGGAAAATTAATTGAAATATCAATGGTATCATCTAAAACGACCAGACTGAAGGGTTCATTTATGTATGTCTGAGTTGCATGACCAACGTAGCTACTATCATCTTGCCATTCATAAATAAAAGAATTACTTGAATACTTAGTAATATCTATGCTAAGAGATGAGACTGTTGGAATTGAAATTACTTTTGAAGTAGGATAAGCATAACCTGGTGCATCGATAGCAACTACCCAATCATCTGCTGAACTTAAGTCTGAAAAAACAACCTGAGCTTTTTTATTAGTTGGATTAAGTGCTTTTTTAACAAGAAGGTCAGATGTTCCGCTAGATAATTTAATCTTTGCAGAGTCACCGTCCTCGAGACCATTAACTTCTATTGTTAGAGTATTTTGTGAATACCCATTATATACTAAAAAAGAAAACAGAATTATTAAAAATCTCAAAAGAAATAGTTTAAAATAAAATTAATAATTTTTTTATACTAAGATTAGAATATATTAAAAATAAATTTTGTGGTTTAAAAAACCCATAATTTATAACCAGAACTGGTGAATAAATTTTTACTTTAATTCTTTAATTCTAATTTCTCTAAACTCTATTGGGTGACCTTCTGATTGAAGTGAAATAAACCCACTTTTAAGTGGCTCCTCAACTCTATTTAAATAATTTTTAGGTATTTCATCACCTCCAACCCTTATGTTAGTGTATGTTAACACTGTATCCTTCTCAACTATATGATGAATCAAGGAATCTGAGTAAACTATGACTTCGACATTAACCCAATCATCTTCATTAAATGTTGTTGATCTTGAATTAATACAATGATATTTTGCCTTTTCACCATTAATATCAACATCTGTTCCAGGAGTACATATGTTGGCAGTAGGCCTTTCTCCATCTGATAAACCTCCTAATAATTGCATTTCAGCACTAACTGGAAAATCCTGAGAGAAAAGCATTGATTTTGGATCCTGACAGTGTATCATAATACCACTATTTTTAATCGACCAATCAGGAGCACCAACTAAATGATTACCACTAAATTTATAGTCTAGAGATAGGTGATAATTTTTAAATTCTTTTCCGATATAAAAAATATGACCAAATTTTTCGTCAAAAGACTGATAATTTTCATAGGATACCTTTAAATATCCATTTGATACTTTAAAGGTATTATTATAATTATCACCTAATTCGTGGTTTTTAATTTTTACTTGCCAGCCTTCAAGGTCTTTACCATTAAATAGATAGACCCAATCATTACTTTGAGAAAAATCAAGAAATAAACTTAGGATGATAAAATAATTTATCATTATTGATAATTATAAACTACAGGCTTTTTGCAAAATCATATACACTGCATGCACAGGTATCATACAACTCAGGAAGAGCCTCACCAAATATTAATTCACCAGCATGTATTGTGCCATGGAGGGTCATTGCTTTTGCTTCAACCCCTGCATCTAAAAGCATCCTAAAAAATACTAGTCCTTCGTCTCTTAGAGGATCAAGTTCATTTACACAAATAAAATGAGGAGGCAGTCCTTTCAGGATATCTTTTTTGGCATGATAAGGCCACGCAAGTGGGTCTCTACTATCTTTTCCATCATAGCATGATGCCATTATTTCCATCATTGAAGCACTCAAAAAATATCCGTCATTTTCATGTAATGAGATTAATTTATTATCACTCTTATCGTAATGATTAGAAATATATGGACATTGAGAGTAAACTCCATCAACCATATGTATGTTACCTTCAACTTTTGCTTTTAGTGCTGTTGCAATAGATAAGTTTCCACCACCGGATTCACCAGAAATAATTAGTTTGGAAAACTGTAATTTCTTCTTATTATCATGTACCCAGTTTAAGGCGTCATAGCAGTCATTCAAACCTGCTGGGAAAGGATTATTACCCAAAACACCTGCAACATTTCGGAAATCAACACCAACGACAAGCATACCTTTACCTGCTAATTTATTTCTCCAAGACACATAATTTGGATCCTGAGCAGTAAGTATTGACATTCCACCACCGTGCGTGTGGAGTACGCAAGGGATATCACCATTTTGACTAACTGGCCTATGAATATGAAGGTTGATATCTAAATTATCACTGCTTTTAATCGTAACAGATTCAACTTTTACATTATCAGGAGTCTTTACATTTGGAAAAAAATCTGCGAAGATATTCTGATAATCAGACTCAGATTCTGATAAAAATTTAATCTTTTCATCTTCAGATGAGTTCACGGTTAATTCCGGTGACTCAGGGTCGACCTCCATGCTGTATGGTATAATTTTCTCTAAAATTCTAGGGTCAAGCCTAGGGTCATCTTTTAACTGGGTCTTAGAATTTCCTAGTTTTCCTGGTAGTATTATTTCTTTCATAATTTAATCTAAAAAAAAAAATTGAATTACAATATAATTTGTTATATAAATTAAGAATTATGAATTTATGTGTCTACTTAGTATTCGCTTCTTATCAACTTTAACTTCAACATTTCTTCTCATACCCCAAAGTTTATCTAATGCATATTTTCTTGTTACAGCTATATCTACAATTCGACCTGGATAGTTTTTACCTATTTCACAATTGAAAAGCTTCTGCTCTACCTCTGACATTTTCCATGGTTCAAATACTAACGGTTTTGGAACATTTTTTAGTTCTGGTATCCATTTTTTTATAAATATTGCTTCTTTATCTTTCTCAATAGCATTTTTAGTCGGATTGTATATTCTAATTGTATTGACACCAGTTTCACCTGCCTGCATCTGAAGCTGTGAATAATGAATCCCAGGTTCAAAATCTAAAAAGTTTCTTGCTAGAAAATGAGAAGATAATTGCCAAGGCTGCCACAGATGATGTGTAAAAAATGAAACTATCATTGATCTCATTCTAAAATTAAGGTAACCTGTTGCTTTTAGACATTTTATTGATGCGTCAACCAATGGAAAACCCGTCTCACCATCAGTCCAGGCAGTGTAATAACTATCATTTATTTTCTTTTTTATTATCTGATAACCTCTATTTACACTACTAAATTCAATACTTGATTCCATCTCAAATCTTTGTATAAAATGAGAATTCCATCTTAATCTTGAGAGAAATGAGTTTACCTGAAATTTAGAATTTCCGTGATCAATTGATTTTTTTAATTTTTGCCAAATATATCTAGAAGATAAATTTCCCCAGGATATGTATGGGGATAATCTACTACACGAGAATCGGGACTCCTGCGGTTTTGAAATATTTTTATTGTAGTTTTTTATTCTATTATCTGAGAAAGTCTCTAAATATTTAAGTGCATTAGATGTACCTCCAGGCTGAATATTTTTATTATTTTTTGTATTAGTACTTAATAAAATGAATTCATCTTTAAACTCATTAGGATCTATAAGATCAAGTCTATCTAAATCTATGTTGACGATAGGACTTCTAACGTACTCATTCCAACCTTCAATCCATTTTTTTCTATTTTTTAAACCCCTCTTAACATAATTTTTCTCATATTCAAACCAGTTTATAGCATTCGCCTTACAATATTTACTAACTTTTTTATCCCTTTGATATGTGATATCAATTCCAGTTTCTAGATGAGAATAAATAGATTGAATCTTAAATTTTTTATTAATTTTTTTTAATGCAGAAATAACATCAGATCTGACAAAAAGGATTGACTTTTCTCCTAAAGATTTATTAATATCATCAATTGATTGTTTTATAAAATTCCAATGAATATCACTGTAATGTTTATCATTTAGCAGAAAGTCTTCAATAACATATATCAGTAATAATTTAGCATCTCTTTTTGAAGCTTCAAAAAGAGGTAAATTATCAAGAATCCTGAGATCTCTCTTAAACCAAAAAACATTAATTTTATTATTCAGCATATTATTATAAACAGATAATAAAA
Organism: uncultured Flammeovirgaceae bacterium; assembly: GCA_913052485.1. GTDB lineage: Bacteria > Bacteroidota > Bacteroidia > Cytophagales > MED-G16 > MED-G16. The sequence continues at coordinate 87,063 of CAJXDN010000004.1, read as the reverse complement.
TGATTTGTTTCCCAAGAATAATATTATTTTCCTCTACCCTCTTAGTAGAAATTATGAATTACTGATAATTATTAAATAGGAAAATAAAAATATAAAATTATCTGAAAAGAGATAGTAATCTAGAAATTACATAAACAATGATTCCATATATAGAACAAATTAGTGCAACTCTAAGACCACCAGCTAAGATAGCTGGGGAAATATTTCCTACTTGCTGTATTAAATTAAAAGCGGAATATAATCCAATGAAAGACCCCAACATACCACAGGCAAGTCCAAGATTTCCATATGTTTTAAGTTTCTCACTATGAGTATAAAATGACACAGCAGTCATAATTAGAAAAAAAGAAATTAGGGACATAAAAAGAGTTCCTCCCTCAAAAAATAGATTAAACATATAATTATTATTTAAATATTTTTAAATTTAATATCAGTAATTCTTCATAACAAACCACTTCCATAGCAATTTATAAGTGATTTTTGAACCAGTTGTTAAAATTCCAACCCTATATATTCTTCCTGCAAACCATAGCGCAAAAACTACAAAGACAATTAAGAGAAAAATTGATAAAATTAATTGCCAATCAGGAACTCCAAAAGGTAGTCTTGCCATCATCAGAATCGGAGAGGTAAAGGGAAATAAACTTAAAAATAAAGATGCATTACTCTCTGGGTTTTCTAAGATTACTCCCATAAACATTAAGCTGGCAATAATAGGAAGTGAAATTGGTAAAGTAAATTGACTAGCATCCTGTAAATTATCAACAGCGGAACCTATAGCAGCAAAGAAAGCACCATATAGAAAAAACCCTCCTGTAAAATAAATTAAGAATACAAAAACCAATTTAGAGATATCAACTGTTGAAAAAAGTTCATAAAATCCAGCAACCATTTCCTTAGATTGATCCATCTGTTCTTGATTATTTACAATTTGTGTGGTTTCAGCACTGTCAATTCCAAAATATATCGAGGTAAGAGTTGATATTGAAAAAACTAAAACAATCCATATAAATATTTGAGTAAATGCAACAGCTCCTACACCCAATACCTTTCCCATCATCAATTGAATTGGCTTCACTGATGAGACAATAACCTCAACGACCTTACTTGTCTTCTCATCCAATACACTCTGTAGGATAAAACTTCCATAGATAAAGACAAACATATAAATCAAAAAACCATTAAAATAACCCAAACCAAAGGCTAAACCAGAACTTGATTTGTTTACATCAAGTTCACCACTGTCTGATATGGTACTTTCATCAACACTGTAAGTATCTATTAAAATATTTGTCCTCAATTTATCTAGTGAAGACTTATCAAGTTGGAGTTCATTAATTTTTCTACTTCTTATTTTTTCTTCAAAAACCCTTTCAACATCATTTATAAAATCACTACTTGGAATATTTTTAGAGTAAAAATTAATTGCTTTTGGATCATAGATATCCATCGGCGGAATAATTAATGAACCGTATAAATCTCCATCAAGAACTTTTGTTTGAAGAGAACTTATATTTTCAGAACTTTCAAAGAAATAGCTATTACCTATTAATAGCGAGTCCTCAAAAAGACTTGATTCGTCAACTACGGCTATTCTTCTTATTTCTTGCTCATCGGAACCTATTAATAAGATGGTAATAAAAATAAAAAAAGGAAAAATTAATGGAGTTAATAAAGTAGATAAAATGAATGACTTCTTTTTAACTCTTTGTAAATATTCTCTCTCAAAAATTATCCAAATTTTATTCATTGTCTCCCTCCTTTACTTTCATTATAAAAATATCATTCATATTAGGAATTTTTTCTTTAAAAGATATGATTCTTGAGTGTTTCGATATAAAATTAAATAATTGCTCATATGATTTATTTTTTGATAAAGACACTTCGGATTCATAAATACCCTCTGATATTTTTTCAGTTTTTACTTGTTTATAAGTCGAGTCTTTAACAAGTTTTTTGTCATGGATAATAACATAGTTATCTGATTTATATTCCATTTTAATTTTTTCTGTATTCCCGTCTAAAATTTTTTTTGAGTTATTGATCATTGCAACATGATCACACAATTCATCTACTGACTCCATTCTGTGAGTTGAAAAAATTATTGTCTTACCCTCACCCTTGAGTCTAATTAGGTTAGACTTAACTAAATTAGCATTAACTGGATCAAAACCTGAGAATGGTTCATCCAAAATAATAAGATCAGGATCATGAAGTACAGTTGAAATAAATTGAACCTTTTGACTCATTCCTTTTGATAAATCTTCAATATTCTTGTCCCACCAATTTGAAACTTCTAGATTATCAAACCACAACTTTGCTGAATCAATACATTGATTTCTACTCAATCCTTTTAACTTACCCATGAATAATAGAAAGTCACCTACCTTCATCTTTTTATATAAGCCTCTCTCCTCAGGCATATAACCAATTTTCCTTACATCATCATAAGTAATTGGCCTTCCGTCTAACAAAATATCGCCATTGTCTTGATTAATTATCTGATTTATGATTCTAATTAGAGATGTCTTTCCAGCACCATTTGGACCAAGCAGACCAAAAATACTTGACTTACTTATATCTACCGACACATCTTCTAATGCCTTGTGATTCACGTATGATTTACTGATATTCTTAACAGACAACATATATGAGAGCAATTTAATTAGATTAATGTATTATCGAAAAAATAACCTTAGTATATTTTCGGGTAAAAGTTTTATTAATAAGGAAATTATCTTCCATCTTTTGGTTACATAAAGGATTTTCTTTTTACTTTTTATACCACTCATAATTTGATAACAGGCCTTGTCAAGAGGAGCCACCCAAAATAATTTATCTTTATTACCCATTAAAATATCTGTATCAACAAAACCTGGTCTCACATCAGTAAGAAAAATTGGTAACTTTAGTTTAAATGCTTTAAATCTTAAACCTTGTAAATAATTTGCCTGGAAAGCTTTTGATGCGTTATAGGAAGTCGCTAATCCATTACCAATTTCAGATGCCACTGAACTAATATTTACAAAATGACCTCCACCCCTCTTTTGGAAGTAATTAAAAGAATATGTAGCGACTTGATTAAAACCCATCACATTTAAATTATTTACTTTCTTATCTTTTAAATATTCTAACTCTTTATTGATTATCCCAATACCAGAACAATAAATAATTAAATCAACATCCCCCAAATCATTAATCATAGAACTTATTAATTTATCATTTTTTTCTGTTGAGGAGTCAAATGGATAAACCAGTACATTATCAGGGTTATTTTTTTTAATTTCATTTAACCTCTCCTCCCTCCTAGCGGATATGGCTATTTTATATCTATTCTTCAGCAATTCTAAAGAGATACCTTTTCCAATACCAGATGATGCTCCAATAATTATTGCATTCTTCATATTCACAATTTATTAAAAAAATTAGTCAGGGTCGCATATAATAAAATTTGGTTTTGTTAATTCCCAAGAGTCAGCGCCAGTATAAAAACCACTACATTTCTCAACATTACCCACATCCCATATTGATAAATCTTGATTAAAGTATTTAGCGTCATAAAACATACGTTCCATGTTTATTACTTTTCTGACATTCCAATACTTTAAATTTTGGTCAATATCTGTTCCGTAAAACATTTCTTTCATATCTAAAACATTGCTTACATCCCATAATGAAACATCAGGATTAGCAAAAAAAGAATTTTTAAACATAGCCCTCATATTTTTTACATTTGATACATCCCACATTGAAATATCAACATTTATATTTCGAGTATATAAAAATAACCCCTGCATTTCATTTACATTACTCACATCCCACTTAGATATGTCTTGATCAAACCCATCTGTATTCCAAAAAGTATAATTTATAGATCTGACATTACTTATATCCCATGTTGATAAATCAAAATCACTGCTGATTGTGCAAGGTGTAGTACAGAAATACCCTAAACTATCTAAAAAAGTCGTCACAACTTTTAAATCATCTTTAAAATTTGGTGCATCTAATTCTTTAACATCTTTCCATTCATCTACAATCAGAATTTTATCTCCCTTAAAATTTACAATCTTTCCAATTGAATCTTTTGCATCATCAGTTGCTTTCAGTGTAATACCATTTTGATCTACATAAATTAGAGGACAGCCATTAATTGAAACTGATGTGTTAACTGGTGTATTTGGACACAAATCATTCTCATTTAACACTCCATCTTTATCGTAATCTGGCTCCATTGATGGACATCCTTTATTATTTACGATCATTCCCGGTGGAGTATCACTACATAAATCTATATCATCTGAGTAGCCATCCCCATCAGTATCTTTTTTTTTAAATAATGCATAAATAACTTTATCAGAATCCATTGTGAATTTTATTATTGAATCATTTCCTGTCTCACTTCCATCCCAATTTTCAAATTCAAAAAACTCCTTTGGCGTAGCAACTAATATTAATTCCTCTCCCTCCAAAAATGATCCACCGTATATATTAAGTTCTCCCCCAACTTCTGGGAAAACGACTGTATTTAAAGAGAAATATTCTATATCCTCACAAGAATATAAAACCATTAAAATAAAGAAAACATAATATTTACTCATAGTCTCACTGGAAAGGATACATATTAAAATTTTGACTATCAAAATATATTATCCTATTTGGAATTGCATTCTCAATAGTTTTCTTCAAAGCTGGAGATATTCTATCAGATCTATAAGTCACAGCTAAATATGGAAGATAACTCTCTGCTATATCTTCTCTAATTGGATTATCTCTAGCATACTCAGAAATAAATTCACAATCAGCAATTTGTGCATCTAACCACCCACCTGACTCAGCGTGGTAGGAATCCAATGACGTGTGTGCTGCCTCATGTACTAATGTCTCCTCCAAAATACCCTGATCCTCATAATTTTTTTCTGACCAGTCAGTGTGAATTAAGAGGTTATTGTTCCCACCACCAAACGGTTCATTGCCCTTATGAATCCAAGAGGTCTGGACATCTTTCCTGAGTTGCGTTGTCAACCTTCCAATAACTTCAGCATATTTAAGAGCATAAATTTGTGCATTCTCCCATGATCCAAATTCAGGATTGACCTGAATCTCAATACTAAGTCCGTCGTCATATTCAGCAGGAAATAAGAATGGATCTGATGTTATCCATCCATATCTTCTGTCATACATTAATCTTGAACCTGTTCCAGCATATGATAGACTTACAAACGTAGTTGGATCCTCCTCAGTAATTATATCAGGATCAATAAAAATTGTACCTCCAAATGGTGGGTTGTAGATGTTATCACATGTGGGTGATTTATCAGTGATATCTTTTGTACATGAAAGAATAATAAATACTAAAAATAATTTTTTCATTGGCTAATTTCAATCTAGTTATATTAAATGAGAAACTTAATTAAGAGTATGAAAAATTGATTAGTTCAAGATAGCAAATTTGAAAAAAAGCAATATCGGATGGTATTATAATTGAAATTATTTCTTTATTCTCTTAAACAATGAATATATATATTTTCTTCTATTACTGTTGTATGGGTGTTGGTAGCTATATAAAAAAGACTCAACAAATTTAAATTTATCGCCTAAACCATTCTGAAACATTTGATCATCATAATTTACTACATCCAAGCCACAGCATTTATTTGCACCACCTTTCGCAAACTGTGATAGCAAAACATATCCATCTATATTCATCTTATCTCTAATCAAGGAAAAATAATTTCTCTGCTGTTCTTCATCCGTAAAAAAATGCAGTACTGCCCTATCATACCAAAAGTCAATTTTCTGCATAATTTTAACTTTTTTAGATTTTGTCAAATCATCAATAATCCATTTTATATTATCATATTTATTTAATTCTCCTCTAAGTTTATTTATTGCTATTGAGGAAATATCATTAACTATAATATTCCTGTAATCTCTCTCTAATAAAAATTTAATAAATGTTGTACATCCTGCTCCAGCATTAAAAACTACTGAATCTTTTGATATATTATATTTTTCAAATAGACCTAATGTTGCTTTTGGCATTCTCTCATACCAACCTAAATCTTCAATATTTGAATTTATATATGCATTATCCCAATGACTTTTAAAGTTTTTAACTTCCATGATATCAACTTTAAAATTATATTTTAAAATATACATTTTTATTCATTTTTAGTCTTTTATTTATTTGATTTACATATGAATAAAATATTACCCAAATTTTCTAGTAATGACCCAAAAAAATTTTTTAGAATTCTCAATAAAAGAGTTAATAATTACTTTTCAGAAAATAATTTAAAAAGAACAGGAAATTGGAGATTATATTTAAAGTCGTTAATTATTTTTGGAATCTTCATAATCCCATATTTCATCATAATGTTATTTGATTTAAATCAATGGGTCGCATTAGGACTTATAGTTATTACTGGAATTGGGATGGCAGGTGTTGGAATGAATATTATGCATGATGGAAATCATGGAGTTTTCTCAAGTAAGAAATGGGTTAATAAATTGATGGGAAGTAGTATTTATATACTCGCAGGAAATGCGTACAATTGGCAAGTACAACATAACGTACTTCATCATACATACACTAATATACATGGGCATGATGAAGATCTTGATGCCGGAAGAATTTTAAGGTTTAGTGAACATACTAAATGGAAACCTCATCATAAATTCCAACACATATACTCATTTCTTCTATATGGTTTAATGACAATAAACTGGGCTATAGTCACAGACTATTTTCAAACAAAAAGATACATAAATAGAAAACTCTCATTTAAAAAATTTGTAAGTCCTGTGAAACAATGGATGAACCTAATCTTTACTAAAACTCTATATTATTCAATCTGGATTGTTTTACCTCTAATTTATCTTGATTTTGCATGGTGGAAAATTCTTTTAGGGTTTTTTATTATGCACTACACAGCAGGTATTATCCTAAGTACAATATTCCAACTAGCTCATATAGTTGAGAAGGTTGAAATGCCTATACCAAATAAATCTCATGACATGAAGAATACATGGGCAATTCATCAATTATTTACTACATCAAACTTCTCAACAAAAAATAAATTTATGAACTGGTTTTCCGGCGGACTTAATTTTCAGGTTGAGCATCACCTGTTTCCTAATATATCTCACATACATTACAAGAAACTATCCGAAATAGTAAAAAAGACTGCAAATGAATTTAGATTACCATATAACGAGTATAAGACAACGAGAGAGGCAATAAAGTCTCATTTTCTATTTTTAAAGTCTATGGCTAAAAAACCTCTTCAGAGTGCCTAATTATTTTTTAATCCTGGTGAAGGTGAATCAAAAAATATCCACTCACTAAAATTATTAGAATTTCTTCCCATCGAGATGTCAGTTGTTTGTCCCTCAAATATGTAAGAGTCAATAACAGTTGTCTTATCACTTGACAAAAGAATTACGGACTCACCACCTTTTTTTAGTTTTTTACTTATATGAAGAGGACCTTGTTCTTGATCATCATCGCACCATATTACAAGATATCCTCCAGGTTGTATTGTTGTCTTATCTGGACTTGTCAACGGAATCTGATAGGGATTATCATCATTTTGAGTATCAGTAAAATACATTCCGCCAATATCTATCGGATCGTTTGAATCGTTATATAATTCAACCCAATCGTCATAGTCTCCAAAGCTATCAGGACAACATGAATCGTTACTTGCTAAAAACTCATTTATAATTAAACCCATACTCGTATTTTCTTGAATATCCTCTTCTTCACATGAAAACAGAAATAATGATGAAATAATTAACACATACTTTCTCATAATTTTTTAATTTAATGATTGATCAATTGAATATTTTAAATAGTTAATATTATCATTCCATTCTTGGATACTTGGTTCTTTATCTCCATGAATTGAATGTGCTTCTTCAACAGCATTTTTAATTTGATTGTACCATGAGTCTAAAAGGGTATTAATGTTTGACATATTAAAGAGTTGATTTTGAAAAATAATATCTAAACTATCGTAGTCTTTTCTATAACTTGAAAATGACCTAACTATTTTGTCACATGCAGCAGACTTTTGTAATAGATTAAATGATCCATATCTAAATCCATTACAATTATTTGTAGTTTCATACCATTTATCCTTTATAGGAGTAACTGGGTTTAGATTTGATATCAAGTTTTCAAAAGAGTTATCTAAATCCCAAGGTATAAGTTGTAATTTGTCATCATTAGGGTCTTCATACCAATAATAGTTATGATTTTCATAATTTAAGCCTCCCTCGTGATAAAAATGCATAAAGCCATCATCGTTAGCAATTCTTCTGTCTACTAAAATAGTTTTCAGAAAAAGATCTTTATCTATCCAATCTTCAACTATTTCATTCGCATCGGGTTTATTTACTGCTCCTAGCTGATCAGAAAACCGTTTTATTTTTGTAACATCAGAAATTTCTTCATTTGTTTTTAATCCATCAATAAAATAATTTTCTTCTCTGTTTCCGCCCGAACTTTTTACAGGCCAAACTTCTTTATATAAGTTGCCACCTGGATTAATAAAGTGCTTATTGGTAAAAGGTCCATCTACATTTTCAGTATTTGCAAAAACACCATTAAATTCTCCGTTGATATATAGTAATGCATGGTTTGATCTTGGAGCTGTAATACCAAAATTTCTAAACATATAATACCCCAACCTTTCGTGCATTTTTGATTTGTCAAGATTTTGTGAATGAACCTGAAGCTTTTTCATACCATAAAATACATTATCTCCTTTCCAATTTATTTTAATTTTCATGGAGAGTTTAGGACAGGTTTTATAACCACTAGGATTTGTCCAGTCTTCATTTGATAGGCAACCCACCCATGCACCTATTGATCCTTTATATCTAATTCCGACATTTTTTATTACTTTTCCTTCAAAAACCAGTGATCCTTCAACATAATTTTCAGCTGCAGGGTCATTATTAATTTCATCCAAATTTTTTTGTGTTAAGAAAAGATCAAACCTGTGTAATTTATTTTGATCATATATATAATCTGACGAATGATTATTTTCATATATATATTCTTCAAATGAATTAATAATATTATTTAATTCTTCTTGATCAGAGATAATTTGAATATTTTCTTTTTTACATGATAGAGAAGTTGATAGAATAAAAAAAATCAACAAAAAACTCATTCCATCGGTTATATACTTTTTCAAAGAAAATTTAATTTATTTCACTAATGATATTTAACTTTTTAAAGTTATATATTAGATTACAGATATGAAATACATAATAGTAATACTATCATTTGTTACCTTATCATGTGGCGCATCAAAAAATAATGTTGCTGTATATATGTCACCAACGTGCGGATGTTGCAAAAAATGGGTTTCTCATCTAGAAAACAACGGTTTTGAAGTTGAGTCTATATATGAAGACAATATGAGGTCAATTAAAACTCAATATAAAATATCTCAAAAAAATACCTCATGTCATACTGGTATAATTGGATCATATTTTATTGAAGGTCATGTGCCAGCATCAGACATAAAAGAATTACTTGAGAAACAACCAGATATCGCTGGACTAACTGTTCCTGGAATGCCAGCAGGAATTAATGTTCCAGGAATGGAAACTATCAATGAGAAGGCTGAATATGATGTACTTTATGTTAGAAAAGATGGTTCCACAGCTGTATGGAAACATTACAACTAAGAAAGGAAGCTAAATTACTTTTTGGATTAAATATAACTAGTTTAAAAAAACTAACAGGGTATGATAATGACAACTACCTTGTAGTCTGTAAGGATAATAAATACATTTTAAAGAAATATACCTATTCAAAAAAAATTGAATCTATAATAACGGCAGAAAATGATTGTTTAGTTTATCTAGATAAATCAAAGCAGGAAATATTTCCACGTCCAATTTTATCTGTAAATAAGAATGGTTTTGAGATTATATTATATAGAAGAAAAAAGTATATAATAAGAATTTTATCATACATTGATGGTAAATTTTTAGGAGAAAATAAAATTTCAGAAAAAACCTTAAAATCCCTCGGTTTATTTATTGGAAGAATGAGTAAACTTTTAATGAGATATAGTAATGATAAAATCTCGTCTAGAATTTTAAATTGGGATATTCAAAATTTAAAATATAACGAGAAATTTATTAGGTATATAAAAGACCCTTCAAAGAGAAAAATAGTATTATTTTATTTTCAGCAATTTGATGAATTTGTTGAACCAAAACTCAAAGAGTTAAGAAGGTCAATTATTCATAATGATGCCAATGAGTGGAATTTACTAATTAATAAAAAAAAAGAGTTAAGTATTATTGACTTTGGAGATTTATCTGAATCTCAACTTATCAATGAGGTGGCTGTAGCAATTACATATTCAACATATGGAAAAAATGATCCCATAAAATCTGGATGTACACTTTTGAAAAGCTATAACAAAATAATAAAATTAACTGATCTTGAAATATCCCTACTATACTATCTGATTGCATCAAAATTATGTATTAGTGTCTGTAATTCTGCGTATTCAAAAGAAATTAATCCATTCAACAAGTATGCTCTTATTTCAGAAAAGAAAGCTTGGAAAATGCTAGAAAAGTTAATCAAAATTAGTCCAAAATTTGCTGAAAATGAGTTCAGAAAAGCAACTGGGAGAAAACCCTTAAAAGTAAAGAATATTAAAAAATATATTGATGAAAGAAACTCAGTAATTAGTCCAATTTTTTCTGTTAGCTATGATAATCCAATTGCTTTTGAAAGGTCAGCATTCCAATATATGTTTGATAATGAAGGTAAAGCATATCTAGATGCATATAATAATATCCCGATTGTAGGACATGCCCACCCTAAAATCAATGATGCAATAACTAGACAGATAAAGAAATTAAATACTAATACCAGATATCTTCACGATAACTTATATAAGTATGCTAAAAAATTACTTAATAAATTTCCTAAAAGTTTAAATAAAATTTATTTTGTTAATTCTGGAAGTGAAGCTAGCGACCTAGCCATTAAAATGGCTCTAAATCACTCAAAAAACAAAAAAATAATGGTAGTTGAAAATGGTTATCATGGCCATACACAAACAGGTACAGATATAAGTCATTATAAATATGGAAATAAAAAGGGACAAGGTCTTAAAGATCACATTACTCATGTTCCAATGCCAGATTTATTTAGGTCAATTTATGATAAAAGTGAAAAATATATAGGAAGAAAATATGCTATTGAAGCTACCAGTAAAGTCAAAAATATCGCAGCATTTATATCAGAACCAATTCTTGGATGTGGGGGCCAAGTCCCTTTACCAAAGAATTATCTCAAAATAATATATAAAAAAGTTAGAGAGCACAAAGGTGTTTGTATAAGCGATGAGGTTCAAACTGGATTTGGTAGGTTAGGTAAATACTTTTGGGGTTTTGAAATGCATGATGTGACACCAGATATCGTAATACTTGGAAAACCAATGGGAAATGGACATCCTATTGGTGCAGTAGTTACCACATCTAAAATTGCTAATTCATTTGAGAAAGGCGTTGAATTTTTTAGTTCATTTGGTGGGAATCCTGTATCATGTGCGGTAGGTTTATCAGTATTAAATATTATTGAGGAAGAAGGTTTACAGAAGAATGCAAAAATTGTAGGTAGTTATTATAAAAATAAACTTAACTCGTTAAAAGATAAGTATAAAGTTATTGGAGATGTTAGAGGTCAAGGACTTTTTTTAGGCATAGAAATAATTCATAAAAAAGATAAAAAACCAAATGCCAAATTAGCTAAGCACATAAATAACAAACTTCGTGACAATCATATCTTGGTTGGTACAGATGGACCTTACAACAATGTTATAAAAACCAAACCTCCAATCTGTTTCACAAAGAAAAATGTTGACCAAATAATAATTTCACTGATAAAGATTCTTGATAGATATAAATAAATTATTTCTTATTCATAGAGAGAAGATTTGAGAAAATTTTATATGGTCCTGAAACTCCAGCAGGCAATTGTCTGAACCAAGAATATGATGTATATATAAAATAACCTTCACCTACTTCTGCTATTAGAATCCCGCCATCATTTCTATCTTCTCCCTCGTCATTTGAAGATATTACAGTTTGATATTCTGATGACCAGGTATTTGGAAAATATAATCCTCTCTCTTGGATCCAACCATCAAAATCATCTGTGGTGATTTTATTTGGAGTATTTAATACTGGATGGTTTTTATTAATTATATAAACAGGTGCGTCCTCTTGGGAAACTCTATTTCTTGATAATTTAAAGGGATAGGGAGCAAATTTATTTACGTCTAGATTTCTAGAGGTATTATATTGTACAATAACATTTCCACCATTATTCATATATTTTATAAGCTGCGGTTTTACATTAAGTAGAGATTTATCAGAATTAAATGCCCTAATACCTATAACCAATGCGTCATATTCCTTTAAATTTTTAAAATATATATCGCTTTTTTCAAGTAAGTCAACATTATACCCGACAAGTGATAATGACTCAGGAATTTTATCTCCTGAACCCATTAAATAGGCAATATTCATTGATTTTAATCTTAAATCTAATTTAACGATTGAGACTTCTGACTTTGGGAATCTAGTCTGATGATAAATATGCGAATATTCTATCTTATTAATGCCTCTGGAGTACGTGTTATTGTCAACTATTGCACTAAATGTAATAGGATCGATTGTACTTTTATCTCCTGGTAGAACTACATCGAATTTAATTTTTTTTATGTCGTCTTTATTTTGAAAATCAACATCAATAAATTCTGGACTAACTTTTATTTCTTCGCTAGCATTTAAAAATACTCTTGCTTTTACATTATCAGTTCCAGAAATGATATTAACCTCAATAGATTTTTTATTAGTATTGACAAAGTACTCTAAATTATTTTGTGGATTAAGATATATTGGGTTTCCGATGTTAAACGGTCTATAGTCATCTCCATTAATTGGGCTATTAACCTTGTACAACACAGGAGAGTCATATGATATCTGTTGACCATTAATTCTAAACACAAATTTAGCCATGATTGCAGGGTCATTATCTGGACTACCTAGCATATCATTACCATCAATATTATAACTTCCAAATTCTGAATCATTTAAAAGCCAATATTTTTCTGATAACTTACTATCAGAGGGTATCTCAAAGTTTTCCTCAATTCTAAGCAGGGTGTTATCCTCTAAATTTTTATTTATTGGTAACTCATAATTTGGTAATATAATCTTCTCTAATTTTATAGAATAAGGACTCCTATTAATTATATCAAAATTTAATTTTATTTCATCTCCGATTGAGGCAATCTCTACATTTGATATTGTCTCAAAAAATAGACCAGATGCTGCCTTTATCAAATTTTTTATTTCATTTTTCTTTGTAGCTCTCCAATTTCGATCAGCAACCCTATTCATTTCTCTGTAAGAAAGAGTTAAATAATCAATCATTAGATGAGGGTTATTTACATCAAATAAATCTTTTGCCTTTTTAATATAAGACTTCAAAGAATCTGTTGGCCTTATCCTATCTATAGAAGTGTTTATATCTTCCATTATATCATTCTGAACTTCTTTTCCCTGGGTGTGAACTAACAATTCAACCTCGCTACCCCTTCTTCTCAGTGAACCAAATGCCTGACTTTTGTGCATCGATCTACTCTCAGAAGCAATCTCGTTATAAGATTTACCTATTTTGTTATTATATACGCCTACATCAATTTTTAGCATTTTTTCCTTGTCATAATTATCAAGATTAAAAAACCTAGTTGATGTATTCCAAAGTATTCTTTTTGGCTTCCAAACTTTAAGTTTCTTAAGTTGATCGGGGAATATTTGAGGGTCACCAGCCAGATTAAATGCTTTACTTGCTAACATCGCTGAGGCGGTATGATGACCGTGAGTGATTCCAGGAGTTTGATTGAATCTAGTAATCATTACATCAGGCCTAAATTTTCTTATTATCCATACAAAGTCATATAAAATCTTTTCCTCATCCCAAAATTTTAAAGATTCAACTGGTCCCTTAGAAAAACCAAAATCAATAGCAGATGAAAAAAACTGAATTCCTCCATCAATTTTTCTAGCTTCAAGTAATTCTTGAGTTCTTATCAATCCAAGGTTATCCTTGAGATGTGTCCCTAAAAAATTTTGACCCCCTCCCCCTCTGGTTAGTGACAAGTATGCTGTTTCGTATTTTTTTTCATTAGCCAAATATGCTATTAGTCTAGTATTTTCATCATCTGGATGGGCTGCAACGTATAAAACCTTCCCGAAGATATCTAACTTATCAAGCATTGAAATAATGCTCGAACTTGAATAGAAGTTGTTATCCTGTGAATAAGAATTTAAAAGTGAGGTAAAGTATAATAAAATTATTAATCTATAATTCATCTAAGTTTTATTTACATAAAATTAATTATTATAAAAATCTTATAAAAATCAATCTAGATACTTATTAAACCAATATAAAATATGATCAATTTTAGTTATTAACTGGCTAGGTCTGTTTGATATGTTATGATATGCTCCTGGAATTTCTACATAAACTGTTTCTATTTTACGAAGCTTCAATGCATGATACAATTGTTTCGCCTCGGATGGTGGTGTTCTTAGATCATTTAATCCTACCATAACCATCGTAGGTGTTTGGATATTACCAACTAGGGAGATTGGTGAAAATTTCCAATAATGATTGAAGTTCTCCCATGGCTGACCTTCATATCTAGAATATGCGTAACCATAATAATTATCAGCCACCAATGTTTTAGATATCCAGTTCATAACTGGTTTAATTACTGCCGATGCCTTGAACCTATTATTTTTTCCTATTATCCAAGCGGTCATAATTCCGCCAGCACTTCCACCTGTTACGAAAAGATTTTTTTCATCAATATACCCTTTACTAATAATTGCATCTACTCCGTCCATGACATCGTTATAATCTTCCCCGGGATAATTATGATAAAGTAAATTACCAAACTCTTCACCATAACTAGTACTTCCTCTTGGGTTAGGATAGAAAACGACATATCCAGCTGCGGAATACAATAAAATTTCAGGAGAGAACCTATCCCCATAATTACTTATAGGTCCCCCATGATTTTCAACAATTAATGGATACTTCTTTTTTGGATTAAATCCAGGGGGCTTTGCAATCCAGCCTTGAATTTTTCTACCATCATAACTTGACTTGTACCATATATCTTCAATTTCACCTAAATCTTTATTTTTAAATAATTCATAATTTAGGTTTGTTAATCTCTTTTTACTCTTAGAAGAATAAAATCCAATATCTGACGGATGGTAGGGAGAGGTTAAGGTATAAACAACTTTACTATTATTTGATGTAGAATATGATCCACCACCGTATGGTCTACCAATTGTAGTACCACCAACATCATCAATAATTTTAGTAACCTTTCCATCAAGTGTGGTATGAGCAATTTTTGTATTCCCCTCATTATCATACATAAAAAATATTTTTTTTCCATCTCTGGACCATTTAAGAGAGGAAATTTCTCTATCTAGATTAATATCAATTTTAGTTCTATCTCCTCCGTCGGTATTGATAAGGTATAAGTTATTAACTTGATAAGTTTGGACCTTGTCATCATACCCAAGATATGCTATTCTCTTACCATCTGGTGAAATAGCTGGGTCATAATCTGGACCATTTCGAGTAGTTAGCTGACGCATTTGAGATCCATTTTTATCAATTTTATATAGCTCTGAATTTCTAAAGTCATACTCCCAATCTTCAGTATAGTTAGATGAAAATATAAACCCATTTGAGTCTTTCATCCAATCAAAAGAATAGTGGTTATAGTTCTCAGATGTAACTTGTCTAGGGGGCCCACCACTATATGAGATATAAAAAATATGGGTAAATCCCTCTTTCATATAGCCAGATCCATCTGCCTCATGTTTTAATCGTTCAGTAATTCTAGGTTTCTCTGCCCAAACTGCATTTTCAGGTTTGGAAGGAGGAGTTACTAATTGAAGAGTTTGAACAGGGACAAACATTAAAAAGCCAATATAATTTCCATCTGGTGACCATTTTAGAGATCTAGGTGATCCATGTAACTGAGAAATTGAGGTATACTGATTCGACTCAACCCAAAACATAAAAATTTCTGAACCATTCCCATCTTCAGAGTTTGAAATATATGAAATCATATTGCCATCGGGGCTCCATCTCGGACTAGATTCGTTATTGAGCGAAGATGTTAATTTCTTGTGATTAGAACCATCAATATTCATAATCCAGATACTAGAAGATTTCCCATCTTTCATAATATCCATCTCTGTCCTCACATATAATATCTTATCACCGAGTGGAGATACTTGAGGGTCTCTAGCGTACTGCAATTCAAAAACATCTAGATTTTCAAACTTGCTCTGTGCAATGAGCTCAGCACACATACAAGAGAAAAGTAGTACTAGGATATAAAGACTTCTCAAATTATTATCTTCTAAAACCATCAACTGACTCCCTATACTCAATCACAAATCCATTATCAGATGTAAACTTCTTGAATTCTTTACTCGCCGGACCAGTTACAATGAAATTTTGTAAAGTGAAGAGATTAAAAAATCTATCAAAAAATGGTCCAGATATAAAACTCTGTCCATGTTTTATTCCTGATTCACTATCTATGTACTTCTCATATAATGTTACCGAAGATCTATCTTCAGAAATATAATAACCATATTCGAGACAAAACTCTTCAGTATTGAGCACATTATCGGTTATTTCCTGAATAAAAATATCTAGGTTTTCTTTACTATCAGTATTAACTTTTAGTTCAATTATAAATGAAATACTTTCAGAGTTTGCATTTTTAACTGATACCTCTCTATCATTTCCAACCTGACTACAAGAAAATAATAAAAGGATGACTAATAAATTTTTCATACAATTTTTGATAGTAATCTAAATATTTAAATTAAAAAATTCAATAAAAGGCTAATTTTCAAGCTGTTTCAGGTATTCTCTAATAGATTCAGATATTTTATTCCTCTCACTATTTACCTCTTTTATTCTTTGGGTATATAAATTTATTCTGTTTCTTAAATTAATTGTATTAGAGTAAAACTCTACCCCTAAATAGATTTCTTTTATTTTTTGATTTTTAAAAAATCTATAAAACCTTTCCATACTTTTCTCAGAAAACTCACCTGAACCTGTAACTCCAAACCTCCTGTCTGAGACAACAGAATTATTTAAATTTTCATTTGCATACAACATTGAAAATGGATGGTAGTAGTTATAGTACTGTAATGAAATATTATCTACAATTTGGTTATTATCATAAATTCTTTTTGCTATTGCCTCATAATATTTATTCATCATACTATGAATATCCTCGGGGAACATATTTATTCTCCCATTAGAAATAAGGGATTTGTAAGTAGCATCAGTCATAAAAAATGTCTCGTAGGAATATAAGAATCCGAGGTCAATTATACTTTTGTAGTATTCTTCATAACTAATTTTATTTTGTTGTTTTATTTCAATTAGCTCAATTATTTTTTTTGATTTAAAATCACCAATTTCTAGTGAGGAGTTAACTCTATCAATAGTTACAGAATCAAATTCTAAGTCATCAATTATTGATTTAATATCCTTAATATGTTGGATATCCTCAAGTCTATTCCTATTCCACTCATCAATCCAAAATGTTACTGAGATACCAACAACAATCACAATAAATTCTAGTGAATACTTTATTAACAGTTTTTTTTTATATTCCATGGTTTTTGTACAAACATTTTTTTCTCAATAAAAAACGAAGTGTATTTCTAATTTTAATAATCCTATCAATGAAAGGTTAAATCTTTTTATACCTCCTAATGAATATTTTTTATTCATTAATAACAACTTTTAATTAATAAATTAAATAAATTAATTTTTAAATGTATTTAATTCTTTACAAAAGGAATTTTTAATTTATATATCTCATTTAGAAATTAAATATGAGCAAATTAGATAGGAGAAGCTTTATAAAAAAGACATCATTGTCTGGAGCAGCATTAGCTTCCTCATCGATATTTTCTGCAAAATCAGAAAGTAATAATTACGTAAAATCTCCTTTTTCTGGTCTTGATCTCCTTGCTACAAATGATTGGTGGAATAGAGGAAATAATGAAATAATTGATTTAAAAGTTGAAAGAAAAGATGTTATCGCATTCGGAATTTATACCTTATCTAATAATATATTAAAGCTAACTGCACAACTCTTCCCACTTTATCCCGAAGAATCAAGGGAAGTAAGACTTGAAATATATAGAGATAAAAAGTGGGTAGTAGTAAGTAAAAAAATTGTTAATGAAATTGGATGGGCTACAACTTTTAAAATAGAAGATTGGGATGATTCAAAAAATATTAAATACAGACTGACGCACGGAAATAATGGAAAATTCAATGGATTAATAAGAAAAAATCCAACAGATCAAAATACCATAAAACTGGCAGCATTTTCTTGTAATAGTAATAAGGACAGAGGAGAGAGAAAAAATTATATTAAAAATATAAATTATTTAAATCCTGATATTCTATTTTTTGCTGGTGACCAATCTTACGACCACAAAGAACATACCGCAGCATGGCTCAAATTTGGCATGCAATTTCGAGAAATATTTAGGGATAGACCCTGCATTACTATTCCTGATGATCATGATATTGGCCAAGGTAACCTGTGGGGTGAAAATGGGAAAGTTGCCTCATCAGCTGCAGGAAATGATGGTGGTTATTTCTATCATAAAGAATATATTAAGATGGTTGAGAGAGCTCAGACCAAACATCTCCCTGACCCTTATGACAAAACACCCATTGAACAAGGAATCAATGTTTACTATACAAATTTAATTTATGGAGATATTGATTTTGCCGTTATTGAAGACAGAAAATTTAAATCTGGTCCTAAGGGTAAGATTCCTCAACAAGGACCGAGACCTGATCATATCAGAAATAATAATTATGATCCAAAATCTATAGATCTAGATGGACTCAGTCTACTAGGAGATAGACAGCATAAATTTTTAAAAAAATGGGGAGAAAATAAAGAAAAATCAGTTATAAAAGCAGTGCTATCACAGACTGGATTTTGCGGTGGTGCTCATCTACACGGAAATAAAGAAAATAGACTTCATGCTGACCTTGACTCAAATGGATGGCCTCAGAGTGGAAGAAATAAAGCTTTGAAATTAATTAAAGATGCAAATGCAGTCCACATCGCTGGAGATCAACATCTTTCCACTGTAATTCATCATGGTATCGAAAAGTTTGAAGATGGTCCTTGGGCATTTATTGTTCCAGCCCTTGTAAATAATTATTACAGTAGATGGTGGTGGCCTGAGGATGAAATGCAAGGTGAAAATTCAAATAACAAATTACCATGGAATGGTAGATATCTAGATGGTTTTAATAATAAAATTACTATGCATGCCTATGCAAATCCAGATGCAGATTCTAGTGGATCTGGTTATGGAATAATAAGTTTTAATAAAAAAGAAAACAACGTGACTTTTGAGTGTTGGCCAAGATATCAAGATGTCACAAAAGAAAATGCAAAACAGTTTGATGGATGGCCAATTACTGTTTCTCTTGGTTAGTCTTATACCACCTATCTGGATTTAATTTATTATATTCTTTTCCCATACCCAAATCCATAAAAACTGGATCAATCATATCTTTTTCCCACTCTTTAAACTTAAGTTTTAGTTTTTGATAAATCGGTATGGAAGAACTTATAATATTATTTTCTTCACTTATATCATTATCTAGATCAAAAATATATTCATCATCTTTCACTCTAATATATTTATATCTATTATCTCTTATCACATCAATATCTTTATCAGGGTTTTTCCAAAATAAGTAATCATGGGGTGATCCGATTATATCTCCATTTATATATGGTATCAAGTTTACACCATCAATATTATTTTTGATAAATTTTTCTGCAGATGCAGCCGATACTACTGTGGCAAAGACATCTAAAGCAATGATTGGTTTGTTATAGTTTATACCTGGTCTAATTTTTTTTGGCCATTGCATGGCAAAAGGCACTCTAATTCCTCCCTCAAAAAAATCACCTTTTATTCCTCTAAGCGGTCCATTATCAGAAAAATTATACCACTCTACACCTCCATTATCAGAAAAGAAAATAACTATTGTATTCTCAGAAATATTCTTTTCCTCAAGTTTATCTAATATCGATCCTACCCCATCATCCATCGAAGACACCATGGCAGCATAAGTTCTTCTCTTTTCCACATCAATATGATCATTTCTTTCCAAATCTCTCTCTGTTGCCTGCAAAGGTGTGTGTGGTGCATTATATGATAAATATAAAAAAAAGGGATCTTCAGAATTATCTTCAATAAACTTTACAGCATTATTTGATAACTCTTCCGTTAAATATTTTTTAGTATTTATTCTCTTTCCATTATCATAAATTTTAGTGATGTAACCGTCCATCTGTCTGCTGGCCTCTGTCAAGTCATTAAGGGTAAGATCATCAGGAAAATACCTATGTCCTCCAATTAAAAAGCCAAAAAACTCATCAAATCCTCTTTTCTCAGGAACTAAAGATTCATGAGCTCCTAAGTGCCACTTTCCAATCGCCTTAGTTTTATAATCTACATTATTTAAAACCTCTGGGAGTGTCTGCTCAGAAATAGGAAGACCCATCAAAGAGTCTTTGGGCGCTAGCAAAATATTACGAGTGTATCCAAACCTATTCTGATATCTACCTGTTATCAAACCTGCCCTACTTGGAGAACACACTGCATATGAAACATATCCTTGAGAAAAAACAACTCCATTTTTTGCTATTCTATCAATATTAGGAGTAAAAATCTCTTTACTTCCATGGAACCCTACGTCTGCATAGCCTTGATCATCACTTATAATAACAATAATATTTGGCGGTGAGTCTTCTGATGAACATGAAGCTATGAGAAATAT
The DNA here is from genome assembly GCA_913052485.1 of uncultured Flammeovirgaceae bacterium. Taxonomy (GTDB): domain Bacteria; phylum Bacteroidota; class Bacteroidia; order Cytophagales; family MED-G16; genus MED-G16. The sequence continues at coordinate 66,053 of CAJXDN010000004.1, read as the reverse complement.
GATAAAAACAACAAAAAATTTATTCCTCATTGGATATTACCTTAGAACAATAGTATTTATTCCCATTGAGTTCATTTTTTCAATAAACTGATTAAGATCAGTATTGATTAATGTGTCATAGTCATCCCCAACCTGATCAAGCCTCTTCTTAAGAACTTGGTATACATCATAATAAGAATCTGCTGGCTTAAAATCAGATATCTGAACATTTTCAGCTAAATATGATAATTTTTCACCTATCATTTTAGGATACCTTACAACATCTTGTCCTTTTCCTGTAATTTTCAGTTGTAATAATTTCTTTTCCAACTTTAAAAATTTATTTTCTAAACTATCTACCTCACTAATTAATTTCTCTTCTTTTCCACTGACAGAAAGCATAGATCTTAAATCTAGAAGTTGCCTTCTTACACTTTCAATTGAATTAACGTATTTAGCTGTAGAATTTAGATCACTGTATATTTTTTGCATTAATTCATTCTGTAATTTTATATCTGAAATTGTTCCCTCTGAATGGGGATCTTTAATTACAACGAGATCCTTCTTTGAAATTATTTCTCCAGATTGAATACTTACTGTATATGTCCCAGGAGGTTGCATTATCGAAATTGTTGAAGGAATATTCCTCACTCTATCATCACCAAGGGATACCCAGTCTGCAAAAAGAGGCTTTGTTCTCATCACCATTACATCACTTTTTTCTCCCATAAAATTCCACCAAACTCTATTGATCCCCTTCGTGCCTTTATCATTGATGGTTTTTACTGTGTCATTTTCAGAATTTGTAATAATAATTTTGATATCTTCATCTTTTTCAAGCCAGTAATTAATTGATGCACCGCTTGGTGGATCTTGACCAGTTGATGCCTCTGGAAACATCTGTAATGTGCTAGTTACATTCTGAAATCTATAGGAAGGTTTTATATCAAACAGATGAATACTTTTCGAGGACAAATCACTATTTAGTTGTTGAAGTGGAGAAATATCATCTAAAATCCAAATTCCTCTGCCGTATGTTCCTACTACCAGATCATTAAAATGTTCTTGGATATCAATCCAGTACATTGGTGTGTGAGGGAGGTTAGACATCAACTCTTGCCAATTACCACCATCATCAAAAGAAACATATAACTTATTTTCTGTACCGAGGTATAGTAAACCTTCTCGGACAGGGTCCTCTTTAATACATCTAGTATAACTTAGATTTCCAGGGCTAATACCCTCTGTTATTTTTTTCCATGACTTACCATAATTTTCAGTCTTGTAAACATAAGGTTCAAAGTTTCCTACCTGATGGAACTCGATAGTAAGGTATGCTTTGCCTTCATCCCACTTTGAGGCCTCAATGTTTCTGACAACTCCAAGTTTAGGGAGATTTGGAATATTTTTTGTTACGTTAGTCCATGTCTCTCCACCATCCTGACTAATGTGCACTAATCCGTCATTAGTCCCTGCCCAGAATAAACCTTTTTTTACGGGAGATTCGTCAAAAGCATAAATTACGTTAGCGTACTCTACAGCAATATTATCACCAGTTAATCCACCAGAAAACCCTTGCATACTTTTGTCATTTAAGGATAAATCTGGACTAATTACCTCCCAGGACTGTCCGTCGTTTGTAGTTCTATGAACAAATTGACTAGTAACATAAATAGTTTTGTTATCGTGAGGTGATATTAGTAGTGGAAATGTCCACTGAAAACGATATTTTAATAACGAAGCGTGACTTCCCGCACTTAATTCTGGCCAGACTTCAAGTTGTCTAAATTGATTTGTATTCTCATTATATCTAGTGACAATTCCTCCTAGTGGTCCATAACCCGAAGCACTTGACCAGATAATATCTGGATTTTTTGGATCTGCAGTAGCAAAACCACTTTCCCCACCTCCAATCGACCTCCACATACCTGACTGAATCATACCAGGCCCAAACCAGTTTCCACTTCTGGTCCTACTAGGCCCCTTCATTGAGGGTCCATCTTGTCTGTTTGTCAGTACATTATAAGGGATGTTATTATCAGTTGTGACGTGATATAATTGTGCTATTGGCAGAAATGTTCTGTGCCAAGTTTTTCCTCTGTTGAGGGAAATAGATATTCCTCCATCTCCCGCCACAGCCATCCTATCACCATTATGAGGATCAATCCACATCTCGTGATGATCCCAGTTTGGAGATGACTCAGGTGATCTATTTTCGAGTGATACCCCACCGTCAATGCTAGAGAAAAAGGAGTTACTCATAAAATATACCTCATTAGGATTATCTGGGGAGGCAGCAGTCCTAGTGTAGTATGCCTGCCTTCCACCTAGATCTCTATTTGAATTTATGAGTTTAAATGTCTTACCGTTATTGTCTGAACGCCATAGCTCACCGGATTCTGTTTCTTTTCCTTTGTATGGAACACCATCGCCCGTCTCAATTAGAGCATATAACCTATCAGGTGCTGCTGGAGTCATAGCCAAAGCAATTTTACCCACATCTTTTGTAGGTAGACCATTTCCTCTCAACCGGTTCCATGTGATACCGCCATCGGTAGATTTGAAGATACCACTTCCAGGTCCACCACTAATTCTCTGCCATGTTTTGAGTTCAAGATGCCAAGCTCCTGCAAATAATACGAGTGGATTATCAGTATCCATCACTATATCCGATATTCCAGTGTTTTCATCAACAAAAAGTGTCTGTCTCCACGATTTTCCACCATCGTGAGTCATGTAAACTCCTCTCTCTTTCTGCGGTGAGTATGCGTGTCCTAAAGCTCCCACATAGACTTTATCAGGATCATCGGGATGAACTATAATTCTGGATATTCTTCCTGAATTTTTTAATCCAATATTTTTCCATGTCTCTCCACCATCCTCAGATTTATAAACTCCATCTCCAATCGATACATTAGATCTGATAGAACTTTCGCCAGTACCTACATATACAACCATCGGATTTGAGGGAGCAACTGCAACAGCTCCAATGGAGTGAACCTCCTGACCATCAAATACAGGAAACCAGTTCAAGCCACCGTCTTTCGTCTTCCAAACTCCGCCAGAAGCAGCACCAACATAGTATGTCATTGGATCATTTGCGATACCTGAGACACATGTTAGTCTGTTCCCAACGGGACCAACATGCCTAAATTTCATATCAGATATAGTCAACTTATCAATTTCTTGTGAATAAGAAAAAAATGGAATTATTAATAATAAAAAGTAAGTATAGATTTTCATATTTTTAATTTAAGCTTAATTCATTAATTTTCGAATCTTCCAGGTGTATACGGGGCACCTAAAAATTTCATTTTATCTTCAAATTTTTTAACCATTTCAACTAATAAATCTAATTTATTTTTAATAGGCTGAAATTCCTCTTTAGCAATATCAAAACTACTAATATGTGTTTCAGTAGGTGAAGAGGTAGAATATTTCTGCTCACTGGCAATTATTCCTACTCGTGATGAAGGGGTTGGGGTCTGCTGCATATCCAAACGTCTTTTTACATTGTCACCGTAAAACATCACCCCTATAAGTTTTGAGTTTTCTTTAATTTCATTGAATTCAGATGATAGCTCACCCATCGGCTTCTCAAGTTTTAATATGGCCTGCTCAAAATATCTCAACTTATTATTAATCTCTGACAAAATACTAGAGTATGAATTTATTTCTCCCTGCATTTTAGCTACATCTCTCTGAAAATTAATTTTAGCCTCTCTATCCTCAGCCGGAAGCTCCGTATTATCAAGTAGTGATACAGTAAAACTAGTAGGATCAACGAGCATGCTAATATTACCATCTACTAAATAATCCATCTGAACAGTATATACTCCTGGTTCAACGAGTGTTCCCTCCGATTTCCCTGCGAAAGGGTTATAGAATGATGGAGAAGATAAATTAATAGGATTTGTGGCCTCATACCTAAGATCCCAGTGGAACCTATTCAATCCCTTACTTGGCTTCCTTAAAACTTTTTTGACAACCATATTATCTGAATTTTTTATGGTAAATACCAAATTGGCTTGGTCTTCATCCATCTCAGCTTTTAAAGTTTCATAATTTGGATAAAATACATCCTTATTACTTTTAATTAAGCCTTTTTCTTTTTGCTTTCTTCTATCTCTAAGTGATAAATAATTTTCATCATAGTAATAATTAATCATGGCAACTGGATCAAGATTATCTCCTGTGTAAAAATTATCACCTTGGAATGATTTTCCTGGAAGCCCAAGAGGGGATGCTTTCTCCCACATAATTGCCTCTCTTGTAGGAAAAATAATTGCTTTCTCTGATATCTTCTTGTTATCAATATCCCTCAGGGATGAGTAATCGTCTAAAACATAAAACCCCCTTCCAAAAGTTCCAAGTATCAAATCATTCATGTCTCTTTGAATTGCAATATCTCTGACAGCAATAGTTGGTAATCCATTTGATAACTTTTTCCAAATTTTACCATTATCTGGAGAGAAAAATACACCAAACTCAGTACCGCAAAATATCAGTCCGGAGTCGACATGGTCTTCCTCAATTGCATAGACACTACCTCTAATAGGTAGGTTACTGCTTATAGATTTCCAATTATCTCCTCTATCAGTTGTCATGAAGACATATGGCTTAAAATCTCCATATTTATGGTGGTTAAAGGCAACATAGATAATATTCTCGTCGTGGTGAGATGTATACACTGAATTAACATATGATTGATTTGGAGCCCCAGGTATATTATCAACTTTATTCCATGAGGAGCCACCGTCTGATGTTATATGTACTAAACCGTCATCGGTTCCAACAACAATTAAATTCTCATTTAATGGAGATTCAGAAAGGGCAACAATTGTTCCGTAAGGTGATGTAGATCCATTTTTTGCTACAGCATCCATACTAAGTACCCTATCGTATACCTCAAGCCTATTTCTATCAATTTTTCTTGATAAATCGTCACTAATGACCTCCCAGCTGTTACCATAATTGTCTGACCTAAAAACTTTATTTGCGGCAAAATACAATCTACCCGATTTATGATTACTCACAGCAAGGGGAGCATCCCAATTCCATTTATACCCCAGTTCTCCTTTTCTCGCTATAGGTTTAATTCCTACCTCCTCCCCACTCTTTTTATCGAATCTTACTAGCCAGCCGTACTGCGACTGTGAGTATACTATGTTAGGGTTTTTAGGGTCTACTTGTGACTCAAATCCATCTCCACCATGGGTTATAAACCAATCCTGGTTAGTTATTCCATGAGATGTGTTAACTCTAGAGGGCCCTCCAATTGTGAAATTATCTTGGGTTCCTCCATAAATATTGTAAAAAGGTACGTCGTTATCAACCGCTACCTTATAAAATTGAGTAATTGGTAAATTCTTCTTAAAATCCCAATTCTTTGCTGCATCAAACGTCTCATAAATACCTCCATCACATCCAATTAGCCAGTGATTGTTGTTATTTGGGTTAATCCACATCGCATGATTGTCAACATGTTTAAAATCTTCTCCTACATACTCAAATGTTTTTCCACCATCCTTAGTGACTGACATCCATGTATCCATCACATAGACAGTTCCTAAATCAATAGGATCTGCAAATATTTCTTGGTAGTAATTACCACTAGTTACTTTTCCACTTTGTTTTGACCACGATTCTCCCATATCTTCGGACTTATAAAACCCTCCCTTCCTGTCAGACGCTTCGACAATTGCATAAAGTACATTATTATCAACTGGAGATATATCCAACCCAATTCTCCCAATTTCAACGCTTGGTAGTCCTCTATTAATTTTCTTCCATGATTTTCCAGAATCCGTAGATTTATATAAACTTGAACCTGGGCCACCTCCTACATACGTATAGACGTGCCTTCTCCTCTGGTGTGCTGCGGCATATAAAACCTTAGGATTTTTTGGATCCATGTGGATCTCATTGATACCAGTGTGCTCGTCAATATACAGAATCCTCTTCCAGTTATCACCACCATCCTCTGACATGTACACCCCTCTCTCTCCACCCTTACTCCACAATGGTCCGTAGGCAGATACATAGATGACATCAGAATTATCTGGATGAATAATAATATTTCCGATGTGTTCAGAGTCTTTTAATCCCATATTCTCCCAAGACTTACCTCCATCTGTGGATTTATAAATTCCATCACCGTAAGCCACTGATCTTTGGTTATTATTTTCTCCTGTCCCAACCCATACAACGTTTGGGTTATTTGGGTCTATAGTAACGCAACCAATCGAGTAGGAATCTTCACCATCAAATACTGGGATATATTCTAAACCCCAGTTTGAGGTCTTCCAGACACCTCCTGAAGCCACAGCCACGTAGTACTCGAATGGGTTATTAGGATTGACTGCTATATCAGATACCCTTCCAGAGGTTAAAGCAGGCCCCACAGATCTCCATTTCAATCCATTTAATGATATTTTATCTAGGTAGTTTACCTCAGTTTTATTTTTTTTCTGTGCTAGAGAGTCAATAGTAAAAAAAAGACAGAGAGATAATAATAGGAGAAGATTTCTCATAATAGTTTGGTTAATTAGTTAATTAAAGTATTTGCAATCCTAATCTACCAACTTCTGAGATAATATTCAAATCTAATTTTATATTGATGAGCTCTTAAAAGATTCCAAGTATCTTCTCACTTTTAGAATTAAAACTTATAGACTCTCCTTCTTGTCTATCAATCAATTTTCTTCCAATTGGAGATAAAGGTGATATCACATATATATCTTTGCTACCTAATGTTAATTTCCCATACCCAATTGAGACCATATACATAGAATTACTTGTCTTAACCAACGTCCCGTACCCAATTTTTTGTGGCTTACTTGAAATAGAGATTAATTTTATCTTTCTCAACTGATCTTTCAGCTTAATTAAATTTATGCTAACCTTATCAAATTCACTCTGGATTGTTGCACGACTTGTCTCAAACTTATCTCCGGCACTACTCTTCGTTATCTCGTTCTTATCTTTTGTTAAAAGGTTAAGTTCCTCCTCTACCTCTGATATTTTATACTCTAATAAATTAGATAATTCTTCTATTATTTTTTCTTTCAACATTACATACAGAAATCTATTCTTGTGACTCAACAACTTTTCTTACAAACTCTCCGACTTTGGAGGAATCAAGCCACCTAGCCACAACTACCATGTCATGATCTGGTATTACTATAACATAATTACCTCCAAATCCTGATCCGTAGTAGATATTTTCTGGTAATCCTTCCCAGTACCTTTCATCCGTATTCAGCCACCACATGTACCCATATGTTGGATTGTTTTCAGATGGTACTCTTATTTTTTTAATCCATTCAGATGATATAAGCCTCTCACCTTCCCAGATACCATCTCTTAAGAAAAGCAACCCAAATCTTGCGTGGTCCTCAGAGTTTATGAAAATACCACCACCAAAATGACCACCCCCACTGACTGACTGCACATTAACTCCATCGACAACGACCATTGAATTATCATATCCGTACCACCTCCAGGTAGTCGATGCACCAATTGGATCCATAATATTTTCTTTGAGAACTACTGGAAGAGGTTTTCTGAAGACATTTAGGAGTGAGTACGATAATAAATTCACCCTTACGTCATTGTATTTGTATGCCCTGCCGGGAGGTAAGAGTTTTTGCTTTTTAATTTCCTCAATAGATAGCCCTCTTGGCGGTCTATCTGCCCAGTCGTAGGTTCCAAATAATTCTCCAGACCACTGAGAAGACTGGTTTAGGAGATGGTGCCATGTAATTTGACTGTTGTGCGGATCATCAAACTTTCCATCCCATATGTAATCCTTCAATTTATCGTTGATCGAGATAAGTTTTTTATCGTGGGCAATGCCAGCGACTGTGGATAGGTAGCTTTTAGTTACGCTAAATGTCATGTCTACTCTGTCTGTGTCTCCCCATCTCCCGACGATGTAGCCATTTTTAATAATTAATCCATTTGTCTCTCCCCTCTTTTTAGTAGGGCCCTTAATTCTGTACCCAGGCTCACGTCCAAATGACTTGAGGATTGCTATTCTAAGATCTCTCTCAACCGAATTTTCATTATTTCTTGCAAATTCAATAGCTTGACTCAACCTTTTTGAATCTAGACCTTGTGACTCAGGAGTTTTTTCTACCCAAACATCTCCTGGATAATAAAAATTTTGACCTTTTAAGGTAAATGAAAGTAAAATAAAAACTAATAAATATCTCATAAATTGAATCTAATAACTAATATCATTTTTTAAAAATAATTATATTGTTATTAATTATTTATAATGAAATTTAAATTCCTTTTTTTATTTTTTTTGTTGACTTTATCCTCATGTAAGTTTTCTAACGATTATAAATCATTAGAAAAAAAAATAAATACATATCTTAAATCATCAGAGGGAAAGTTTGCTATAGTATTTAAAAATTTATCCGATGGGAAGACTATCCTGATCAATGAGAATGAGGAGTTTCATGCCGCTAGTACAATGAAAACTCCAGTGATGATCGAGGTATTTAGAAATGTACAGGAGGGAGCAATATCATTAGATGATTCTATTCTAGTAAAGAATGAATTTAGAAGCATTGCTGATGGTAGCTCTTTCAGCCTATCCTCATTTGAAGATAGTGACAAGAAAATCTATGAAGAAATTGGAAACTTCCTATCTCTTAGAGAGTTAGTAATCGATATGATAACTCTAAGCAGCAACTTTGCTACAAATTTAGTTATTGATTATATAGGTTCACAAGACATCAACAGCACAATGAGAGTTCTTGGAGCAAATAAAATTAATGTAATAAGAGGAGTAGAAGATATTAAGGCATTCAATCGGGGAATGAACAATACTACAACAGCTCTTGATTTACTTAATATCTATGAGAAATTAGCAGAGGGAAATGTTATCAATTCAGAAATTTCAAAAGAAATGGTTGATATTCTCAAAAAGCAAAAATATGACGATATAATTCCAAAATATCTCCCGAAGTCAATTGAAGTTGCTCACAAGGACGGGTGGATTAAAGGGGTAAGACATGACTCAGGTATTGTTTTTTTAGATAGTAATACTTCGTATGTATTAATACTCCTCTCAAAAAATTTAGAAGATGAAGTTAAGGGAGCAGACATGCTTGCAAAAATATCTTTAGAAATTTACAATAGCCTGATATCATAGATGATATTAATTGAAATATTATATGCCAGATAACGGAATCTTAGTCATCTTAATCCTTTTATTAGATTCGCTGTTATCTGTCCAAGAGATGTAGATATTATCATTAAATTCTTCAATTTGAGGAAATCCAGTTGATCTTTCCGTAGAGATCTGATCTATCACTTTAATTGGTCCAATGTCGCCATTTGATTTAATTTTTCTTAGTAGTAACTGACCTTTTCCATCTACTGACGATAACCAGCTGACCAGTACCTCATCCTCACTTATAAATTCTACGTCAACCCTTCCTATTGGAGAATTTTTAATGTCGTCTAGTAGGATCTTATCACCGTAAGTTCTTCCATTGTCAGAAGAGAACTTTATATTAACTTTTGGTCTCCCTTTGGAAGCTGAGAACCAAGATACAACAACATTATCTCCGAAAGAATCAATATTTGGACCATTTACAGGGCATCCGTTTATCTGCCACCCATCTTCATGAAGTGGTTGTGGTTCTGTCCATTTCTGATCAATATACCTTGAGAAGGATATGTCTCGTATCTCACCTTTAGTCCTATCTCTATATACAACAACAGGAATACCTTCGGATACTGTCATCGATGTCTGACAACAATCACAAACCATATCATCAACTAATAATCTTTTCTCTATATTACCATCAGAACCAATAACTGCAGATCTCAGTGTCATCGCTCCCTTAGCGTGACCATGATCACCTTTGCCGTAAGTATTCCTACCATCAAGCCAGCTTACTATAAAGCCATCTTTATAGGGAACTGAGGATACAAAGCCATGTTCAGATAAGGTGTTATCGTCATGTATTTTATCCATATCATACCATCTGCCATTTTTATTAAAATGATAATTAACATCATATGAGAAAGTTTCTTCTGAACTCTTTGGTAGATGATAAGTAAATATTGATTGCGAAGTCTCATTAACTGAGATAGATGGGAAATCTGCCCAGTTCACAAACCAGTCTGTACCCTTAGCAATAATCCTCTTATCAGACCACGAACTCCCATTTAATTTACTCATATATAGGTAATTTGAGTCTTCCTCCTGCTCTGTCCAAGAAATAAATAGATCTTTGTCTGTAGAAAATAAGAATGACTCTGAGGAATTATATGGAAAAAATTTAGAAGTATTTGAATCGAAACTATTCTTGTTACAAGAGAGAAGAGCTAAAAGAAATAAGTACCAGATATTAATTTTCAAGAAAAATAATTAGTAGAGATAATACCATAAATGTAAGGGCAGGAATTGATTTCTTTATTGGATCTTTAATTTTAACATGCATAAGGATTGCAAAGAACATAAAAATAGCAATACCTGAGGCAGAGAATAAAACTAACTCTGGTACCCATAGTCCAGCAATTAGCCCAATAGAGAAAATAACTTTTAGTATACCAACAAAATATACCATCCACATAGGAAGTCCGTAGGCGGTAAATTCTTCTTTCATATTTCTTGCACCCCCTCCCCTCCAAGGTGTTGACTTATTGAAGTTTATAGTCCATACTCTCATGACAGAGAGACCTATAACTACTTGAAATAGTGAGACAAGTTGTTGATCAGATATAAATTCCATATTTAAATATTATACATTTTTTTTAATGTTTCAATAATTTGGGAAATATTTAAAAAAAATTTAATAAATTATCATCCCATTTTTAGAAAAACTAAACTCATTAAACTATGAAAAAACTAATTCTATTAGCTCTCATATCGATTTTTGTATTTGATGTAAACTCTCAAAGGAGAAGAGGAAGCAAGTCATCAACTACACAACCAAAAAATGATAAATTATCCTTATCAGCCCTAAAACTTAGGAACGTTGGTCCAGCATTTTTATCAGGTAGGATAGCAGACATTGCCATCCACCCTGAAAATAATAATGTATGGTATGTCGCCACAGGATCAAGCGGAGTATGGAAAACCGAAAATTCAGGGACAACTTATACCCCTATTTTTGATAATGAGTCGACCTACACGACCGGTTGCATTACTATCGACCCCAATGACCCTTCGGTAATATGGTTAGGAACAGGTGAAAACGTAGGAGGTAGGCATGTAGCGTACGGAGATGGAGTTTTCAAAAGTGAAAATGGAGGAAAATCGTGGAAAAATATGGGTCTGAGGAAGTCTGAACACATATCTAAAATTATTGTCCATCCTGACAACTCAGATGTCATATGGGTTGCATCTCAGGGACCACTATGGAGTCCAGGTGGTGAGAGGGGATTATATAAAACTAGTGACGGAGGAAAAAATTGGAGAAAAGTACTTGGAGGTGGTGAATGGACAGGTGTAACAGATATACTTATTGACTCAAGAAACCCTGACAGGTTGTATGCTGCCACTTGGCAGAGACATAGAACTGTAGCTGCTTTAATGGGCGGTGGCCCTGAATCAGGCCTTCACAGATCTGAAGACGGCGGTGAGACATGGATTGAATTAAAATCAGGCTTACCAGGTTCTAATAAAGGAAAAATAGGGATTGCAATTTCACCACAAAAACCAGACGTAATATATGCAGCTATCGAGCTAGAGAGAACTAAAGGGGCTGTTTATAAATCTATCGACAGGGGCTCATCCTGGAAAAAAATGTCAAATACAGTATCTGGTGCTACTGGTCCACATTACTACCAAGAACTTTACACAAGTCCCCATAAGTTTGATAGACTATACTTAATGAATGTGAGGATTCTGACTTCAGAGGACGGAGGTAAGACCTTCAATCAGCTTCAAGAAATTGATAAACACTCGGATAATCACTCTATCGCTTTCAGAGAAAATGATCCTAACTATCTTCTTGTTGGAACAGATGCTGGAATTTATGAGTCATTTGACTTAGCAAAAACATGGAAATATCATAAAAATTTACCAATTACTCAGTTCTATAAGGTAGCGGTAAATAACGCGTATCCTTTCTACCACATCTTTGGTGGGACGCAAGACAATGGTTCAGCTGGTGGACCATCTAGGACTGATGAGAGACAAGGTATAAGAAATGCGCACTGGTATAAGATTCTGGGAGCTGATGGCCACCAAACTGCCACTGATCCAGTATTTAATGACATTGTTTATGGAGAATTCCAGCAGGGAGTACTTCACAGAGTAGATTTAAAAACAGGAGAAGCAGTGTTGATTCAGCCTCAACCAAGGGAAGGGGAAAAATATGAGAGATGGAATTGGGATTCACCAATTTTAGTTAGTCCTCACCAACCATCTAGATTATACTTTGCGTCACAAAGAGTATGGAAATCAGAAAATAGAGGGGATAGTTGGGAGCCAATATCTGGTGACTTGACTAGAAATGAAGAGAGAATTGACCTACCTATCATGGGCAGGAGGCATGGATGGGATAACTCGTGGGATGTGAAAGCAATGTCTAATTATAATACAATTACATCGATATCTGAGTCACCAGTGAGAGAGGGTGTAATATATGCTGGAACTGATGATGGGATTATACAGGTAACCACAAACAGTGGTGAGACTTGGAAAAAAATTCCAGTTACGAAGCTTGGTCTTCCTGCAAGGACATTTATTAACGATATTAAGGCTGATAATTTTGATGCCAATACGGTATATGTTTCATTAGATAATCATAAAGAGGGAGACTTTGACCCATACCTATTTAAAAGTACTGATCTTGGAGAGACATGGACTTCGATATCAAGTAACTTACCTAAGAGGAATTTAGTGTGGAGATTAGTTCAGGACCATGTTGCCAAGAATCTGATGTTTTGTGCTACAGAAACTGCAATATATGTTACAATCAACGGAGGTAGTAGCTGGAGTAAAGTTCCTGGATCACCTACAATATCATTCAGAGATATAGCCATACAGAAAAGAGAAAATGATCTAGTTGGCGCTTCGTTTGGAAGGGGATTTTATGTTTTGGATGACTATTCTGCACTGAGAGAAATGTCAACTGAAAATTTATCAAAAGAAGGTAAATTATTTAATACGAGAGATGCATTATGGTACATACCAAAAAGTACAATTGGAAATACTGGTGGAGACTACTACTTCGCTCAGAATCCTGATTTTGGTGCTGTATTTACTTACCATCTGTCTCAGTCCTACCCTAGTATGAAGTCGTCAAGGGTTAAGAAAGAGAAGGAAATGATTAAGAAAGGACAACAAATTCCTGGTATTGATTGGGATGCGATTGAGAAAGAGGGCAGAGAGGAAACAACTAAAATTTATATAGTTATTAAAAATTTAGAGGGTGAAATCATTAATAAAATTTCAGCACCAAAGTCTAAAGGGTTAAATAGAGTCGCATGGAATTTAAGACATTCTAGCGCAACTGCAATAAATCCAGATAGACTCCCAAGGAGTGGAGGAAGAGGTGGGTGGTATAATTCTGGGATTCTTGCCTCACCTGGAAACTATACAGCAACTCTAGTGAAAGAAAGTGAAGGTATTTCCACTGAACTAGACGACCCTATATCATTTAATGTAGTTGATTTAGAAAGAAGTACGTTAGATGGAATGGGATATGAAGAATATAGTTTACATGCTGATAACGTACTTAACACCCAGAACAGACAATCAGTTCTAATGGATATGTTAAATGAGACTATGAATATGGTTAAGGCAATGAGATTATCATTGAGCAGATCTGAATTTACTAATAATGAGTTAAGTAGTCGACTATTTGGATTAGAAGAAGAGCTAAATCAGTTATCTAAAAAAGTTTATGGTAATTCTGCTAAATCTCAAATTGGTGTAAAAAATGACCCAACAGTAAGCAGCTATATTGGTAATGCGTATAGAGGGTTGACGTCTACTTATGGCCCAACTGGACAGCATAAGCAGAGTATTAACATAGCGAGCAGCATGCTAGATAAGTTATATGTGGAACTTGATGCCATATCTTCAAGATTACCAAACTTGAAGGTTGAATTAGATAAAATGAATGCACCACTAATAATTGGTGCCAACAATTAGGATATTATATCAAGTTGATTCGTTGATTTCCAATTTCCTCTAGTGAAATCTGGAAACTTTTGAGGTGCTCCATCATTAAGCAAAGATTCTGCGCTTAGTGGTGTGACTGCACTCCAAAAACATCCTTCGTATACATTCTGATCTAGTGGTTTTCCCTCTCTGAGGCATTCGATAATTCTGTACCTCATTATAAAGTCCATTCCGCCGTGACCACCCATTCTCTTAGCCTCATCACCCACCCTTCTGTATAGTGGATGATCATACTTTTCATATAATTTCTCTAAGTTTTCACCCTGAACCCATGAGTGATGATTACTTGTGATTCCATCAACACCGCCATCAAGAGCTACTCTAGTTGGAAATCCAGCTAAAATCCCTTTAGTTCCCTGTATGAGGTTATGTCTAGAGTAAGGTCGAGGGCTTGTCTCATCCCACTGAACCATAATTGTTCTACCTAAAGTAGTTTTTATTATTGAGGTATTAAGGTCACCATTATTATATTCTAATTTATTCCATTTATGATCTGACGAATAATTTTTTTCTGCATATAACTTTCTACCTAGCGCTGGTGTTGAGTAAGATACAAGAGAAGCAAAATTATCATCACCTCTTGCTAAATTCATATACTGTGCCACAGGTCCTAGGCCATGGGTTGGATATAAATTTCCTTTACTTTTGGCGTAATGATGTGTTCTCCAAGATCCAGTTCCCCTCTCCTGTTCCTCCATCTGGAATCTTAGCTCATGAATATATGCAGCTTCAGCATGTAAAAAATCTCCTATATAACCCTTCCTACACATATTTAAAAACATTAGTTCATCACGACCATAATTAACATTTTCCATCATCATACAATGCTTATTGGTCTTTTCTGATGTGTCGACAATCGACCAAAGATCTTCCATATTTGTTGCCATAGGTACCTCAACAAAGGCGTGAGAACCTAACTCCATAGTTTTAATAACCATTGGAGCATGATTTTCCCAGTTAGTTGAGATAAATACAGCATCAGGTTTTGTATCTTCAATCATTTTTATCCAGTCTTTCTCTCCGCTATGGTACAATCTTATATTTTTATGTCTTTGGCTGTCTACTTCGAGACATAGCTTTTTTGATCTTTCAGCTAAATCTTGATGTAGGTCACATATTCCAACTACCTCTGTCCCATCAATAGTTGCAAACTGTCTAGCGTGCCCGGTACCCCTGGCTCCTACCCCTACGAAAGCAACTTTCACTTTTGAAAGCTTCCTAGCAGCAAAATCACCCATATATTTAGACTCTTTTTCTCTCTCTGTATAATTTGAGGAGGAGAGTACAGATGTGGTTGCTAATGCCGCACCGGAGAGAGATGTCTTCTTTAGAAAATTTCTTCTATTTATTTTATTCATTACTCAAAATTAATTGTCATCAATATAGCCCATGTGAAACCTTTTAATATCAGATTTAACATGTTCTCTAATAAAAATATCATTAAATTTTTTTATAATCTCAGGATTTTTAGATGAAATATCTGTCTGCTCTCTGATATCCTCCGATAGATTATATAACTCAATTTTGTCATTTCCCTTCTTAATATCTTTTCTTAAAGCTTTAAAATCCCCCATTCTAGCAGCCTGCTGTCCACCGTAAGATGGAAACTCCCAATAAATATACTCTCTATCCAAAGAAATATTTTCATCAGTAAATATATCAACTAAACTAATTCCATCTGTTAAGTATGGGTCATCTACTCCTGAAAGCTCACTGATGGTGGCAAATAAATCGTAGGAGATTGATACATCATCTACCACCCTGCCACTTCTAATTTTTTTTGGCCATGATACAACAAATGGTACCCTTACACCACCCTCATAAGTATATCCTTTCATTCTGTCTGGCTTATTTTGAAATATTCCAGTGCTATTAAAATACTCAAAATCTACACCTCCTGCATAAGTTGGACCATTATCGCTGGTCAGCAGAATTACCGTATTATCATAAACATCTAACCTTTTCAGCTGATCAATAATTTCTCCAACTTGGATATCAATATATTCAATCATTGCAGCATACGTTGCTCTCGGATATCTCGTAGGAAAGTACCCTACATTACCAAGATATGGTTCTTCATCACCAATAATTTCTCTGTACTTATCAATTAAATATTTTGGAGCTTGTAGAGGCGCATGTGGGATTGGACTTGCGTAGTAAAGAAAGAACGGATTATCATGATTATTTTCTATAAATTCCTGTGCCTTAATGTGCATTTTATCTGGTGCGTAGTCGCTCTGATTAAATACCTTATAATTATTTTCATCGTAGGGATCTTGACCCAGTTTAAGTTTTAACTTAGGTGAAATAACTTTATTATCTAACATATCTCTACTTTCATTTTCCCACAGATGAGGGGGGTAAAGATTGTGTGCCATCCTCTGGCAATTGTACCCGTAAAAGTAATCAAACCCCATTTTTGTAGGAATAGAGTTAGAATTAGGTGGGCCTAATCCCCACTTACCTACCATCCCATTAGAATAACCTACACCCTTCAAAAGTTTTGGAAATATTATTTCAGACTCTCCAATTGGATACTGACCCTCTAAATTTGGATCCTCAGACATTTTAGCGTAGTCCCACACATCTCCTCTATTTCCATATTCATGGTTACCTCTTATCTTAGTATGTCCCCCGTGAAGGCCAGTTAGTAAAATACTTCTTGAAGGAGCGCAGACCGGAGATCCTGAATAAAAATTTGTAAATCTCAATCCATTCTTTGCTAATTCATCAATATTTCTGGTTTCAATGATTTTCTGACCATAAGCTCCCAATTCACCATAACCCAAATCATCATAAAAAAATAAAATAATATTTGGTTTATCACTCTCTTGAAAATTACAAGAGGTGATTAGTAGAAGAATTAATAAAATTGAACACCTTGTCATGGATTCAATTTAAAAAAAAAATTTATAGATTTTTAAGCTCAGATGATAATCTTTGTAGACTTTCCTTTGCATCTCCAAAATACATTTGATTATTTTTCTTGAAAAATAATGGATTTTGTACCCCAGCGTATCCAGCTGACATACTTCTTTTTAGAACAACGGTTGATGTTGACTCCCAAACTTTGAGGATAGGCATTCCATATAAAGGACTTGTAGAATCGTCTATAGCATCGGGATTAACGACATCATTTGCACCAATTATTACTGCAACGTCTGTTGATTTAAATTCTTCGTTAGCTTGCTCTAACTCAATCAACTTCGAATAATCAACATCGGCTTCTGCAAGTAGCACATTCATATGACCAGGCATCCTTCCAGCAACAGGATGAATAGCGTATTTAATCTCAACATCATTTGTCTCCAAAATCTCTTGAATTTCTTTACATAACTTCTGAGCCTGAGCAACAGCTAACCCATAACCAGGTATTATGATGACTTTACTAGAATAGAATAGCTGTACAGCAAAATCAGAATCAGAAACTTCCTTAATTTCTCCTTGATCCTTTCCCTTTTTCGATGAATTATTTGACGAAAAACCACCTATTATTACATTGAGGAGAGACCTATTCATTGCATTACACATCAACACAGTTAGAATAGTTCCAGCTGCACCAACTAGTATTCCTCCAAGAAGCATGACTATATTACCAAAAATTATTCCTGTAAGAGCTGCTGTGATTCCTGTAAATGAATTTAAGAGTGAAATGACAACAGGCATATCTGCGCCACCAATTGGAGCTACAAAAAATATACCATAGACAAATGACAAAATAATAATTATGTATAATAATGAAATATCTGGACTGGTAATAAATAAGTAAGACAACCCAACTATTACTGATATCAATATTAAATTGAAGATATGCTGGAAAGGAAGGGAAAGCTTTTCAGACCACCTGTAGCCATCTAACTTAGCAAATGCTAATAAACTACCGGTAAACGCTACAGAACCAATAAATAAGCTTAATATCAGTACTATAACAACAGTCAACTGATAAGTTTCAGGGTAAATAATCCATTTATTAATTTCTGCAAATGATAATAGTACAGCACTTAAACCTCCAAGACCATTAAAAATTGAGACCATTTGCGGCATTGAGGTCATCTTTATATTTTTTGCAATTAAATACCCAATTACCCCAGAAAGGGACAACGGAGCCAATATCCATATTAAATTGGAGAAGCTATTTTCTAAAGGCATTATTACTGCAGAAAATATTGCAGTTATCATACCTACAGATGCTAACTTATTACCTTTACTTGCAGATGCAGGATCACTTTGAAGCCTTAGACCCCAGACTAATAAAAATGCGGAAAGTAGAAATAAAAACTTGTCCATTAACCTCTTTTCTTCTTATTAAACATCTCAAGCATTCTATTTGTGACAAAAAAGCCACCAAATACATTAATTGAACCAACAAATAGTGCAGTACTTGCCAGAATTAGAGTAATATAATTATCTGATTCGGTTGTTCTTATTAAAATGATAGCTCCGAGTATTACAATTCCACTTATTGCGTTGGCACCAGACATTAGAGGTGTATGCAAGACTGAGGGAACTTTTGATATCACTTCAAATCCTAACAGTATAGTGAAAAGTAATAGATAAATCAACACCTCATTTTCAAACAAAAAATTTAATAGTTCATTCATAAAATTAAATTTTACAGCTACTTAAAATATCATCCTCATCACCAATAAATTTATTTTCCTTGATAATGTAATCAATGAAATTGTAAACATTATTTGAGTAAAGATTACTTGCGTCATGAGATAATTCTGATGACAAATAAGAATTACCAACAATTTTTATTCCATTATGCTCAATTACCTCAGAGTCCTGAGTTAACTCACAATTACCACCAGTGGATGAAGCCAGATCAATTATGACCGATCCAGGACTCATATTATCAACAATTGATTTGGGAATTAAAATTGGAGATTTCGCCCCAAAAACCTGGGCAGTAGTTACGACAACATCAGCTTGTATTAGTCGTTTAGACACCTCCTCTTTCTGTTTTGCAAGATATTCTTTTGATTGCTTGACAGCGTATCCTCCAGCTGAGGAATCTTCAACAGCTCCCTCAACGTCTATAAATTTTGCTCCCAGACTAAGAACTTCTTCCTTTGCTGCCTTGCGAGGGTCAGATGCTTCGACAATTGCTCCTAATCTCTTTGCCGTAGCAATAGCTTGTAATCCAGCGACCCCAGCTCCTAAGACTACAACTTTAACAGGTTTAATACTACCGGCTGCTGTAATTGTCATCGGAAATATTTTAGGTAATAACTCAGCAGCCTTAATTATAGATTTATATCCAGATAATCCAGCCATAGATGATAGAATATCCATACTCTGTGCAATGGTAGTTCTTGGTATCATAGATAAGTCATATGCAATAATTTTATGCTTCTCCAATTCTTTTTTTATTTTGTTTCTATCAGGTTCAACACTAAAATTAGAGATAAGTATTTTTCCTTTATAAGAGCTCAGATCACCATAACTCGATGAGTTGACTGATAATAATATATCACAGTTTCTAATTAAGTCTTTTCTTGAAGAGAAAGCTACACCTTCATAATCGGAATCAGGAAATCCAGAGAGTAAACCTGCACCCCTCTCTATAGAAACTTTATGACCAAGTTTTATAAATTTTTCAGAAGTTGAAGGAGAAATAGATACTCGTGCCTCACTATCTTTTAGAAATCCAAAATTCATTTTATTAAAACGTTGATTTTTTTAATTTGTTCCTCAAAATAGTTGAATTAAATATATAATATGTTAAATATAAAAGGAATAGGACAATAAACTCTAAATTAATTAAATAGTAGGGCCACTCACCAGAAATAAGTGGATGATCTAATGGAGGTGGCTCCTTTAGATACATATAATTTGCGTCGATCATAAAATCAATAGGCATTATGATGAGTAACAATAAATTAATGATAAGAAAGGCTCTTAACCATGAGTATCTGCTCAGTCGCATGTCCATGTAATAAAACATAAAGAGTGGAAGTATAATTATAGATGTATGACTGTAAAAATATTCTAAGTAAAAGAAAGTAGTACCTGTATAATCATCTATTACTGGAGTAAGAAGTGCATTTAATCCTCCAAGCACTCCAGCATAAAATAAAAACTCAAACCAGATCTGTTTCCTATCGATAAATAGAATAAAACAAGATATTACTGATGAAAAACCACAAAGATGGAAAGGGAGTCTTTTATTTAGATACCATGTCCCATCAACAATATGTATTATATGATATATAATGTAAGAAAATATGAAAATACACACAAAAATCTTTGCAAATGTTTTTGCATTTTGTTTGGTTAAATATTTACCTATATATAGACAAAGAAATATATAAAGAAATGATATAGAATTTGCTATTATCCACTCCTTTGACATGAAAGTGATAACATAATTTGTGTCCATAACTATTTATCATTAACAAAATCCTTCATTATAAATACATGAGGAAGTGTGAGACTTGATATAACAATAAAAACAAATAAAATGAGATTTTCTGTAGTTAGTAAGCTATCATTAAAATAAAATAGAATAAAGCCAAAAACCACTGACAATATAGTAAAAGGGAGTGTTTTTAAATAAAATTTTAAAAAACTATCTTCTTTCAACTCATTATACTCCATTAAAAGCATTGGTAATGAGTGTGAAAACCCAAAAAATATAGAAAATGAGGTAAGTATATCAGTATGATAAAAAATTAAATATAATATTGATAGCTCAGCGTACAGAGGTACTTTTCTTTTAATGTCAAAGTAGAGAACGGACATCATAAGAACTGCAACCGAAATCAATAGAAAAAATATATTTTCATAAGAAGATAAATCTATATCACTAAAAAATTTGAATTCAATTAAAATCTCCTGTAACTCAAAAATATTATTAAGAAATAGTGAGAGTAAAATATTTGCACCTATCACAAAGTTAAGTAATTGATTATCTGTTGAATGATATCCAATTACCTGAGTTTCACCGAAATGATAACACGATATTAATAGGAATGAGAATAGGCCAAGAAAGGGAGATAATACCCAGATGAAGATATTGAAAATAATTAATGCAATGTATATTGAAAAGAAACTTAGCTTACTACTAAATCTCCTAGATTTTGGATTTACAAATGCTATAATATGGTCTACCGAACCGTGTGGAATTCCTATTGATAACATTATTGAAATAAAAATTATGCTTGAGTATGTATCACCTATATTAAAGAAAATTAGTGATAGTGAAAAAATTAAACCTACGATCTTAGATGTAACTAGACCTTGATTGGTTGAGATCATAGGTTTAATATAAAAAAAAAGGTGAGGAAAACCTCACCTTTATTTATAATTAGCTAATAAAATTAGTCTCTAGCAGCTGACCATACAGCCATACCGAATCCAATTTTGTTGATAGCATCACCGATATTGTATACAATATCCATGTCTAAAGGAAGTCCAGCAGCACCTGCGTACCACATTCCGTCAGCAGTTCCGATCATATAACCTAAAGGATATATTGACCAACCTACTAAGACAAACCATTGTAACATTCTACCAGCAGCAGGAATTTTACCCTTAGCATTTGCTAAAGCATTTCCTACATCACCACCATTACCTAGTCCAAAAATTGATAGACATCCAACTTCGTATGCCATATAGAAATAAGCAAGACCTGAGACAAATCCCCAAACTTGCGCATCTCCAATACCAGTTACTCCAGATTCACCAAAGTATCCAGTAACAAGCATAACAACTGATGCCCAGAAAAGTTTTCTCATACCTACACCTGTAAGTAATGCAAACTCAACAACCATTAAAGGTACAGTTAAGATCCAGTCAACATATCTCAGTTCAGTTGGTGAACCAAGACCTTCTGCCCACTGATCTCTCATATAGTAATAATGTACAGCTGCAATACCAGTAATTAAGGCTGCAACAAGCATTGAATCTTTAAATTTCTTGTCAACCTGACCGTGTTGTACTAAAAAGAACACAGTAGCTGCTAACATAGAAACAGATCCTATGAAGAAAGTAAAACCAGTAAAATCACCCGGCTGTAAACTCGCTCCTAAAATAAAATTTAACGTATTCATATTTGATCGTTTGGTTAATAATATTATTAATATGCTATAAAAAGCATTACGTAATATACGGACTTTTTGTCAAAAGGTTGTTATTAATATATTTTGAGGAAGTCTTATAAATCAGAATTATATTAGTTTTTCAGACTATTTTTCATAATAATATTTGCAAAAATTGATGAAATTAAAGAGATTATTATCATTATTGACCCAGTAAAAATATTATTTAATAGTATATACCCTAACCCAAATAAAAAGAAATAAACAGCCAAAATACCTAAAAACATAAGATATAAATCATTAATTGGGGAGTTATGAGATTTTGTAAAATTTTTAATGTTATTTATTTTTCTAAAACCATCCCATCCAATACCGTAGGGTTTAATTTTATTATAAAATTTTATTAAAACTTTATTATCAGTTGGCTTTGTTAAAAACGTAACAAAAATCCAAGATAAAGTAGTCAGAGAGATACTCCATAATAATTTTTCGTGAGATAACAAATCAATACCTGTTAATTCGTTGTGAAACCACTGAAAGTAAATTGCTATTAGAAATGAAACTATCATCCCTGTAATTTCACTGTAAGCATTAACTCTCCACCAGAACCATCTGAGTAAAAATATAGATCCAGTTCCTGCACCTATTTGGAGTAAAATCTGGAAGGCGTTAAGTGCGTCAGATAACTCAAGTGCTATCACGCCAGCAAGAAACATCAGCAAAACAGTAGATATTCTTCCAACCAGAACAACCTCTTTTTCTGATGCATCAACTTTTATAAACCTTTTGTAAAAGTCTATTGAAATGTATGAGGCTCCCCAGTTTAAATGACTAGATATAGTACTCATGAATGCGGCTACTAAAGAAGCTAAAACCAGCCCTAAGAGACCAGAGGGAAGAAATGATAACATTGCAGGATAGGCTATGTCATTACCGATTATTGATTTATCAATACCTGGAAATGCATTAGAAATATCTGCCAGAGATGGATATATAACTAAAGAAGAGAGTGCAATTATTATCCAGGGCCACGGTCTTATTGCATAGTGAGCTACATTAAATAGTAAAGTAGCAAATACAGCATTTTTCTCATCTTTTGCAGATAACATCCTTTGAGCAATATATCCTCCACCGCCAGGTTCCGCACCAGGATACCAGACAGCCCACCACTGTACTGCGATTGGTATAATAAACAATGTAACTAAATTTTCATAATTGTCTGTATCTGGGAAAAAACTCAGTTTATCTCTTATATTCTCATGAATAATTAAATTATCTAACCCCCCAATGTCATCTATATTTAAAATATATATGCAAGCCCAAATGGATCCAACCATTGCCACAAAAAATTGAATTAAATCTGTTATAATTACACTCCTTAACCCTCCTAATGAACTGTAAGTAACTGTAATTAAAGAAGAATAAAATACACACTCAAAAGGAGAAAGCCCTAATAAAATTCCTCCAATTTTAATTCCGGCAAGGCAGACAGTTGCCATAATCATAACATTGAAGAAAACACCAAGGTAAATTGATCTGAATGCCCTCAAAAACTTTGCCTCTCTTCCAGAATATCTTAACTCATAAAATTCTAAATCTGTCAGTACTTCAGATCTTCTCCATAATTTCGCATAAAAAAAAACAGTCATCATCCCAGTAATTAAAAAGGCCCACCATTGCCAATTTCCGGATATTCCATCAACTCGGACAATATTAGTGACAAGGTTTGGCGTGTCAGCTGAAAATGTGGTAGCAACCATAGATATCCCTAATAACCACCATGGCATTTTCCTTCCAGATAAGAAAAACTCTTTACTACTCTCACCTGATTTTTTGGTATTAAGTAGACCAATAAAAATAAATGATGATAAGAATAATAATATTATTAACCAGTCTAAATTTGAAATTTGCATAACTGTCTTAAATATAACAATTAATATTATCGAATCTCATAAATAATAACATTCAAGTTTTATAACTATAATAATACAACTTCGTATATTAAATTGATTTTAAATTTCAATTAAATTATCTTTACAGCATGAAATTATTCGCTCATTTTGTTTTTATTCTCCTTGCAAGTAGTACATATAGGTGCCAAGAACCTGAAGATACAATAGACTGCTCTGACGCATCAAAACAAATGATAGGTACATGGAAAGGAAGAAACGATTTTACAAGTTCAGCTGCAAGTGGAACAAAACATAATATGACTTTATCAATAATTTCCTCAAATGGATGTTCATTCCAAGGAATAAGTGCATTTGATGAATCAAATACTACATTTGTTGTTTCAGGAACAATAGATAAGTATGGTTGGGTTGAATTTATGGAAACTTCTTTTGAGGTCAATGGTGGTGAATATACCGATTGTGAAGGTACAGGCTCTGGATGGAGAAATCCATGTAATAGCTGGCCAAGTGTCAGATGGAGGCCTGGTACAAAATTCCACGAGGCAAGATTCAGATCAGACCCATATGTCCTAACTGGAGAATTTTTTGCTCAAGGAGGAGGATGGAACAGTCAAATTAGGGGTACTTTCTTATTGTCAAAAGATTAGTATGAACAAATCTGTAATTATAATGGCTGGTGGAATGGGTAGCCGTTATGGCGGATTAAAACAGGTAGATAGTTTCGGTCCTAACAACGAATCAATTCTTGACTACTCTATTTATGACTCGATTAGAGCTGGTTTTGATAAGATAATAATACTATCATCTCCCAAACTCAAAAATTATTTTGTAGAAAAATATAATACTCTCTTTCAAAATAAAGATAAGATAATACTTGATGTAGTTATTCAAGATCCAAGTTATGGTCTTTATAATCATGAACTTCCTGTCGATAGAATTAAGCCTTGGGGAACAGGTCACGCAATATTATGCTGTGAAAATTCAGTAGATGAATCATTCATTACGATTAATGCTGATGATTTTTATGGTTTTGGAGCTTTTAAAAAAGCTTATGAAACACTAGTATACATGGAAAAAAATAATATCCAAATTTCAACAATTTCCTACTTTATTGAAAATACACTTTCTGAAAATGGTGGCGTATCTCGTGGAGTTTGTATAAAAGATGGAAATAAATTAATAGATATTGAGGAGACGCATGGTTTAATTAAGGTTGACGATAGAATAGTTGAGGGTACCTTTGATAATAAAAAAGTAAGACACCCTATTGGTACACAGGTGGCCATGAATCTATTCGGTTTCCAAAAATCTATTTTTAAAATTTTAAATACGGAATTTAAATCATTTCTAAGTAATAATATAAATAATCTCAAAAGTGAATTTTTATTACCAGAAATTATTGGAAAGAAAAATGTACACATAGATGTCACTGATGAAAACTGGTTTGGAGTCACTTACAAAGAAGACAGTGACACCGTGAAAGAAAAAATTAAAAAACTAGTTGAAACTGGTTCTTACCCTTCTAGTTTATGGAATAAATAAAAACAATAACTTATATTTATTCATTAAAGAATTATAAAAAAAATTTAATTTAAATTATACATGCATGAAAAAGCTAATCTTATTATTCGTTTTTTGTTTGATGATAGTAGAGGTATCTGCACAAACAGCTAGAGAGTATCTAAGTCCTGTAGCAAGTCCCCAAGCTTCCGTAACACAAAATGTTGGTATGACCAAAATTTCAATTAGTTATTCCTCCCCAGGTGTGAAAGGCAGAAAAGTTTTTGGTGACCTCGTACCATACGATAAATTATGGAGAGCAGGAGCGAATAGTCCAACAATAATTGAATTTTCAACTGATATTAAAATTGGTAATGAAATGTTGAGAGCTGGAAAATATGCGATAGCGATGGTACCCAGAAAGAATGGAAACTGGACTATTGATTTCAATAAAGAGGGAAAATATCCTTTTGCTTACAGGAAAGATGGTAAGATTGACATGGATGCATATAATGCAGACTTGGCTCAAAGTATAGTAACTGAAGTTGTAGTTTGGGATTCAAGTATTGAGAGGTTAACATATTTTATTGATGCTAATGATAATAAAATCGCTAATGTTAATATGCTCTGGGATAATATAATTGTCTCTTTTGAAGTAGATACAATGCCTAAAGAATTTTTAAAGAAATTCGCTGAGACTCTAGAGTAATTATTTAATATTTAACATGAAAAACTCGATTAAGATTATTGAATTTTATAATAATCTTGAAAAAGTTAGTTCACCAAAAAATATAAATATATTAGACCCTTATTCTGATAAAAAAGTCCAAAAAATTTATAAAAAATTTTATAGTGAGTTCTTTAATGATACTAGGAGAAGGATAGTAATGTTTGGCATTAATCCAGGTAGATTTGGGGGTGGTATAACGGGAATTCCATTTACTGACCCTTATCATCTCACAAAAAAATGTGAGATAAAAAATGATTTCAATCAAAAAAAAGAGTTAAGCTCTACTTTCATCTATGAGATGATTGATAAATTCGGTGGACCTAAAAATTTTTACAATAAATTTTTAATATCGAGTATATGTCCTTATGGTTTTACTATGAATAATAAAAATTTAAATTACTACGATAGTGAGATTCTTTTTAGAAGATGGAAGCCTAAAATTGTTAATTGGATTAAAAACCAAATTGAACATATAGTTTCAGACAAAATATGTATCATAATCGGTCTTGGAAAAAATCAAAAATTTTTTGATTTATTAAACAAAGAGTATAAATTCTTTGATGAAATAATTGCACTACCCCATCCGAGATGGATTTTGCAGTATAGATCTAAACAGAAAGAAGATTATATAAAACAATATATACACACATTAAAAAAATTAGATTATGAATAGCAGAAGAAAATTTTTAAAAAATTTAACGGCAGTGGGCGCTACTGTTCCATTAGTTTCAAATATTGAAAAAAAATCAAAACAAAATAAAGGTCCCGTAATTCTGTGTAGCCGAGGCGAAGTCTGGGGAGAGAAAGTTTTAAAGCCAGGGTGGGAAATTTTATCTTCTAAAGGAAAATTATTAGATGCTATAGAGATATCGTCTAATGTGACTGAACTCGATCCAGAAGATACCTCTGTGGGGTTTGGAGGACTTCCCAACGAACACGGTGTTGTCCAGTTAGATGCTTCTATAATGTTTGGACCAACCCATAATTGTGGTTCAGTAGCTGCTCTGGAAGGAATTAAAACACCATGTTCAGTTGCTAGACTTGTCATGGAGAGAACAGACCATATTCATATTGTCGGAAAAGGAGCTCAAGATTTTGCAAGAGCTCATGGTTTTAAAGTAGAAAATTTATTGACTGAAAAAGCAAGAAAAATATGGCTTAGTTGGAAGGAAAATTTATCTTCAGATGACGATTGGTTTCCACCAAGTGAAAATAATTACGATAAGACAAGGACAACTGGCACTATAAATGTATTGGGTATCGATGAAGATACTAATGTAGCAGGTATAACAACAACAAGTGGACTAGCATATAAAATACCTGGAAGAGTTGGAGATTCTCCAATTATTGGTGCAGGTCTTTATGTAGATAATGAGGTAGGCGCTGCTGGTGCTACAGGGAGAGGTGAAGAAATAATTAGAACTTGTGGTTCATTTTTTGTTGTCGAACAAATGCGAAATGGGAAGACTCCTCAGCAAGCATGCGAAGCCCTCTGCCAAAGAATTATTGATATTAATGGAGGAACAAAAAATATAGATTTTAATGACAAAATTGTTGCTCTTGGTAAGGATGGAAGTGTAGGATGTGCATCAATAAAAGAGAGAAAAGGCAATAACCCTAAACTCGCTTACTGGTCCAGAGAAGGATTTAAAGTTTACAAAGGGACATATCTTATTGAAGATAAGTCAATAAATTATGTAGGTTAATTTCACTACAAACTCTTCTGGCATTGCTCCACTCCTTATTTTATAACTAAAATCTAATCTAGATCGAGACATTATAATAAATTGAATACCTGGGGCAAGAGTAGATGTAAATTTGTCGTATCTATCTGGAAAACCCTTAGTTAAAATAGTATTGGTTAAATATTCTAAATATAAATTAAAGTTCGTTTGTTTATATGACTTATATTTTCTTGGAAAAAGTAAGTACCCAGCCGATATTGAATTTTGAATTGTATTCAAATTAATGCTTTGCCATTTTACAGTGGATCCACTTGTATATTTTTCATCAATATTTGAAATTCTAGTTACTGCAGAAGTTACTGATATTGCTAATTTATTAATCAATTGGGTACCAATTATTCCAAATTCAAAACCAGTATCTTGTATCTCTATGTCTAAGTTATCTTTCATAAACTTATTATCATGGTATGAGTATTTAATGAATGATGATAACCTTGTATGATATTTTTGTTTATCAGTTGTTAGTATTCTCTGCTTTGATGATAGCTTAAAGCCACTAAACCCAAAATTTGGCATCATGTCTTGCTCGTATGGTTTATTTGAAAACTGGAAACTTCCACTTACCATAATTTTTTTTGATAAACCATATGATATTGACGGACTCATAATGATGGCATTCCCTATACCACCCATTATGTTAGTACCATTTAGGAATATAGTGTGATGATTCAACCTTACGACTTTAGTACCCTTCGGAATTAGACTTGCCGGTTCAGCATTTATATAAAGTTCTTGTGCAGATGATAAGCTTGAAATAAAAGACAGAAATAAGACTAAAAATATTCTCATAAATATTTTGAATCTATAAACTACTTTTTAAATGAAAGACTTTATTTGATTTTAGATTTTCATGATTTGAACAACATGAGGCAGTATGTAAACCGGTTTCATAACAGGAATGTGATGTCTTCTCAGAAATTATTTTGTACTCGCTTTTTCTGATAAACTTTTTATCTACTATAGTAAAAACTCTTGAATCAATTTCCTCATCGGAAAAGAAATGAAATAAGTTAGCGCTTATGAGGTTATGTTTATCGTTTCCTACTTTTATATTATCTGTAAAAACTATTTCAATCGACCCAACAAAAAAACCAGCATCTTCAACTTTTTCTTGAATTAAATCAAAGTCAACAAATTCATCTTCTTTGAATTCTAATTTAAATGATGTAGCCTCTAGATCAGGGGTGATAGTTTCAATAAAGTCTAGTTTTTCGAGACTTTTTTGTGTAGAGTAAGAACACATGGCACATGTCAATCCAACAGCTCTTAAATTTGAATAGAATGATTGTGTATATCCAATATTGAATATTAGAAATAATGATATTGTAATTAATATTTTCTTCACTACATTTAAATATCTAAAGTAAAATTAATAAAAAATGAAATTACTTATACCAGTTTTACTTTTTTTAACAATTATTGGCTGTAAAGCCCCTAGCCACAAAAAAGTTGATGAGATCTCAATTTTAACGGATCTTAATGGTAATTCATTAAACTTGAATGATTATAATGGTAATGTATTAATCTTAAATATTTGGGCAACATGGTGTAAACCATGTATTGCGGAGTTTGAAAGTCTGGAAAAAGTAAAAGAAAAATTTAGTGATAGAAATGTAGAAATTGTAGCAGTATCAAACGAAGATTTAAAATTGATAAATTCATTCTTAAATAAAAGAAAATTTGACTTAGATTTCATTAAACTTAATGGCGACTTATCCTATTTTAAAGCATACAGCTTACCCACAACCATAATATTTGATAAAAGTGGAAATGAAAACTTTAGGTTAACAGGAGGTGTTAATTTTAATACAAAAAACTTTATTGATAAAATTTTAGATATTGAGAGGTTATAACTTTTTTACACCATTAGTTTCATTACCTATAATTCTTCTTGATTCCATATATTTCTCCATATGATATCTATCATATAGGGGATCCTCAGAATCAACAGAATTAATCCTCACATTTTTTGAAGCCTGAATAAACTGACCATCTCCTATCCATATTGAGACATGATCTATCCTTCTTCTTCCATCCTTATAATAACCAAAAAACATTAAATCACCTTCTCTTAGATTATCCCATTTTCTTTCATTATCTACTAATTTTCCTTCATTAATTTGCTGAGAAGCATCCCTAGGTATAACAAGTCCATTCATTAAATAAACAATTTTAGTGAATCCTGAGCAGTCAAAACCTTTAGAAGAAGTTCCACCCCATAGGTAAGGAACCCCAATAAATTTTTTAGAATTTTTTATTATTTCTAAACCTGTAAAATCATTACTATTAAATAAAGGCGAAATATCTTTTTTACTAACCCAACCAATTCTTTTATCTGGATATTCTATTTTATAAAATTCACCTTTGTTACCAATTACATTCAAGATAGATCCTATTACAAGATCTGAAACAATTGACTCTTTTACAATTGAATTGTAAGCAAAGCCTTGAATTGAACTGTATATGTATGGGTTTTTGTAATAACCTTTATAATCTTCTTCACCCATAATAGAAATACCGCCATGATCAATCCATGAAATATAATCGTCAGGAGTTTGAATTAAATACCACTCTCCCTCTTTCTTCAATACATTTACTTTTGTTCCTAAAAGTGTTTGGGATACTAATTCTGAAGAATGCGAGGGCCTACCTCTTAAATTACCTACTGAGTTATTTATTATACCATAAACCTTCTCTTTAGGAAGTATATCAATATTATCTTGATAAACTAAACCTAGACTGTCAAGTTGAAATAAAAGATAGTTTTTAGCATTAACTTTATTTGTCTCACCGAAGAGATTAATAGAATTATTTTCTATATCATAACTAATATTGAACAAAGAAATTCTTTTGTCAGGTGCATATTTTTTAGTGACATCATCTATAATATCATCAATATTTACATCACCTTGAAATACTGCTAAAAGAATAAAAATTAGTAACTGACTCATTTATTTTAATTTATCAAATCTATCAAATAAATCGATAATATATGGGAGGGCACCGGATGAGTGATCTTCTTCTAGCAAATCAATAAATTCTATATTATTTGTACTAGCACCTAATGAAATAAAATTATTGTAAGTATCAACTGAATTTTGATATGGAACAGTGATATCACTAGTTCCGTGATACATTATCATTTTATTTTTTGGAATCCAATTATCTAAACTATTTTCCTCAAATGCATCTACAACTACTCTTAAATCTGGGTCTGTAAACACATTATTAATAAAATTTGATGTTAATAACTCGTTAATACTATTAGTTAAAACACTATTTATTTCATCTCCAGAGAATTTACCGTTAAAATATTCTGGAATAATTGAATCATACGGTTCATTAAATATTGAGGATAGTGGCAGACTCCAGTCGTATGAAGTTTTATAACCAATTGCAACGTAGGCAATATAATATGGAACATGATATGAATCCCTTGTGATAAAATAGTCTAACATACCACTAATATCATATCCACCTGCGGCAGGGGCTGATGCAATAAGATTCAGACCTGAATATTCATTATTTTCAAGATTATAATGGGCTGACATTGTAGCAAATCCACCCTCTGAATATCCCGACAAAAACACATCACCATTAAAGTTATAACCCTCAATAACAGCTAATTCTCTTGTTGCTCTAATCATATCGACAACAGTTTGACCGGTTAAATCTGATCTGTAATATGGATGAACGATATTATCTGATACTCCAAAGCCAAGATAATCTGGAATAACAAAAATATATCCGGCACTTGCAGCATTTGCAAAAAAACTATACTGAATTAGATCCTCTGATGGAGCATCTGAATGAAGCGAGGTAGTTCCATGATTGAAATTAAGAATAGGTATTCCTACATCAGTATCAGGGAAAGCAACGATTCCAGATGCTTTTATATTATTACCCTTGTAAATTGTATTGTATGTTATTGTATAAAGACTTATATCATACTTTAGATACTCTCTCAAATTCTCAAATTCAGAATTTTGAACAATCTCTAAAATATTATCCTTAGTAATAGAAAATAATTTAGTGTAGGTATCAATATATACTTCAGACTTATAATCATCATTATTACAAGAAAAAAATAAAAGAATTGGAATTAGGAAATATTTAATTTTATACATCTGATAATTGTTGGAACAAATTTAATTAATATTGGCTTATGGATAACTATGGTTTTCTCTCTTTAATACCACCCATTACCGCAATTGTTTTAGCTATTAGAACTAAGCAAGTTTTCATATCTTTATTAACTGGTATTTTCTTTGGAAGTCTTATTTTAGGGAATTGGAATCCTTTTCATGGAGTTTTAATAACTATCGAAAATATTGTTAATGTATTTAATGACCCAGGTAACACAAGGGTTATTTTTTTTACGTTCCTCGTAGGATCACTAATTACACTCATACAAGTTTCTGGTGGTGTTGAGGGATTTATTAAAAGTTTTCAAAAAAAATTCAAATCAAATCATATTAATGGTAACAATAAAAAAGTCCAGATCTATGCATCATTAACAGGCTTGTTATTATTTGTTGAATCAAATATATCTGCACTCACAGTTGGCACAATATTTAGGCCTCTATTTGATAAGCTAAAAATATCAAGAGAAAAACTTGCGTATATTGCTGATTCGACATCTGCACCCTCTAAACTACTGATTCCTTTTAATGGATGGGGAGCATATATTATTGGTTTATTGACAGTTCAAGGAATTGATAGGCCTTTTAATACCTTACTGTCAGCAATGAAATTTAACTTCTACCCAGTACTAGTTATTTTA
The DNA here is from genome assembly GCA_913052485.1 of uncultured Flammeovirgaceae bacterium. GTDB lineage: Bacteria > Bacteroidota > Bacteroidia > Cytophagales > MED-G16 > MED-G16. Next base: position 33,197 of record CAJXDN010000004.1, on the reverse strand, counting down.
TTGCTAATAGTGTTAATTATCACAGGAAAAGATTATGGGCTCATGAAAAAAGCCGAAAAAAGAACAAAAAACGGTAAATTATTTGACGAAGGATCTACACCAATGGTATCTGAGGATATTACAATTATTAAAACAAAAAATGGAATAAAAGAGAATTCTTTGAATATGTTTCTCCCACTGTCCTCTATGGTTTTAATTATGATCCTTATGCTAATTTATACTGGATATGATGGTCAAAAAAATATAAATTTTTTTGATATACTTTCAAATTCATCTGGATCTACGTCTGTACTATACTCTGTTATTTTTTCAATAATTATCTCTTCAATTTATTATGTTTTTAAAGGAATTTTATCGGTAAAAGAAATTATAAGATATTCTATAAAAGGCATGTCTGGTATGATGCAGCTATCTTTACTGATTATGCTAGCCTTTGCAATTGGTAATCTTTGTAGAGACCTCGGAACAGGAGTATACGTCTCAAACGAATTAAAAGAAATTTTGTCTCCCAAACTTGTTCCTTTCTTACTATTTGTTACTAGCTGTTTTATATCATTTTCAACGGGTACGTCTTGGGGCACTTTTGCAATAATGTTGGCAATTGCTGTTCCAATTTCTAATGAGATGGGTATCGATAACTCAATATCAATAGCTGCAGCATTAGGTGGAGGTTTATTTGGTGATCACTGTTCACCAATTTCAGACACTTCAGTAGTATCATCAATGGCATCTGCAAGTGATCATATTGATCATGTCAAAACACAGCTACCTTATGCTCTAGTATGTGGAATGTTGACGGCTATATTATACTTAGTAATTGGCCTTAGTTTATAGTTTAGAATAATTTTATAGAAAATCTCTTTATTTAAATTACTGCCTTATCAATAATTTAAATTATTAACGTATGTATCTATTTATTAAATTTTCTAAAAACTCCTGTTTTCCAGATATTAAATTAGGTTCATTAATACTTTTTGCATGATTTGCAATATCATCTAAACTCAACTCTCTGTTTGTAAATTTTTTACCCATTCCAGTATCAAAAGAGGAATATCTTTCATCTAAAAGTTTTATGTATTCAGACTCATTAATAATAGATTCAACAATAAGTAGTGATCTAGCAAATAAATCAATTCCACCAACATGAGAAAAAAATAGATCTTCCAAATCAGTAGAGTTTCTTCTAGTTTTTGCATCAAAATTTATACCTCCCCCACTTAGGCCACCAGACCTAACAATTACCAGCAAAGCCTCCACAATCTCATATATATTATTAGGAAACTGATCTGTATCCCAACCATTTTGATAATCTCCTCTATTCGCATCAATACTACCTAACATATTCGAATTAGCAGCAACCTGTAATTCGTGATCAAATGTATGCCCAGCCAAAGTAGCATGATTTACCTCAATATTTAATTTAAAATCCTTTTCTAGACCATATTCTTTAAGAAAGCCAATTACAGAGGCAGAATCATAATCATACTGGTGTTTTGATGGTTCCATCGGTTTTGGTTCAATGAAGAAATTTCCTTCAAATCCAATGGATCTCCCATAATCTTTTGCCATATGAAGAAAGGTCGCCATATTATCTAATTCCTTTTTCATTTTCGTATTTAACAAAGACATATATCCCTCTCTTCCACCCCAAAATACATAATTTTCTCCCCCTAATTTGTGTGTCACATTTAGCGCATTTCTTACCTGAGCACCTGCATATGAAACTACATTAAAATCTGGATTAGTTGCAGCTCCATTCATATACCTAGAATTTGAAAAAAGATTTGCTGTACCCCAAAGTACTTTCATTCTAGTTGAATTCATTTTAGTAAGAGCATATTCAGAAATTTTATGTAATCTACCCTCAGACTCACTCAAAGATTCTCCCTCATCAATCAAATCAAAATCATGAAAACAGAAATATTCCAGACCTAATTTTGAAATAAATTCAAAAGCTGCATCCATTTTATCATAAGCTCTCTGATGTACATCAGATGACTCAGACCATGGATATTCTTTTGTCCCAGGCCCAAACGGGTCATTACCTGTGTTAACAAAAGAATGCCAATAGGCTATGGCAAATTTAAAATGTTCCTTCATTGATTTACCCATAACGACCCTCTCACTATCATAATATCTATAAGCTAAAGGGTTATCTGAATCTTTACCTTCAAATTTTACTTCATTTATATTTTTAAAATATTCTTTCTTACCAATTATTACACTCATTACTTTTTAATTTATTTTATTTAAAAATCTCTTCCAATTATGGTACTCCTTTAAATATTTATCCTTTCTTTGAAAATCAGGAGTAGTCTCAGATATCATTTCTAAACTATTAAAGGCATCCTTTTCATTATCAAAAAATTTACTACCTAGAGCAGCACCCCTAGCAGCACCCTCTGCACCATTTGTATCAAATAATTGTAATTTTATATTTGATGAATTCACAAATGATTCTCTAAAAACTTTACTTAAAAATAAGTTAGCGTTACCTACCCTAACAGTTTGAATATCAACTCCAAAATCTCTTAATAATTCGATTCCGTAAGTTAATGTAAATGCTATTCCTTCTAAAGCAGCCCTTATAATGTGTGGTTTTGAATGAATATTAAAATCCAAACCTATAAGATGAGAATCGATTTTTTTATTTTTAAATAATCTCTCAGAACCATTTCCAAATGAATAGAAATAAATACCTTCTGAGCTATCAATACTCTCAGCCTTTTTATCCATTTCTTTGTAAGATGGTTCATTTAATAATTTTCTAATCCATGAGAAAGCAATCCCAGAACCATTGATACACATTAATAATCCATTTCTTTTCCTTGATATAGTATGGTTACAATGGAGAAATGTATTAATTCTATTACTAGAATCATAAATATCTTTGTCAGTTACTGAATAAATTACTGCAGATGTCCCAGCAGTTGCAGCAATCTCTCCAGGATTAAGAACGTTTAAAGAAAATGCATTATTAGGTTGATCACCAGTTCTGTAAGTAATATTAACCTTATCATTAAACCCATATCTTTTACTAATTTTATCAGATATCTCACCTTGATCACCAATAGATTTTACAACATCTGGAATTATATTTTTATCAATACCATAATGCTCCAGAATCTCTGAAGAGAGAGAATTTGATCCAAAATCCCACATTATTCCCTCTGATAAACCAGATTCTGTAGTTGAAATTTGTCCTGTCAACTTATAAACTATAAAATCACCAGGAAGCATTATTTTATGAATCCTAGAGTATACCTTGGGATCATTTTCCATAACCCATTTTATTTTAGATGCAGTGAAGTTTCCAGGAGAATTTAATAGAGATTTTTCTAAAATATTAAATTTAATCTCTTTCTCAGCTTCATTTCCAATATCTACAGCTCTTGAGTCACACCAAATTATTGAGGGTATAAGTGGTTCCCCAACATCATCAACTGCTACGAGTCCATGCATCTGATATGAAATCCCAATGGATTTTATATAACTAAAATTATTTTTTTTTTTAAGTGAATTTAAACTCCTATCAATACATTCCCACCAAAATTTAGGATCCTGCTCTGCCCAACCTTTTTTTCTTGAAGAGATATACATCTCTTCATCAGGATATGATATAGAATCAATTGTTTTACCTTTAAATGGATCAAATAGTGATGTTTTTATTGATGAACTTCCAAGGTCAATACCCAAAAAATATACTGGATCACTCATTTAAAAATATTATATTGTATTTATCCATGCACAATATAGAAAATAATAAAATAGAATTAAAAGAATCAATTAGCCTAGTAATTGGTAACATGATAGGTGCGGGAATATTTATGTTACCTGTCTCTCTTTCAGTTTATGGTTCAATAAGTATTATGGGTTGGACAATTTCAGCTACCATGGCTTTTATCTTATCTATTATTTTTAAAAGACTTAGTTCCAAGTATCCTGGTGAAAGTGGTCCATTTCATTACGCTGAAAAAAGTTTTGGTGAATTTATTGGTTTTTTTATTGTCTGGGGATATTGGATTTCAATTCTTTTAGTGAATGCTAGTCTAGCGATAGTGGTGACAAGCTATTCAACAATATTTATTGAAAATCTCAATAAATCTATATATAGTATTCTTTTCTCAGTAACAGTTATTATACTAATAGCTTCAATTAATCTGAGTGGAATTAAAAAAGTTGGAAAATTTCAATATGTCACAACATTTTTAAAAATAATACCACTTCTATTAGCAGTAATTATAAGTTTTTTTGTGTTTGATATAAATAATTTTTTTCCTATTAATATATCTCAAGAAACAAATATTGAGGCCATAACCGTAACTACTGCATTAACTTTTTTTGCATTTTTAGGTATTGAATCAGCTACAATTCCTACTGATAAAATTAAAAACCCTAAAGAAACAGTTCCAAAAGCTACGATCATTGGTACGGTATTGACAATATTTATTTATATAAGTTCAAGTATTGCAATTTTTGGGATATTACATCCTAATGAGATATCTATTTCAAATGCTCCATTTGCTGATGCTATTGGTATAATTTTAGGAGATTATGGTAGAAATTTAATTGCAATCTTTGCTATAATTTCAGCTCTAGGAAGTCTTAATGGATGGACTTTGTTACAGATTGAAATACCAAAAAATCTAGCAAAGAAAAAATTATTCTCTAAATTATTTATGGAATTAAACTCAAGAGGTGTACCACATAAAGGGTTATTTATTTCAACGATTTTAGTATCACTTCTAATTGGAATAAATTACTCAAAAAGTCTATCAAATATATTTACTTATCTCATTCTAACATCTACCTTCTGTACTTTGGTTTTATATTTTTTTATTTCTCTTTCTGAAATTCTAATATCATTCTATAATAATGAAAAAAATAAATCAGTTTATATAAACTCTTTAATGACAGGAGTCCCTGCTTTCATGTTTTGTATATGGATGGTTGTTGGTGTAGGAATTGAATCAATCATTTCAGGCACATTATTACTTTCATTATCACTTCCTATTTATATTTATCAAAAAAAATATGTTAAATCCAGATAAAATAAGAAATCATTTTCCTTCACTATCAATAAAAAATAATAAAGGTGATAAAATAATTTTTTTAGATGGACCAGGTGGTACCCAAGTACCTAAAACGGTTATAGATAGTATTTCAGATTATTATAAATTCTCAAATGCTAACACTCATGGAGAATTTGAAACAAGTAATAAGACAGATATTATAATGGACTCACTAAGAGAAAAAATGTCAATTTTTTTAGGTGCAGAAAATAAAGATTGTATATCAATTGGCCATAATATGACCACTTTAAATTTCAGTTTAGCTAGAGGACTAATTAAATACTTCAACGAGGGAGATGAAGTAGTAATTACCGACTTGGATCATGAAGCAAATAGAGGACCCTGGATGATTCTAGAAGAAAAAGGAATCAAGATTATAAGAATAAACATTTTAAAAAATGGTGAAATTGATTATGATGATTTTGTAAAAAAGATTAATAAAAAAACAGTAATGATCGCTATGGGAATGTCCTCTAACGCGATAGGAACAGTAAATAATTTTCAATTTATCAAAGAAATTATTGAAAATAAAAATATACTTTTTCTCCTCGACGCTGTCCATTACGCTCCTCACTTTTCAATAAATGTTACTGACTTAAATTGTGATTTTTTATTATGCTCTTCATATAAATTCTATGGTCCTCATCTTGGTTTTTTATATTCAAGGCCGGGTCTGTTAGATAAAATAGAAACCGAAAGATTAACAGTTCAAGATCAAAATTCTCCATATAAAATAGAAACAGGCACATTGAATCATGCTGCATGTAAGGGAGCAGAAAAAGCTCTAGATTTTATTTCTTCACTTGGCAATGGTAATAGCTACAGAGAAAAAATTGAAGATGCATACAAAGAGATAGGTGAACATGAAAAGGCGCTAGCAAAAAAATTATATTCATCCTTAAATAAATTAGAAAATATTAATGTTGTTGGTCCTGATTTCTCAGATAAAAGATCACCTACGGTTTCATTTATTCATAAAAATATATCAGCAAATAACATATGTAAATTACTTGCTAAAGAAAATATTTGTGCCTGGGATGGTCATTTCTATGCAAAAAAAGCAATAGAAAAAATGGGTCTCCATGAAATTGGCGGTGTTACAAGGCTTGGAATTTCCTGTTATAATTCCACCGATGAAATAGCTAGAACAATAAGGGTATTATCTAAGATTTAAATTGTTAGCTTTAAAATAATTCATCATTAAATAATTTAATGTTTTATAAGAGTTTAATAAGATATGATCTATAGATGATTTTTTCATCCACTCAACTTTCTCAATTTTTTCTTTTTTTTGAGGTTTCATTTTAGAATCATCAACACTTGTCATACTGAACCATGTTGTTTTTTTTAAAATAAACTTTTTGTTTTTTGTGTAAGTATGCCAAGTTGATAAAATTTTTTCTCTGCACTTGACATTTACTTTTGTCTCCTCCTGTACTTCTCTTACAGCACAATCCTTTATAGATTCACCTTTTTCTAATTTTCCTTTTGGTAAATCCCACTTTTTCATTCTGTAAATAAATAAAATTTCTTTTTTACTGTTACTTACCACGCCCCCACCAGCTTTGATAATAGTAAACATTTTTTTCACTTTTTCAATAATTTTTTTTTTGTTCTTTAGTGTGATAGAAATTGAATAAATTTTTTTGAATTTATATTTTGTCATCTTTTTGAGAAGATCGACAATGGTCTCAATAGTCGAGTCATAAATTAAAACTCTTGAATATAATTTTTTAGGTACCACACCAGATGAACCATCAATATAGGTATCATAATTTTCTTTCTTAAGTTTTAAGTTATCAAGTTGCTTAAAGCTTATCGGAATATCATTTACAAATATTGTATTCATATAAATTAATATTTGATGTAATTATATAATAAAATTAATCTTACTTTTGTTAAAAAATGAAATCTCTAGAGCTATTAAATGATTTGATTGAAATCAATTCCATAAAAATTGATGTAAATAGCCCATTTACATGGGCTTCAGGATGGAAATCTCCAATATATTTTGATAATAGAATATCACTTTCATACCCTCCAATAAGAAAAAAAATTACAAATAGATTAATAGATATTATTAAAAATAAATTTGAGGATGTTGATATAATTGCCGGTGTGGCAACAGCAGGCATTCCTCAGGGAGCACTAATTTCAGATAAACTAAAACTACCTTTCGCATATGTTAGATCTAAACCAAAATCTCATGGCATGAAGAATATGATAGAAGGAAAAATTGAAAAAGGTAAAAAAGTAATTCTAATTGAGGATCTAATTTCAACAGGAGGAAGTTCAATAAAAGCTGCAGAGGCAATTAAAGATAACGGCTCATATATCCAAGCTGTAATATCAATATTTACATATAGCTTCCCAATATCAGCTGAAAATTTTAAAAAGATCGGCTGTAGACACGAGTCTATATTCGATTATGATGATTTACTAAAAGTAGCACATCAAAAAAGGCATATTAAGGAGACTGATCTTTACAAGCTTAAAAACTGGAGAGATAACCCTGAAGGTTGGAAATAGATACTTTAAGATATTCTTTTTACGTTTCCAGCAATTTTTCCTTTCTTACCATCAACGAGTTCGAATTCAACTGAATCACCCTCATTGATTTGATCAACAAGGCCAGTAGAATGAACAAAATGTTCAGTTTCACTACCATCTTCAGTTATGAAGCCATAGCCTTTTGATATATTAAAGAATTTAACTTTACCTGTATTCATATTATTTTATTTAATGAGAGCGCAATATATTCTATAATTATTATAATAAAGAATTATTATTTGATTTATTTATCAACATAAGTTAATTCTACTGGAATTATTAAATCTTTTGCATTTAGTTTTTCAAAAGCAATCTTAGATAATCTAATATCTATCTTTTCATTTATACCTGTATTTGGCAGTTTACCTATAACTCTAACGATTACCATGTTTTGATTCATTTGATTCTTAACGAAAATTATTGTCCCCTCTTTTGCAGTTTTATGTAAGGCTAAATATTTTTCAGAATCATCCATCCCATCAATAGAAGATGCAAAAACCTCAACTCTACTTGTTGAAAATTCATCGGAAACATTATTATTTTCTATTTTATCTTCCTCAATACTATATATAATCATTTGACCTTCTGAAAGGGTGTTATCATCTAAATTATTTAGCTCTTTTAGTTTTTGTATTGTTATATCAAATTTTTTGGATAATGAATACAATGTTTCTCCCTTCTCAACGATATGAGTTTTTTCTATTTGTGAAAGAACATTGTTAAACGAAAATAGAACTAATAATAAAACAAATTTTAATAACTTTATATAACAATTCATAATTAAAAAATTCTTATGAACTCAAATATATTTAAGGTTTTTATATTATTTATTTTTCCACTATTTAATATTAATGCTGAAAATGAAGAGAAGAAAATTCTTCTTGGCAAAATAGATGATAACATTGACCCTAGAACAAATAGATATTCAAAATTATTACTAGAAGAAGCATCAAAAAGTGAATATGATATTGTCGTCATCGAAATGGACACATATGGTGGCGCAGTAAACGATGCAGATGATATAAGGACAAGGATTTTAGATTTTAATAAACCTATTTATGTGTGGATAAATAAAGATGCCGCATCAGCTGGAGCTTTAATTTCTATTGCATGTGACAGTATTTATATGAGCAGTGGAGCTAGTATTGGAGCAGCAACAGTAGTTACAGGTGATGGGGCTCAGGCACCTGATAAGTACCAATCATATATGAGATCAATTATGAGATCTACAGCTGAAGCTAAAGGAAGAGACCCTAAAATTGCTGAGGCTATGGTTGATGAAGATATATCTGTTGATAGTGTTTCAATGGAGGGAAAAGTTATTACTTTCTCTACAAAAGAAGCTATCAAGTATGGCTTCTGTGATGCAGAACTAAATTCAGTTGATGAAATATTAGTTAGACAAGGCATTGAAAATTATGATATTGTAGAATTTGAACTTGGATCAGCTGAGGGTATCATTTCATTTTTTCTAAATCCCATAGTCAGTAGTGTATTAATTTTGCTGATACTTGGAGGATTATATTTCGAATTTCAAACACCAGGAATAGGGTTTCCTATAATGGCTTCAGTGACTGCACTAATATTGTACTTAGTTCCATATTACCTGAATGGTGTTGCAGAAAACTGGGAAATCGTTTTATTTTTTGTAGGAATTACACTGATAGCAATTGAAGTTTTTATTATACCAGGATTTGGAGTATTTGGGCTCTTTGGGCTTTTTACCTCAATTGGATCTTTAATTTTAATAATGTTAAATAATGATTTTTTTGATTTCACATTTGTTCTATCAAAAGATTTGGTAAGTTCAAGTTTATCAGTACTAATATCTGTTTTTAGCTTTCTTCTTCTAGTAATATTTGGTGGAGTAAAAATTACTGACACTAAAGCTTTCAAGAAGATCGCACTAGAAGAAACTCAGGAATCAAGTAAAGGCTTTATTTCAAAAAAATACTCTGATGAATTAATAGGAATGAAGGGTAAATCCTTCTCAGTCCTGAGACCAAGTGGTAAAATTTTAATAAATGAAAAAATCTATGATGCCTTCACAAACGGTGAATTTATTGAAAAAAATAAAAAAGTTGAGGTAATAAGTAATGAGGGTTCATCTCTTAAAGTAAAAAAATCTTAAATGAATATAATTGGTATTATACCAGCCAGAATGGAGTCGAAGAGACTTCCTGGTAAACCACTTATTGAAATTGGAGGTGTCTCTATGATAAGGAGAGTTTATGAATCAGTATTAAAGTCAAATTTGTTTGAGAAAATTATAGTCGCTACTCCTAATCAAGAAATTCATGACCATGTTAATGAATTTGGTAAAGCAGTAATGACATCAAATGACCCTCTAAATGGCACTGAGAGAGTTTTTGAAGCTTACAAAAAATTAGATGAGAAATTTGATTTTATTGTAAATATACAGGGAGATGAGCCATTCATAAAAAAAGAACAATTATCTGATTTAATTAGTATTTGTAAGGAACCAAATAAGATATGTACACTAGTTAAAAAAGAAGAATATTCTGATAACTTAGAGCGTGAATCAGTTATGAAAGTAGTTATTAATTCTGATAGTGAAGCCATGTATTTCTCTAGATCATTAATACCTTACCAAACAGTAAAGAAAAATTATTTAAAACATATATGTATCTATGCTTATGATCCTTCTACACTAAAAAAAATTATTTCTTTACCTGAGTCAAGCTTAGAAAAATATGAGTCATTAGAACAATTAAGATGGCTTGAGAATGGATTTAAGATTAATGTAAAAATTACAAATCTTGATAGTTTTAGTATAGATACTAAAGAAGATCTTATATTAGCCGAAAATTACATAAACTAAATAATAAATATGAATTTTCTTAAGGACATATTTTTAGGAGCAATAAAAGGTATTCTGTCTCTTGGAATTGCTTTCATAATGTTATTAGTTTTTTTTAGTACTCTAGGAGCTCTATTTTCTCCAGATACTGAGGAAGAAGTAATTATATCAGAAAATAGCCTATTATATATCGATAACTTAAGTCTTATTGGAGATAGAGATACCAAACCAGATGAGTTAAATTTAGATTTTAATATTCCATTCCCATTACCCTTGATAGATAATAGTCAGACTGAAAAAATCAGTCTTTTAACTTTTAAAAAAATAATTAATAAAGCAGCTGATGATGATAAAATAAAAGGAATTTATCTTAATGTAGAAAATGTAAGTATTAGTTTTAATAAGGCTGAGAAGGTAAGAGAGATTCTTGAGGAGTTTAAAAAAAAGAAACCAATATACTCATATGCAGACGTACAAACTAAGAATGCATATTACATTTCTTCTATCTCCAATTTTGTAGCAATTTCTCCGCCAGGGTTTATATCCGTAAGCGGATTTGGAATAAGTCAATTCTTTTATAAAAATATGCTGGATGAGTTAGGAATAAATATAAATCTTTTTAGAGTTGGTGAATATAAGGGTGCTGCAGAAACTTATGTTAGAACAGATTTTAGTAAAGAAAGTGAAGAGGAATACCAGTACTTACTAAATTATAGAATGTCAAACTATCTTAATAAAATTTCTTACTCCAGATCAATAGAAAAAGATAATTTGCTTAACATAATTGATAATTTTGAGACTGAACTACCTAAAGACGCTTTAAAAAATAATCTGATTGACAGTTTAATTTATGAGGATGAAATGTCTAATTACTTAAAATTTAAGGTTGACAGTTCATATAAAAAAATTTCCCTACTAAAATACAGAAGAACACTTGAAGATAATAAGTATAATAGAAATAAAATTGCTGTATTATATGCAATTGGTGGAATTTTACCTGGTTCCGGAGATGAAGGTATTTATTCAGAATCAATCATTAAAGAAATTAGAAAAATTAAAAAAAATAAAAATATCAAGTCAGTTATTCTTTATATCAATTCTGGCGGTGGAAGTGCATTTGCGTCCGACCTGATTGCTAGGGAATTAAAGTTACTAAATGATGAGAAACCATTAATAGCCTACATGTCTGATGTATGTGCTTCAGGTGGTTACTATATAGCTATGCCAGCTGACACATTAATAGCTTCAAGCAGATCAATTATTGGATCAATAGGTGTATTTGGCTTATTTCCTGAGATGAACGAATTACTAAATAATAAACTTAAAATAACAACTGATCAGATAAAAACTAATAAAAATATAGGAGAAATTGATCCTTTTAGACCATTAGAAGAAGATGAAAAAAAATTAGTTCAGAGGGGGGTTAATCAAATTTACACTGAGTTTTTATCAATAGTTGCTGAAGGCAGATCTATGAGTACAGACGAAGTTGATAAGCTCGCAAGAGGAAGAGTTTTTTATGGTGATAAAGGAAAAGAATTAGATCTTATAGATATTGTTGGTGAATTTAACGACGCAATCAAACTAGCGGCAGAACTTGCAGAGATTGAAGAATATCAGATAATCGAGTATCCAAAACAGAAAACTGAGATTGAGAGAATTGTCTCCTCTCTTCAACAAACTAGTAGTGTTTTTGATCCACTTATTGAAAGTAATTGGATAATTAAAAGTATAATCCAAGATGATTTTTATGATCCTTTCCAAATGAGAATGGAATATAAATTTGACTAGTTAATTGGTAATATCTTAAAATCCTCAACGTTGTAGAATTTTACATTTTGATTATCATTATAATCTAAGTAATATGGATTTGAAAGAAGGTTAGTTTGAATTAAACTTTCATTTCTTAATCCAAACTGAAAATATTTACCATAACTACTATTAATTTTTAATATCATATTTATCAAATCATATCCAAGGAGAAAATTAAAAGATATTTTCCTCCTATAATTAGAAATAAAAAATTCATTGATTTCATTATATGATTCATTTTCTATTTCAAAATAATTTATGCCAATCATTCTGATATCTAAATTCTGAAATTGATCTACAGATATAACATTATAATTTAACCAGTCGGTATATCCTATTAGAGATATGGTATCAGTTCTTATATCTAGAGCACTTATTGCATTTGATGCAAACAAAGAATTTTTTGAAGAAATAAATACATGGCCAATACTATCTTCCTCTATAAAAAATTTTTCAATGTATTTATAGGTAGTATCCAATTTATCAATTCCTCTACCCTCTTTAATAATTAAATCAGAAATATTAGATAAGGTATCAAATAACGAATCTGATAAAATGAATTCATATGTACTTGCTAGAGAATCTAATATAAGTCTAGAATCTTCAATGCTTACAGCTTGAGAGTATATAACATTAAACTCATTACTTATTAGCTCATCATTATATATTTGAGCTACTAGAGAATCTTGGTAATTATTTTCATAAAAAATTATAGCGTTTTTATTATCATCAAAATTTTGAATAGAATACTTAGCTGTTTTTTTTGCTATTGTCTCAATAGAGGGCTTATATAAAAAACTATAGTTATTATCACTTATGATTTTATTATTTGATGATAATGGATTCATCATGATAGTTTTATTTTCTAGGCAAAATTGCTTTATGAGTTCTATTGGTTTACTGTAAAGTGGTCCAACTATTAAATCAATATTATCCAAACTCCCTTCGTCTATTAATTTCCTAATTATATTTGGATCTCTTCCTGTATCATAAGATATAATTTCAAGGCTTGAATTTATAGAATCATTATTTTCAAACCCATATTTAATTCCAGAATATAAATCCATTATAAAATCATTATTTTTTATGAATAAATTATTTTCTAAACCATCAAACATAAACGGGAGTAGCACCGCAATCTTATATTTAGAATTATCTGTAACGAATAAATCTTCTTTTTTTACAATTTTTAAAATTTTATTAATTTCATCAATAACATCACTGTCTAAGTATTCTTTTAATAAATATCTCCCATAATATTTTGCTACAGATACATTTGAATCAAATTCTTTATAATATGTAAATAATTTAGTTGAGGTTGTATTCTCTAATAATGGATCAATTTCTGGGTAAAGATTATTTCTGATCTCGGAGGTTTTTATAAATGAAAAATTTTGAAGAGCATTTTCCAAATTATTATTGTTTAGATCAATTTTTACCAGCCAGAAATACACTTCATCAAGTTGAGACCAATTAGGAAAAATATTAATTATCTCCTCAAAATAATCTTTAGATTTTTTAAAATTTTTTAATTTATATTCTGATACACCTCGATAAAAAAGACTATAAGAATAAAATTCATTTTTTTTATCGAAACTATTTTTAAGGTTACTTATAGATAAAAATTTATCTTCACTGAATAAACGCTTTAATTCAATAAAATCAGAGTAGTTTGATTGAGAAAATAAACTATAATTTAAAAGTAAGAATACTAAAACATTAAAAAACCTCATATTACTCCCATTCTATTGTCGCGGGTGGTTTAGATGAAATATCATACACCACCCTATTTATTCCTTTTACTTTATTGATAATGTTATTTGATACCTCAGCAAGAAACTCATCAGGTAATCTGGACCAATCTGCAGTCATTCCATCTAAGCTTGTAACTGCTCTTAAAACTGTAGTGTATTCATATGTTCTTTCATCTCCCATCACTCCTACAGACTTAACTGGTAATAAAATAGTTGCAGCCTGCCAAACCTGGTCATATAATTTATTTTTTTTCAGGGAAGATATAAATATATCATCTGCATCTTGAAGTAAATTCACTTTTTCTTCTGTTACCTCGCCCAATATTCTAATACCTAAGCCAGGGCCTGGAAATGGATGTCTATTTAAGATATTTTTTGGAATATTTAGTTGGTCTCCAACCTTCCTCACCTCATCCTTGAACAATAAATTTAAAGGCTCAATAATTTTTAAATCCATTTTTTCAGGTAACCCTCCAACATTATGATGTGATTTAATAGTCGCAGAGGGACCATTGACAGATACTGATTCAATGACATCAGGATAAATTGTCCCCTGGGCTAACCACTTAATTTCTCCAATATTTTTTGCTTCTTTCTCAAAAACATCAATGAAATTTTTACCAATTGATTTTCTTTTATCCTCAGGATCAACCTTGCCTACCAACCCATTATAAAAGAGATTTTTAGCATCTATACCAATAACATTTAAACCTAGATTTTTATAGGATGATAATACATTTGTAAATTCATTTTTTCTCAGCAAACCATTATCAACAAAGACACAGAATAGATTTTTACCAATTGCTTTATGAATTAACATAGCAGCCACACTTGAGTCTACGCCTCCTGAAAGACCTAGGATTACTTTATCATCTTTAACTTTATCTCTTACTCGTTGAATTGTATATTCAACAAATTTTTTGGGATTCCAGGATTGTGAACAACCGCAAATTTTCACTGCAAAATTACTCAATATTTTACCTCCGAAGGCAGAATGAGTTACTTCAGGATGAAATTGTAATCCATAATAATTTTTATTTTTAAGGTTATAAGAAGTAATTTTTACATCTTTAGTACTTGCAAGGATTTGAAATGAATCTGTTATTTCAGTGATTGAATCACCATGACTCATCCATACGTCTGAATCTAATTCAACACCTTTCATCAGGAGACTTTCAGAATTAACATAAGATAATTTTGCTCTACCGTATTCTCTAATTTTAGACTTCGTTACTATGCAATTATTAGCATTTGCAATTAATTGAGCTCCATAACAAATACCGAGAACAGGAATATTATTAAAAAGAGTTAAATCAACTTTTGGGGAATTTTTATCATGTACAGAGGATGGACTACCAGATAATATAACACCTTGATATTCATCTGTAATTTTTGGAATGTTATTAAATGGAAATATTTCACAGTAAATATTTAACTCTCTAACTCTTCTAGCTATAAGCTGAGTATACTGTGAACCAAAATCAAGAATCAAAATTTTTTCGTCCATTAACAAAATTAAACTTAGGTTTTATAATAGACTAATTAAATCTATATTTTGTAATTTAGTTATAAGTAACTACATAATAAATATGGGCAGAGCATTTGAGTATAGAAGGGCCGCAAAGGAGAAGAGATGGGATAAGATGTCTAAACTTTTCCCAAAACTATCAAAAGCAATAACTGTTGCTGCAAAAGAAGGTGGATCGGACCCTGAGATGAACTTTAAATTAAGAGCAGCTATTCAAAATGCAAAGGCAGAGAATATGCCAAAAGATAATATTGATTCAGCAATTAAAAGGGCCTCGGATAAAGAGCTGAAAGATTATTTTGAGCAGACTTTTGAGGGTAAAGGTCCACACGGAGTTCTGGTAATAGTTGAGACGGCTAGTGATAATGTGACAAGGACAACAGCGAATGTTAAATCATACTTTAATAAGTCTGAAGGTAACTTAGTAACTACTGGATCTCTAGAGTTTATGTTTGAGAGAAGAGCAGTTTTTCATCTTGAAAAAAATGGAATAGATGTTGAGGATATTGAACTGTTTTTAATTGATTACGGTCTTGAAGAAATAGAAGTTTTAAATAATGAAATTATTATTTTTGGAAATTACACCTCATATGGCAATATCAATAAAGGCCTTTCAGAACTAAATATAAAGCCTGTAAAATCATTATTAAAAAGAATTCCGAATAAACCAATTAATCTTAGTGAAGACCAGCTAAATGATATAGAGAAAATGCTTGATAAGTTAGAAGATGATGAAGATGTTCAATATGTTTTTACAAATATTTCTTAGACGTGAGTATGAAAAGAAATTTTTCCCTTGGAAATTATAACTCATTTGGAGTAAAACATAAAGCCAATTTTTTTATTGAAATTAAAAATAAAGATCAGATAAATGATATAATAAATAATAAAAAATATGATAAGCTTCATAAATTAATTCTTGGAGGTGGGTCAAATATTTTATTTACTAAAGACTATAACGGAATAGTTTTTTTAAATAAAATTAAGGGGATAAGAAAAATTAGTGAAGATGACAATAATGTTCTACTAAGAGTCGGATCTGGAGAAAATTGGGATGATCTTGTAGAGTATTGTGTGAAAAAAAAATATTATGGCCTAGAAAATTTATCGTTAATACCTGGATCCGTGGGTGCTGCACCAATACAAAATATTGGAGCATATGGTGTTGAAGTCAAGAATTTAATTGAAAATGTAGAGGGAATATTCCTAGATAATGGAATTGAAAAAAAATTTAATAATAAATCGTGTGAATTTCAATACCGAGATAGCATATTTAAGGGTAAACTAAAAAATAAATTTTTTATAACATCAGTCGATTTCGTTCTTAGTAAAATTAAATCATTTAATATTTCTTATAGAGATTTAAAATATTTAGACATTAAAAATATATCACTAAATTCATTAAGAAATGAAATCATAAAAATAAGAAACTCAAAACTACCTGATCCAAGAGATATTGGAAATGCTGGGAGTTTTTTTAAAAACCCTTTAGTTGATAGGACAACAATTGATAAAATAAAAAATGAATTTAATGATTTGGTATATTTTAAGGATGGTGATAAGTTTAAAATTCCAGCAGCTTGGTTAATTGAAAAGTGTGGGTGGAAAGGATATAAAGAGAATAATATAGGTGTATCTGATAAACATGCCCTGGTTATTGTAAATTACAATGCAAAAAAAGGAAAAGAAATCAAGGAGCTTTCTAAAAAAATAATTGATGATGTGAAAGGTAAGTTTAGAATTAATTTAATACCAGAAGTTAATGTAATCTAATTATCCTTCATACGACACTCTATAAATTACGTCAGCATAGTCATCGGAAATTAACATAGATCCGTCTTCAAGTAATACAATATCTACTGGCCTGCCCCATGCATCTTGCTCCTCTTCATCTAGCCATCCATATATGAATGGTTCATAACTGACAGATCTCGAATTATCTACCTTTACTCTTGTAATTCTGTAACCAATTTTTCTAGATCTATTCCATGATCCATGTTCAGCAATAAACACATCACCTCTGTATTCTTCAGGGAACATTTCACCGGTATAGAATTTTAATCCTAATGGTGCAACGTGAGGTCCTAAATTTTGAACTGGTTTAATAAAATCTTCACAAGGAAACTTAGAACCAAACTCAGGATCTGATATATCATTTCCGTGACAATAAGGATAACCAAAATGTTGATTAGGTTTATTTACTTTATTTAATTCACAGGGCGGATAATTATCACCTAGCATGTCTCTTCCATTGTCAGTAAACCACATCTCTCCAGTTTTAGGATGCCATGTAAACCCAACTGTATTCCTTACTCCACGAGCATATATTTCTTTACCTGAACCATCTGGATTCATTCTTGTTATAGATGCATATACATCATCATTACTCTCACAGATATTACATGGTGCGCCAACAGGTACATACAATTTGCCGTCAGGACCAAAAGATATATATTTCCACCCGTGATGTCTATCTGAAGGATAGTCTTCTGATATCAAAACAGGTTCTTCAGGATACTCTCCAAATTTGTCTATATATTCTAAATTTTCTTCAATATTTCGAAATACCCAAATCTTATTTACTTCAGCAACAAAGAGGTCACCATTAAAGAATGCGACTCCATTTGGCATATTCTTTAACTTATCAGTAATTAAATATTTTTTATCTATGACGTTGTCCCCGTCAGTATCTTTAAGTGCAAAGACATTATCTGCCCTTCTATTCCCAACAAATATAGTTCCAGACGGACTAACTGCCATTGATCTGGCATTTTCTACTTCAGAAGCATAGACTTTAACTTTAAAACCCTCAGGCATTACAAGCTTACCCAGCTGAGTTTCTATGTACTCAGAATTAGATATGCTTACAGTAGATAATGCATTTAATAAAAATATTACAGTTAAAAAAATACCTTTTATCATAATTATTAATTTTAGTGTTTTAACCTAGTTCAAATAAATATTAAGTATTAACTTAAATATCACAAATTAAGCTAATGGAAAATATCGACATTGTTGTTTTTATAAGTTACTGTATAGTTATACTATCTATTGGCTTATATGTTTCACGAGATAAAAAGGGAACAGGGAAAAGTGCAGAAGATTATTTTTTAGCAGGTAAATCTTTACCGTGGTGGGCAATTGGCGCTTCGCTTATCGCAGCAAATATTTCTGCAGAGCAATTTGTTGCAATGAATGGTTCAGGATTTGCTCTAGGCCTTGCGATCGCAACCTATGAATGGATGGCAGCAGTTACTTTACTAGTTGTTGGTAAGTTTTTTCTACCTATTTACATAGAAAAGAAAATATATACAATACCTGAATTTGTTAAAAAAAGATACAGTAAAAATTTAAAGACTATTCTTGCTGTATTTTGGATAAGTCTATTCGTTTTTGTTAATCTGACTACTGTAATGTATTTAGGTGGTAAGGCAATGGATACAATATTTGGGAATGGTGATGGAAGTTTAATTACAACCAGTATCGTTGGATTAAGCTTGTTTGCGCTAACATATTCTGTTTGGGGTGGTCTGTCAGCAGTAGCTTGGACAGATGTTGTACAAGTAATTATTTTAGTGATAGGGGGCATACTAATGACAGCTATTGCTTTGACATATGTAACTCCAAGTGGTGGAATTGTGGAGGGTTTAACACATGTGTACAATACAGTTCCTGAAAGGTTTTCAATGATTTTAGAAAAAGGTGAGATTATTACTCCAGATGGGAGAGATGCATATTTTGATCTTCCAGGTATTGCGGTATTAATTGGGGGTATGTGGATTGCAAATACATATTACTGGGGCTTCAACCAATATATTATACAAAGGACCTTTGCTGCTAAAAGCTTAGAAGAAGCTCAAAAGGGAATCGCATTTGCTGCATTTCTAAAACTTATAATACCAATATTTGTTGTACTTCCAGGAATTATCGCATATGTAATAAACTTGAACCCTGAAACCGGAGAATTGATTAAAGTTCTTCCTGAAGGTTTCATGTCGGCAGATGGGAAAATTCTCAATGATAATGCAGCACCATGGTTAATAAAAAATTATATTCCTGTCGGAATTAAAGGATTAATATTGGCAGCCTTAGCTGCTGCAATTGTATCATCCTTAGCATCGATGTTAAACTCAACATCTACTATTTTCACTATGGATATTTACAAAGAATATATCAATAAGAATGCATCGGATAAATCATTAGTTAAAGTTGGTAGAATAGTAGTCATTATTTCATTATTTATTGCAATGTTAATTGCACCTGCCTTTGGTAATTTAAGTCAAGTTTTTCAGGCAATTCAAGAATATACTGGAGTTGTAAGTCCTGGAATTTTAGCTGTATTTATAATGGGTTTATTTTATAAAAAAGCTACAAATAATGCTGCAATATGGGGTATTCTGTTATCTATTCCTATAGCTATGTATTTCAAGGTAGTACCAAAGGGGTGGATTGAATTATTTCCTTTATTCTCACAGGGCCTTTTCATTGAAGAAATTCCATTTCTTCACCAGATGGGTATAACTTTTTTAATAACAATTTTAGTAATTTATACAATCAGTTTCCTTGAAGGAAACCAAAATGATCCTAAAGGGATTAACTTATCAAGTAAATTATTTGAGACAAAACCATCATTTAATATTCCAGCATTTGCCGTGTTAATAATTACAGCAATGCTTTACGCTATATTCTGGTAATGAAGAAAGAAAAAAAAGAATCTAATTTACTTGGTATAATTTTTGTTATAGTTGTGACCATAATTTGTTTAGGATATCTTTATTTTTTCTTTTGGTAAAATAGTATAATTCATGATTAGATTTTGGATGTACTTTGGATATATATCAGCAGCTGCTTTAATTGGACTCGGAATTTATAGACTGGTTTTATATAATGAGCTATTACCTCAAATTTTTCTTGGAATTATTATTTTTTTATTAGTAATTAGAATTAAGAATTTACAGTAATTAAATATGTTATTTTAAAACATCTATAATTTTTTTTGAATAAAATATAATGACAAATAACCTTTCAAATGAACAAAAAAGTTTATTAAAAAAATTTTTAAATCCATTTACATTCTCTCTTTATTTTTTTCTAAATGTACCGATGGTTTGGTTCTCGGGAATGAGATTAACCGAATTTTCAAAAGAAAAATGTATCTCTGAAATTCCCTTTAAGTGGTATTATAGATGGCAGAACATGAATCCCTTTAAGTCAGTTTATTTTGCTGTTCAGTGTATGGGAGCTGAAATTTCGACTGCCTCCCTCATAGCTCTAGCAATAAATGGAAAGAGTCCTTCAATAGCATTCATTGTAACCAAAATGAGATCTCAATATTTTAAAAAAGCAGTCGGAGCCACTAAATTTAATTGCAATGACGGAGATAAAATTTTTGATGCAGTTGATCAAGTATTAAGATCTGAGGAGGGTATTGAAGTTGAAGCCAAAACTACAGGTACTTTAGAGGATGGCACTATTGTCTCTGAGTTCTATTTCACGTGGTCTCTAAAACAAAGAAAGAGGTGAAATTATGAATAATTTAAATCAAATAATTCGCTCGAGAAGAGCAATATATCCTAAACAATTTATAAGTGGAGATATTTCAAAAGATATACTTTTAAATATTTTAGAAAATGGAAATATGGCTCCAACACATAGGTTAACTCAGCCATGGATTTTCAAAGTTTTTCGATCTTCATCAAAAATAAAATTGGGTAAAGAAATGATCAAGAAATATCATGAGTCAACTGAAAATCCTCATGAATCTAAATCCGAAAAGATTATGGATAAATGTAAACTCTCAAATATTATAATTGCAATTTGTATGAAAAGAGATAAAAAAAAATCTATCCCAGAATGGGAAGAAATTGCATCTGTTTCAATGGCCGTTCAGAACATTTGGCTATCGTGCGTAACCTATGAAATTGGTTGTTATTGGAGCTCTCCAAAATATGCAAATGAGTTATCTGAATTCCTAAATTTAGGAATTAATGAAAAGTGCTTAGGTTTTTTCTATATGGGAAAGTTTAATCATAAAAATCAGAAACCAACAAAAAGAAATAATATCAATAGCAAAATTGAGTGGTTTAATTAAACTCTATTTAACTCTAAAATTGTAATTTCTGGAAGAATCCCTACTCTACCAGGGTATCCCATAAAACCAAAACCTCTATTCACATATATAAATTGCTCATTATTTGAGTATAGATCAGCCCACTGTTTATATGCTAGCCTAACAGGGCTAACTCTAAATTTCCCTATATCAATTCCATACTGCAGACCATGTGTGTGACCAGATAATGTTAGATCAATATCCTTAAAATTATTTGTGACTTGTGCATTCCAGTGGGACGGGTTATGAGTCATTAATAGCTTAAAACCCTTTTTGTCTAATCCATCATATGCTGTCTTCAAGTCTCCATATTGCTGAAACCTGGAGGAAGCCCAATTTTCAACACCTATAATATTTAATTTTTGACCATCAACTTCTAAATAATCGTTTTGATTTCTAAGTAAATTCCAACCAAATTCTTTTTGACCTTTAATTAAATCATTAAAATTTTTAATTTTTTCACTTTCATTTTTCCATGATGTATATTCTCCGTAGTCATGATTTCCAAGTATGCTATAAACACCTAAGGGGGCCTTTAGTTTTGAAAGATCATCGCCCCAACCTTTTAATTCATCTGCCTTATCGTTAACTAAATCACCAGTGAAAAAAATAACGTCTGGCTTCTCATTCAAAATCATATCCAAACCACCTCTAACAGCCACCCTATTCTTTAAGCTACCTACATGAATATCTGAGATATGACATATTTTAATACCATGAAATGCAGAAGGTAAATTTTTAAAAGATACTTTTCTTCTCTTAACTCTGTAGTCATATACATTATTGGATAATATACCATATGTTAGTGAGGTTATAGGTAACCCATAAGCTAGAGATGCAGATATACTTAGAAATTTTGATCTTGAAATTTTGCTATTTGAGCTTAGTTTTCTTTTTCTGAAAAAATATATTATTAGTCTTCTAAAATCATCTAAAAGTATAAAAGGAAGAGCAACCAACTTTGAAATAAAATTACCTATAATCATATTGAATATGATTGCTTTTAAGTAAAATCCTAAATCTATGCTTAATGAATATAAAAATAAATTAGCAACTGTAATTATAGAAAATGACCAGTAAAAATAAAATAGAGGTTTTGTCCAGGTTATTGATTTATATTTCTTTAATATCTGATAAAAATATAAGTCAAGAAGGACCGATATAATTGTAAAGAATGATAAAAAAATAATTCTATCCATTATTTTATGCCGAAGTACCTATTTACTTTAACCTGAATTAAATACATAGACGGTATTACTAAAAGTGTCAAGAAAGTTGCAAAAGATAACCCAAAAATAATTGCCCATGCAATTGGACCAAAAAACACCATATTATCACCACCTAAATAAAAGTTTATCTCATAAAATTTAAAGAAACTAACAAAATCAAAATTCATTCCAATTGCAAGTGGCATTAAACCTAAGATAGTAGTTAAAGCAGTTAGAATTACCGGTCTTAGCCTTGTTCTTCCTGCCTCTGTAATACATTCTATTATTTCTTCAACAGTTAAATATACTTTTTTGCCAATTAATTTTCTCCTCCTATTTAATTCAATGAAATCTATTAGTACAATGGCATTATTTACTACAATTCCAATCAATGAAATAACACCAATCATAGTCATGACAACTACGAAATCCATGTTAAATAAAAGTAATCCAAGAAAAACTCCAATAGTACTTAATATTATAGATGACATGATAATTAATGGGGTGATTATTTTATTAAATTGAGCCACAATTATTATAAACACTAAGAACAAGGCAATCATGAAAGCATTAGATAAAAATGCCATTTCCTCCTCCTGCTCCTGCTGTTCACCTCCAAACTTATAGGAGTAACCGTTTGGAAGCGGGTAAGTTTTTAAAACCATATCAATTTTTGAATTAACCTCAGTTGGATTGTATCCTGATATAACATTTGATGAAATCGTTATTACCTTATCTAAATCTTTTCTTTTCACTGAGCTGAAAGTATTAGACATTTTCATTGAAGCAAAAGAACTAACTGGTACCTGATATGTTCTGCCATTAGATTGATTTCTAAAGGTTATATTTTTATTAAGTAAAGTATTTATATTATATCTAAACTGATCAGCTAACCTTAATTGAATTTTGTACTCATCCTCACCAATTTTATATTTGGAAATTTCCTTACCAAACAAAGATGTTCTCAATTCATTAGCCAACATACCAGTTGAAAGACCATATCTTCTTAACCTATCTCTATCAAAATCAATTAATAGCTCAGGTTTCCTAGTAGATAAATCTAATCCAAGTTTTTCTATACCAGGTATGTTAGACTCATTAATATATTTCCTCATATTTTCAACTTGAGATATTAATTTTTGGAAATCTGGACCTTTTACCTGAATACTAATTTCTCCACCTACTGGAGGGCCTTTCCTGTCTTTCCCGAAAGTAATACTTACACCAGGGTATTTACTTATATCATTTCTTAATTTTTCTAGTACATCAATTGTATTTATTCCATTCCTTTTGTCAAACTCAAAAAAATTAATATTAATTCTAGCTCTATTTGGTGTGTCTCTCATCCCAAGAGCAGATGGATCATTTTCATTTAATGTTCTCTGTCCAACATATGTAACAATACTCTCAATGATATCAGAATACTTTGAGGTCGATTCATTTACTTCATCCTCAATGGCCTTAGTGAAATCATTAGTTTCTTCAATATCAGTGCCTACTGGTAACTCGATAAAAATATTTATGTAGTTAGGTCTATTTTCTGGAAAAAATAAAACTTTTGGAGGGTATAACTGTAATAACTGAAATGTACTAAATAATAAAAATACAGATGATGACAAGACAATAAATGGTCTTTTTCCGATAAGTAGATAAGATAAAAATCTACTGTAGTTATTTTCAAGTCTTTTTAAATATTTTTCTCTAAAAACCTTTGATAAGGGTACAAATAAATAGTAGTTAGAGATTATAAAAAGCGATATAAAAATTAAAATATTACCAACCCAAAATACCTTGAAAAAGATAAATATTAGTGCGATTAAAAAAAGGAACAAAGAATTTTGTAGATACTTCCTAAAATCTTTTCCCTTATTATCCTCAATCTTCATTAGATAGGAAATCATAACTGGATTAATAATAAGTGCAACAAATAAAGATGACAGAAGAGTTACAATAATACCTATTGGAAGAAAACTCATAAATTTACCAGTAAGACCTGGCCAAAATGCAAGTGGTACAAATACAGCAAGAGTAGTTGCTGTAGAGGTTATAATTGGGAGTGCTATCTCTCCTATTCCTAATTTAGTTGCCTCAATTTTACTGTAACCTTTCTCTAAAAATCTATAGATATTTTCAGTTACCACAATACCGTTATCAACTAACAGACCAAGGGATATTACTAATGAGAATAATATCATCATATTTACTGTTATTCCAAATATCTGTAATATGATGAAAGAGATACACATAGATAAGGGTATAGAGAGACCAACGAAAAGTGCATTTCTAACACCTAAGAAAAACATTAAGACAAGCACAACTAGTATGACACCACTGAAAATACTATTCTCCAGGGTACTTACTTGCTCCTTGGTGTTTTGTGATTGATTGTTTACGATTATAATATTTACATCTTTAGGTATTAAATTTTTTACTTCTGCAATTGCATTGTTTACTTTATCATTTAAAAGTAAGAGATTCGTTCCCGTTCTTTTTGAGACGTCAACTGATACAACCGGTTTTCCAGATAGTCTAGTATAGCTTTCAATTTCCTTATATCCAAATTTGACTTCTGCTACATCCTTCAAGAAAACAACCTTATTATTTCTATTGGAAATAATTATATTTTCTATGTCTTCTACTTCTTTAAATTCACCTATTAACCTTACAGACCTCCTCATATCATTTTCTAATAGATTACCTCCTGAAACAGAAATATTTTCAAATTTTATAGCATTTTCAATATCAGAAAATGATAAAGCCCTAGCCTCTAACTCAAAAGGGTTTACCATTATTGCTATTTCTTTCTCCTCTACTCCAGCTATTTGGACTCTCGATACATCTGAAATCTTTTCTAGTTCATCTTTTAAAATTTCACCGTAAGATTCTAATTTTTCGAGAGAATACTCACCAGATAATGTAACACTCATAACAGGGAAATCTGAGAAACTAATTTCATATACATCTGACTCCCTAGGTAGATCAGTTGGTAAATTAATTTTAGCTTTATCAACAGCATCTTTAACTTTTGATTTTGCATACTCAATATCAGTACCAGACACAAACTCGGCGACAATTGTAGAGAAACCTTGAATAGAATTTGATCTAATTTCTTTAATTTCTGAAATTGTATTTATCTCTTTCTCAATTGGCCTAGTTATCAG
Organism: uncultured Flammeovirgaceae bacterium; assembly: GCA_913052485.1. Taxonomy (GTDB): domain Bacteria; phylum Bacteroidota; class Bacteroidia; order Cytophagales; family MED-G16; genus MED-G16. Next base: position 7,182 of record CAJXDN010000004.1, on the reverse strand, counting down.
GTTTTCTATATCTGATGGGGAATTACCAGGGTATGGAGTACCTATAAAAACAGTAGACTGTTCAACTTCAGGATAACTTTCTTTTGGTAAACTATTGTAAGCGCCTACTCCAAGAAAAACTAGAAGAATAAAAATTAAAACAACAGTTATCCTATTTTTGAGAGAAAAATTAGATAATGCAAACTGTTTAATGACTTTATCAGTACCCTTATTCATTAATTATAATTTTTAATCTTAACATATGAACCATCCATAACCTCAGTTGATCCTTTATCGATAATTAACTCCTCTCCTTTTAATCCTGATAAAATTTCTGTTTTATATCTGAAAGATTTCCCTGTAAGAATTGGAACTTTTCTTGCAATCATTTCACCATCAAAATCATTTACAACAAACACATAACTACCTCTTTCATCATTAAAGATTATATCGGAAGAGACTGATATTGAGTTGTTATTTTGGTAGTCAATTAATAATGTATTTAAAATCTGATTAGGCTTTGTAAGCTCAAGTAAGGGTTTTGGGATTTCAATACCAAGATTGAAAGTTCTATTTATAGGATTTACAACTTTTGAAATTGATATTATTTTTGATGAAATAAATTCGCTATCGTTATTTATAATTTTTACTGAATCACCTATTCTAAATGAATTTAAATAAGTCTCAGAAACATCCACGCTTAAATAGTACTCACTTTCATTAAGAATTCTAAACGAAGGAATTGATGGTGAAGCCATTTCACCAACTTTTACGTTTACCTCATCAATAATTCCAGAAAATGGAGCAGTTATCTCAAATTTTGACTTTTGTACTTTGGTAGCATTATATCTACTTCTAAGAGATTCAAAATTTGATTTTGCCCTTAAATAATCAATCTCTGATCCTATATTATTTTCCCACAAATTAGATTGTCTCTCAAATATAGTTTTTAGGAGATCAAGGTTTGTTTTAATTTCAGATAGATTATTATCAAATATATCTGAATCTATCTTTGCCAGCAATGCCCCTTTCTCAACAAATTGACCTTCACTAACAATTACAGAATTGTATTTTCCGACAACTTCAGGGACCACCACAACATTTTTTTTCGATTCAACATTTCCTCTTAGTTCTATTTCATGAATAAACGGGCTATTATCTAATTTAATAATAGAAACTAACTCATAATTTTTTTGGATAAAATTTGAATCTAATTCAATTATCTCTTTTTCAAGTGCATCGATTTGAGCGTAGGTTTCAACTAAAGAATTTTTTAAATTATCAAGTTTCTTTTTCTTATTATCAAGGTCATTATTTTCACAAGATAAAATTGAAATGACTACTACTATTAATATTTTTTTCATAATTAATTTTTTAATAAAGTACCAAGAGTTTTTTTAATATCAATAGATGCTATTATTGACTCATACAAGGAATTATAATATTGATTTTGAGCAGTTTTTAAGGAGTTATTTGAATCGATTAGCTCTAAGTTAGAACCAACACCTTCCCTATATTTTATTTCTGTTGAGTTATAAACGTTTTGAGCTAATTCTAAATTCTCTTTTGAAATTTTTAAAGATTCCTTAGTATTTTCATAATTAGCGATAGACTGATTAATTTGTAAATTTATGGACCTTTCTAGGAATAGCATTTGATTTTCGATTTGCTCTATTTTAAATTTTGATTGGTTAATCTTACTTCTTTTGAGAAAACCATCAAAAATTGGAATAATTAGCTTTAAACCTAATGTTCCAAAACTTTTCCATCTGTCATTTTCAAAAAATAAGTTATAATTTGATGATGACGTATTGTATCCATAGTTATAGTTAGCATACACCTGGGGTAAGTACTGAGTTCTATTATTTTTTAAATCATAAAACTTTAAGTTCTTATCAGTTTTTAATATTGAATACTCAATTCTATTTGAATAATCGAAGTCACTAATATTATACTGAAATTGATTGACTATATCCTCTGATAAATTTCCAATTAATTTAACCTCTGTCCCAACAGGAAGACCAACCTGAAAATTTAATACTTCATTACTTAATTTATAAAGTCTGTCTGCTTTTATCTTTTCACTCTTCAGATTATTATAGGCAACTTGAATCCTGTCAACATCTAATTTCTCAATAAATCCATTTTCATATAGTTGTTTCATTTCATGAAGTAAATTTTGAAGTCTGTCTAAATTAGAATTAACTAAATCAATTCTTTTTTTTGTGTTAAGTACAGTATAGTAAGCTTTTTGTACAGTCTCGACAATATCTATTTCGTTTCTTCTCGTTAATTTTTTTGATAGTTTAACTAGTTCTTTAGCTGCAGATAAACCAACAAAATAAGATCCGTTAAAAATCATTTGATTGATGAAAAGATCTACCCTTCCATCATAGTCCTGACCAAATGATACCTCTTGCTCTGTTCCCTCTGGTACACCAGGCATGAACCTACTTATATCAATTAAGCTTTTAGGTACATCATGATTATATTTTAATCCTCCGTCAAAATTAATTTGTGGTAAGCCAACTGAGAGGTATTCTCTTGATAAGGCTTTAGATATCTTCTCCTCTAATTTTGCATTCTTAAGATTTTCATTATTTTCAATAGCTAAATCAATACATTGATCTAATGTTAACTCCATGTCCTGAGAAAACAAATCTGTAATAAATACTATAAAAATTATAGTTATGTATTTCTTCATAGCTTTAATGTAGTTAAAGTTTTTTCATATATGTAAAGACCTTTTTCAGTAACAATCCCTCTGAGAAAAAGATCAAAAGATATAGTTTGTATGTTCATATAATTGTAATCTTTTTGAGGAAATATATCTTGATTAAATCCTGCCTCTATCATCTCAATTCTTAATTTTGATGTAATATCCTCATTTATTTCAGATCTTATCAAACCCTCATCTTTTCCATTTTTTATAACATTTTGTAATGTTTTAACAAATAACTTCTCTTTGGATTTTTGATGAATCCTGTAAAGATCTGGATGAAATTTCTTTAAATCATGTACGAAAGACGGAGTAATATCATTTAATGTTTCTCTAAAGTGCATTGAAATTTTAAAAAAAGTTTCAATTGCATCTGAAGAGTTTTCTACTATTGTATTAATTTGTTTAAATAGCTTATCGTAGTGATATTCTAAAGATTTGTTAGCAAGGGCATATTTATCTGAGTAATGTTTATAAATTGTTTTTTTTGATATTCCACATGCGTTGCAGATATCATCTACTGTAACGCTTCTTATACCATATGTTCTAAAAAGCAAATCTGCTTTTTCAATAATATTTAATTTAGTGCTCATATAAACTATGGAAACTATTTTATTGTTCTTAGTTTCCAACGCAAACATATGAAAAATGTTCAAATATTTTTCATTTTTTCTTTTCGGATGAAAATATGTGATAAAAAAAATTATTTTTGTTTCTTATAATTTCAAATGATATCATTCTTTAAGAAATCACCTAATTACTATTTTGTCGTAGAACACAATGAAATACTAAGCAGTAATAATTTAAAGATACTAAACTGGTTATTCGGAGATACTGAAGTAGTAAGATCAAAATTAATCAAAGGAATATTTATTGGTCCAAGAAAAGAAATGACTACCCCTTGGAGTACGAATGCAGTTGAAATTATTAAAAATGTTGGAATTGAGTCTATACAAAGAATTGAGATTCTAATTAATGAGAAGAATGAGTTCGACGTCATGACAGAGTCTAAATATATTGACCCCAACGAAAATATATTTAAAGTTTCATCAAAACCAGATAAAATAGTCTTTATTGATAATATTGAAGACTATAATCAAAATGAAGGTTTGGCACTAAGTGATGATGAAATAAAATACCTTGATCAAGTAAGTATAAAATTAGGAAGAAAACTTACTGATAGTGAGGTATTTGGATTTTCACAAGTAAACTCCGAACACTGTAGGCATAAAATATTTAATGGTGAATTTCATTTAGATGGGCAAAAAATGGAATCTACATTGTTTGAGATGATTAAATTAACATCTAAAAAAAATAAAAAAAATTTGATATCAGCATATAAAGATAATGTTGCATTCATTACAGGACCCGAGATTGAATTATTTACAACAAATAAAAAAGACTCTCCTGACTACTATGAAATCAGAAAAATAAAAACATCTATATCATTAAAAGCAGAGACCCATAATTTCCCTACTACAGTAGAACCATTTAGTGGTGCTGCAACTGGATCTGGTGGTGAAATTAGAGATAGGATGGCTGGTGGACAGGCAAGTCTTCCCTTGGCAGGTTCTGCGGTGTACATGACTTCATATCCAAGAACTTCTAAATCAAAAAAATGGGAAGGTACTCAGATAAAAAAAAGTTGGCTATATCAAAATCCCAAAGATATTCTAGTTAAGGCATCTAACGGAGCAAGCGATTATGGAAATAAATTTGGACAACCTCTCATTAATGGAAGTTTATTAACATTTGAACATAGCGAAAATGGTCATAATGTTGGATATGATAAAGTTATTATGTTGGCCGGAGGAATTGGTTTTGGAAAAGAAAAGGAAACAAAAAAGAAAAAAATTAGTGATGGTGATTATATCGTAGTTCTTGGCGGAGATAACTATAGAATTGGTATGGGTGGTGGAGCAGTTTCTTCAGTTAATACAGGAGAATTTAAAAATAAAATTGAATTGAATGCTGTCCAGAGATCTAACCCAGAAATGCAAAAAAGAGTGGCTAATGTAATCCGAGCCATGGCTGAGGAAGTAACTAACCCTATTCTCTCTATTCATGATCACGGTGCAGGAGGCCATCTAAACTGTTTATCTGAACTATTAGAGGAGACAGGTGGTGAAATAAATGTGAATAATCTACCAGTGGGTGACCCAACCCTGTCGGAGAAGGAGATAATTGGTAACGAGTCCCAAGAAAGGATGGGTCTGGTTATAAAAAAAGAAGATTTCCATAAACTAAAAAAAATTGCAGAAAGAGAGAGGGCACCAATTTATCATGTTGGTATGGTAAAAGAAAATAAAAAATTAATTTTTAAGGGGAAAGAAAAAGTTAATCCCATCGAATTAGGTCTTGATGATTTCTTTGGGTCATCACCAAAAACCTTAATCAAAGATTCAACAATTACCAAAAATTATAAGAACCCAAAATATCACCAAAATCTTTTAATAAAATATTTAGAAAATATCCTAAGTTTAGAATCTGTCTCCTGTAAAGATTGGCTGACAAATAAAGTTGACAGATGTGTTACTGGCAGAGTTGCATTACAGCAATCGGTTGGAGAAATTCAACTACCACTAAATAATTTAGGAATTATGGCCCTTGATTTTTCCTCAAATAAGGGCATAGCAACAACAGTTGGATTTTCACCTGTTGTTTCTTTAGCAGATGAAAAGATTGGAGCAAAATATTCTATACTAAAGGCATTAACAAATATAATTTGGGCACCAATTAAAGACGGATTATCGAATATTTCCCTGAGTGCTAACTGGATGTGGCCTGCGAATAATCCAGGTGAGAATACAAGATTGTATAATGCAGTAAAATCAGTTAGTGAGTTCTCAATTGATCTAGGAGTTAATGTGCCAACTGGAAAAGATTCATTATCAATGACACAAAAATATAGTGATGGACTTAAAGTACTATCTCCAGGAACAGTCATTATCTCAGCAGTATCTGAAGTATCTGACTTTAGAAAAGTGATCAAACCTAATATAAGATTAGATCAAGATTTAGAATTAATTTATATAAACTTTTGTCAAGATCTAAATTTGACCGGATCAGCATTTTATCAAACACTCTCAAGTATTGGTGACAGTGTTTACAATACAAAATCTGCTCAGGATATTAGACAAATATTTAAAGTAATACAAGAACTTATAATTTCTAACAATATTTTTTCTGGCCATGATATATCATCAGGTGGACTAATCACTTCCCTTCTCGAGATGAACTTTCCAAATACCACAGGTGGACTTAGTATTGACCTTGATTCATTTGGAGAAAAGAATTCACTTAAAATTTTATTTAATGAATCTCCTGGAATCTTATTTCAAACCAACAAATCTGGAAAAGATAAATTAATTAATAATAAAATCGAGTTCATATGTTTAGGAAATTCTATTGAAGAAAGAAAACTCAAAATTAAATTTAAAAATAAATTTCTTAATCTAGATATCGATCATTTTAGAGATTCATGGTTTAAGAATTCATATCTTTTAGATTGTGAGCAGACGTCAAATAGTAAGAGTTTTGAAAGATATAGTAATTATAAAAATCAACCATTAAAATTTAAGTTCCCTAAAACCTTTTTAGGTAAAATTCCAGAGATCAAATTCAAAAAAAATATTAGAGCCGCTGTCATAAGAGAGAAAGGAATAAATAGTGAAAGAGAGATGGCCTACATGTTATATATTTCAGGTTTTGATGTTAAAGATGTTCATATGACCGATTTAGTATCAGGAAGAGAGTCTCTTAATGATATTAATATGTTAATTTTTCCAGGAGGATTTTCTAACTCAGACGTTCTAGGTTCTGCCAAAGGATGGGCTGGTGCATTCAAATATAATGAAAGAGCCAAAAAGACAATTGAAGAATTTTATAAAAGAGAAAATACTCTGAGTATGGGAGTTTGTAATGGGTGTCAACTCATGATGGAATTAGACTTGGTTTATCCTGATAAAAAAGAAAACCATCCAAAAATGGAACATAATGATTCAAATAAGTTTGAGTGTGTATTCTCCAGTATAGATATACAAAAATCAAATTCAATAATGTTAAAGGGTCTAGAGGGTTCAATTCTAGGAATATGGTCAGCTCATGGTGAAGGTAAATTTAATTTTAAGAATGAAAATATAAATATTGCCGCAAAATTCCACTACAATGATTACCCAGCTAACCCTAATGGATCAGATCACTCTGCTGCTGCAATTTGTTCAGATGATGGGAGACATCTTGCAATAATGCCTCACCTCGAGAGGTCAATTTTTCCGTGGAATTGGGCGCATTATCCATCAGAAAGAAATGATAAAATATCACCTTGGATTTTACCATTTTATAATGCAAGGAAATGGCTTGAAGAAAATGCATAATTTTTATTTCAATAAATTAAAAATAACATCTACTTTTGTAGCCCATATTGGCTCATGGTGTAACTGGCAACACGTCTGGTTTTGGTCCAGAAGAGTCTAGGTTCGAGC
>CAJXDN010000003.1 GCA_913052485.1 uncultured Flammeovirgaceae bacterium | reverse complement strand
AGTACTCCGTCCCCGTCGTCATCAGTGTCGCACACATCACCCTCACCGTCACCGTCGGTATCTAACTGGTCAGTATTTGCTGTAAGTGAGCAGTTATCTTCAGTGTCTAGTACCCCGTCTCCGTCGTCGTCAGTATCGCAAACATCACCGTCACCGTCACCGTCAGTATCTAACTGGTCAGCGTTCGATGTAAGCAGACAGTTGTCTTCAGTATCTAGCACTCCGTCCCCGTCGTCGTCAGTATCGCAGACATCACCTTCCCCGTCACCGTCGGTATCTAACTGGTCAGCATTTGCTGTCAGTGGACAGTTGTCTTCGGTATCAAGTACTCCGTCCCCGTCGTCATCTGTGTCACAGACATCTCCCTCCCCGTCACCGTCGGTATCTAACTGGTCAGCATTCGAGGTTTGTGGACAATTATCACTTTCATCAGCTAACCCGTCTCCATCTGAGTCATAGCCTAGTGGGATAAATTGTCTAATCTGAGGTACATATTTTCCAGAGCCTGAACTATATCTAACCCAGGATATGGATGCCTTCTCATCACTATCAATGGATATGTCAGAGTGTATGGCATTGCCTCCAGCATCGGATGCTGTGTAGGTAGATGACCATGAATTTGTGTTAAGGTTATAAAATCTTGACTGTATTCTGTAGTGCAGCCCGTCCGTTCTCTGCCAAGAAACCCCTATCAAACTATCACTAGAATTACCAATAGATATTGAGGGATTTATAGCACTTTTACCACTATCTGTTAGTCTATTATTTGTCCAGGAGTTACGAGTTTTCATTATAGACGCATAAATAACATTCCTTCCATCATTAACACCCCACCACGTCACAGCGGCCTTACCATTTTGAAAAACTATCCTAGGTTTAGTAACTTCAAGTGACGCATTGAATGAATCCTCACCATCAGGTGATATTGACTGGGCGACCTCAAAGGTCCCATCCTCATCCCTATATCTAACCATTAACTCACCAGTAGGGTTGTCGGTTGCATTTGGTTCAAAGGGTCCAACTTCTTCTCTCCAGTAAATAATTGCATCTCCACTGTTATCTAAAGCAACTTGAGAGAATCCTGCATGATTAGATTTGTCATTATAAGTTTCTAAAACTCCCCAACTTCCATTGTAACCTTCTCTAAACTTACCGACTACATCATATCTCTCTGAATCATCAATGTTCCACTCCTGCCAAGTAATAATCATATCACCACTATCATTATATGCTACAGATGGAAGCTCCTTATTATTAGATGAGGAGCTAATTACTTGTTCACCTTTCCATACACCGCCAACTAATTCGTTTGAGATAATTTTAAAGTCGAAGTCGTGATTCTCAAGCCATACCGCAGCGACATCACCTGAACTATTCATTGCGGAACTGCTTCTGAGATGATATCTAAAATCTGATGATGAGATTGTGACTGGGGAGTCCCAGTTATCAGAGTTATAAGGCCTGTAGATTGAAATTATGCCCTGATCTCGGAACGGTTCTGCAATAATAACAGCATCTCCCCTATAGTTCATTTTTACGTTAGCAGCATAAATATCCCCAGAGTACTCAGAGATATTTGACCACTCATTATTTTTATCTCTGGTAGCGTAGGAAAGCTTGTTATTATTTGCATTAACAAAGCTGAATGCGGCCTTATTATTTTCTGAGTTTTTTGATGAAGCAATTGAAGGAAATAGCTGATGAGATGATGTATTAAATTCTTTTAAATTTTTAAAATTAGATGACATATCAAGAATATTATTCCCCTCATAACCAGTACCTGGTGCATCAGAACTTATATAATCATTATTAACTAACCAACTCCTGAAACCTTCTTTGAAATGGTCACCGTAAGATGGTGTTGCGAGTGTATACTTTGAATCAGTAAGGTAAATACTTACGTAAGGATCATAATTTAGTGGGAAAGCTGTCCAATTACTCATGTATGAATTCTCAGCCTTTGAGATGTCAGCAGTTAGATAACCTAACTTTTTATTGTCTTGAAGGTCTAAAGAGTGAGAAGCTGGAGGCCAGGTTCCAGCTGTATGATTCATTCCTATTACGTGACCCATCTCATGTATTAGCACACCTGCGCCTGCATCTTTATCAAGTACTATAGACGCACCCTTTTTATCAAGAACGCTAGAGTATAAGTATGTGGTTCCAACAATTCCTGTCTTTTCAGCATCACAATCTAAAAAGATTAGGTTAAGGTAATTTTTCTTTACTGCGGGACCATTTCCAATTTGAGCTAGAGCTTGATGAGGGGATCCAGTTACGTGATAGTCTTCGTTAAAAAACTTTGTTACCCCAGCTAACTCAAATGAGGACCAATTACCAGAGTCGTAAAGTACGTTGTACTCTTTATTTAATTCTTTAATTAAATCTTGAACTTTAGAAACAGTGATAGGTATCTCATCTAGAGACTCATCATTAGTAATCAATACCGCATTAATCATAACTGAGTTTGTATCATTAACAGAATACTCCTCATATACAAAGTCGACATTAGAATCAGAGTCAAATTCTAAAGTATAATAGGTAATACCTGTTGATCCTAGCTTCCAGTCAGGGTCTTGAACGGAAACATCTGTACTCCACTGATTCTCATCATACTTACCATAATTTGTTGCTATTAAATTATAGGTACCAGACTTTTCAACCGTGTAATAAATTCTTGCATTTTTATTATTCCCAGAGTCATCATCTTGCGCAACAATATTCCCTTCTGAATCAAGGAGGTATAGCTTTGTATCCATAGAACTCCAATCTTCTCCACCCCACCAACCTCTTAAGAAGGGCTCGATATTATATAAGTCAATTACAAGATTTTCATCTTTTTTCAAAACAACGGAATAACTATGAACATCGTCACCCTGCGAGAAGCTACCATTCTCTGTATAATTCCACTCCTCACTAGAGTTAGCTGATTCATTTATTTTATATGTTTGCGTTACTGGTCTAGGACTGTCGTAACTAGTCAAATTAATGTATGAGTTATTCTTAATGACACCTAACTTATACCCCCCCTTTTCATTCTTATATGGGCTGACCTCAATTTGATACTCTCCATTTGGGCTGTCACCAGGAATTACGTAGCTTTTTGGAGTGGCAGTAGAGTTTGTTGAATATATTTTTGAGAATTCAATCATATAGGTTCCATCTGGCTTGATGACACTTATTTGTACCTCACCAAATGCACCATAATAAATTCCAACTTGAACCCCAGTAAACTCTATCTTTATATCTTCGTTATCAACTTTGGTAAATTTCCATACGTCATTACCGTATGCTTTAAGAAAGGACGTCACTATATTTTCCTCATTATTTGCAGTAAAAATTGGATTTTTAATTTGATTATCTGACTTAATTAGGGGCCTAAATCTTGCATCATGGCTATGATACGTCATGTTATCGTGATCCCCTCTGTGTACAAGGTGACATGTAGACTCATCGAATCTATTAATTTGCGCAAATAGAGAATTACAGAAAATAAGAAAAAAAAGGAGATAGGGCTTATGATATTTCTGGGCTAAAACCATAACCTAAAGTATTAATATTAAAATAAATTTAAAAGATATTAAATACTTATTTTACACTAAATCTGAAGATAGTTTCAGAGAGATATCTCTCTCCTGGTTGTAGTAAAGTAGATGGGAAGTTTATCTCATTTGGTGAATTTGGATAGTGCTGAGTCTCAAGACAGAAACCAGTCCTAAAATTATAAAATCCATCACCCTTCGAATTAAGACTTCCATCCAGGAAGTTACCTGAATAAAACTGTAAGCCAGGCTGATCAGAAAACACCTCTAGTAACCTCCCTGATACTTCCTCATATGCCGATGCAACAAATCTAACCCCCTGATTTTGATCGTTTAAAACCCAGCAGTGGTCGTAACCAATTCCATATTCTAACTGTCTATTCTTAGATTCAATATCTCTTCCAACTCTCTTAGATTCTAAAAAATTAAATGGTGTACCAATGACTTCACGAAGTTCACCCGTAGGAATAAGTGTCGGGTCCACGGGTAGATATGAGTCCGCATTTATTAAAATTTTATGATTCAATATGTTATTATTGAAATTTGCTGTTAGGTTAAAGTATGAGTGCTGTGTTAAATTTATTATGGTCGTTTTATCCGTCTCGGCCTCATACCTAACACTCAACTCGTCATCATTATTAAGACTATATGTAACAGTGACATCTAAGTTACCAGGGTAGCCTTCCTCCATGTCCTCACTCAGATATTTTAAGGATAGTGTCGCAGATGAGTCGTTATATTCTTCTTTAGCCTCCCAGACAACCTTATCAAATCCCGTTACCCCCCCGTGGAGGTGATTTTCATTATTATTTCTTTCTAAAGTATAGTTTATATTTTCAATGTTGAATTTACCGTCAGCTATCCTATTACCGTATCTTCCAATGAGTGCACCAAAGTAAGGACTTTTATTTTCGTAGTCACTCAAGTTATCAAACCCCAATACTACATCTTCGTAGATACCTTCTCTATCTCCAACTTTCCAAGATGTTATTATTCCACCATATTCAATAATACTAATCTCCATACCACCTTTATTTTTCAATGTGTACTCATAGATTTTTACTCCTTCCACTGTCTCACCAAATAACTGTTTATCTATACGAACTGATGACATACTATCCTTGTTAATATTTTCACATCCATAAAATAGAAATAAAAGTAATAGAAAATTGATATTTTTCATTAGTGCCTTAGAGATGATTATTTAAATTTAATTTCTTTTTTCAATAACTACCTTAACTCTACTGACCTCATTTTCGCTTTGTAGCTCAAGAATATATATACCATTATCGAAATTAGATACATTAACGTCTAAACTATATCCTGTGCGAATCACCGATACTGGCTTAAATACTTCTCCCTTCATATCAATAAAATTTATGCTCTTAATATCTAATCCTGGCTTTAGTGATATCTTTAATAAGTTATCTGCTGGATTTGGATATATTTTAATTATAAATATTGGATTTTCAGTAGAGAGAGGGGCCACATCAAAGTGAGCTTTAAATTTTGAAAAACCTTTCAAATCTACCTCTAGAGTGGGGCTATTTAAATCCAGATTTTCATACTGGGTCAACGATTCATCAGACCAGTGAGAAAAAGAAAAACCAGGATTAGACTTTGCATTAATCTTCACTGGGACACCTTCAAAATACTTACCAGTCCAGTCAGAAGTATTTATAATTAGATTATCATTTAACTCAATGGATCCCATTTCATTATCTTCGATAGAAAGTGAGAGGTTCTGAATACTTGGGAGATTAAATGTAGATTTAATGTGCTCTCTACAGAAGAAAGATCTATTATTAGAAAAATTCTTCATTTCGTTGACATAGTCCTCATAATTCCAATTTTGCACGTAATTTCTCCATCTATCAAAATGTGAAGGAATTTCAATTTTTATTTTATCAATCATAGAGTCAATGTGATTTGAAAATCTTTCAGGTAAGAATCTAGAATTGAGTTCGTCAGAGTACCTATTGATAAACTTATTTCTAAATTCTAAGTTCTCGACTAATCTCCTAAATAGTAAAGTAGACCAAGGAGGGTTAGGCCAATTGGGACCATTTTCATTCAGGGCAAAATTTAAAGTATTGTAGTTATACCCTAACCAGGAGGGGTGACTACCGAAACCAAAATCAGTATCATAAATTATCCATCTCCACTTTCCCTCCTTGTGTTTCCAATACTTTATATTATTTCCTGGCCAGTCGTGATTATTAAAATAGACCTGAGAGACTTGGTATATAATATAATTATCTATATCCACCCTATCCTGTACATAGTCATAATTAGCTTTAGAGGCTAAACTATTATTATATACAAAATTAATAAGGTCATCATAATCCTCTGAAGAGCCGTGAACTAATTCTGAATTGTTAGTGAGTATATCTATCTCATCCGGGTCAACATCATGTTTCGATGCTATAAAATGCTCATTTACCTTCTCCCTCATGTTATATATACCCCAGTAATCACCATTGATATAGGTCACTACAGGTCTATAAGATTGATAATCAAGTCCAGTTCCCTCCAGGAGGCTTGTAATTGCAGCATCTTTAATTGATGTCCTTAGCCAGTCTTGTCCAGAGTTTCTTAAGATAAAGGATTGAAATTCAGAGTAGTCAAGATCTGGAAATAACTTATAATTAATTGAAGAGGTACCATACTTTCCCCTAGCAAATATTGAGAATGACCTCTGGGCTTGCCCCCTACTCCATCCTCCAAATATTTTAACACCAGCATTAAAGCTTGTCTCAAAATTATTATTATTCTGATATAAAGAGAAATGGATGGGTCTCTCCCAATCCTCCCAGAAATTAGCTCCAAAATGCGGATAATTTTGATCATAGGAATCTCCAAAAACGTATATACCATCATCCGCATCAAATAAGTTATTGGGCTCTGTGATTAATGAAACGACAGGTAAGGTATGATTTACGTTATATATATAGGCCTTCGATTTAGTAGTTGATGGGATATGCCCAGCCTCAAAAACCCTGGCCCTGACAACAGTAGTATTTTTAATATTTATTGGGGTTGAGTAAATCATTGAATTTTCTTCGGGTTCTGTTGAGTCTAAGGTGTACCTAATCACTTCATCCGAAGACACACCGGAGAGAGACAAGTTTACCTCTCCTGTGAACGATCCTCCATCATGTGAGAAAATAATATCTGTCTGATTAGATCCCTCATAAAAAATTGATGAATTCTTAAATCCAGGAGTTGGAGATTTAAAGTGGACGACATCATTATTATCTGAAATCCCAATTGAGATATCGGCAGGTAAACCCGTGACATTCATCTCACTAATTTTATTACCGCTAGGATCATATAATGAGATGTTCTCACCAGCCGAGGAAATCTTAAAATTTGTATGGAGACTCAAATTATTTAAATTAAGTAAGTCAGGAGGTATTACGCCAAGACCTGGATCATCATTTTTCAGGGAAACACTCAGAAATGGGATAATTGTAAAATCTGAGGATGTGCCAGAGATATTATGGGCTTGCAGTGCGAAGACATTTTCACCAGAATTTACTATACCATTTAAACTTGTTATAGTGACACGGTCAGGCATCTCGTTCCTGTAGATTGCGCTCTCATGGTCAGTGTAAGGGACTGAGTTGTACAGAGGGGGATTCCCACCTATATTTCTTCTACCTACTTCAACACCATTGACATATGCGACAAAGGCGTCATCATAATCAACATCTAGTATCAGACTCTCTACATTATCTAAATCGTTTAGTTGAAAAGTTTTTCTTATAAATAGTGATAATGTACCAGTAGGTATTTTTGTCTCATCGTCTCCGTCTCCGTAACCAAATCCACTTCTTCCATTGTCCCAACTTGCATCAATAAAATCCTCACCTTTCCAGTTAGATGGAGTACTGCCATCAGGAATTACATATTTAAATTCGTCACCCCAGTTTATCAATGTCTTGAAAATGTTAGAACTACCCCTATCCTTACCGGATGCCCAGATGACAATATATTCCTTTGGACCTAGCGATATATCAGGAAATACCCATTTTTTTGGGTTATCATCCTTATCTGAAACCGTCCAACCACCTAAAGAAATACTTTCGTCCCCATAATTATAGAGTTCAAACCAGTCCGGTGAATCACCTTCCTCATCAATGAATAAGGAATTTGACGATACAGCTTCATTTATCCTTACTGACTGAGAGATACAATAAAGAGGTGCAAGAAAAATATAATAAAATATTAAAATTCTAATTTTGAACAATCTCTAGTTCTGATTACATATTTGACCACTCCTCGATGGAATCGTTATTCATTTTAATATAATCTTGGTTATTAGCCTTAACCGATAGCTCTAAAGATTTTTTGGCAATTTTTACAGCTTCCCTGTACTTACCATTAGCGGCTAGGATTAATGACTGTTGTCTAAGTTGAAAGAACCTAGGATTTTCTGTCATTTCCATAGCTTTGTTCATCCATTTCAGAGCAATATCAAGTTTATTGTTTTCTTGTAGATAATATACAGCCGCAGAGTAATAATCACTTGATTTAGGGTCACCGTCCATAACTGATTCAATTTGATTCTCTACAAGTTGTCTGGTAGGTACTTCTATGGGAACTTGTACGAAAGTATCGTCCCACGAGAATACAAGGTTAACGTCGTTATTAGTTATGTTATCGAATGATATTGTGAATGTCTCAACAGTATGACTGTTGTATACGTTTGTTGCAAAATCAGATTGAAAAACTACCTTACTCTCGTCCCAGTTCCTTGGCACACTCCACAGGTCAGTATCTGAGTAGAGTATTATACTCCAGCTATCCTCATTTGGTATAGAAAAAGCTGAGTATGTACCCTCCTTGATATTCTCACCATTGATCGAGACATCGGATGAGAAACTAATCTCGGTGCCACTATTTGCACCTGTTCTCCATAATTTTCCGAAAGGAACCAAATTCCCAAAAATATCTCTACCCCTCTTCGAAGGTCTATTATATTCAACTTCTATCTCAGTTAATCCAACTGTCTGCTCAACTTTAGAAGCTGTACTTGCAGAGGGTGTCTTTAATTGGGAGAAACCATAAAAACATAGTAGTGAAAAACATAAAGTGTAAATTAATTTCATAGTATAAATTTTAATTAGGTAGTAAAAATATAAATAAAAAATAAATTCTTATTTAACCTGAGAGCCTCGTGCCGGGATCGAACCAGCGACCTAGTGATTACAAATCACTTGCTCTACCATCTGAGCTAACGAGGCTAATTTTAATTTCTCGCAAATATAATATCAATTTAAAAAGAAAAAAATCTTATCATCATTTCTAGAGATAAGTTTAAATTTAGAAGTAAAAAAGGTGACCTCTTACCTTCTTATTTGAAAACTCAATGGTAGGTAGAGGAATTTTAATGTAACTGAGGGCATTAAACACGTGAGACATGAATCTAGAATTCGTCTTAATCTTTGAAAAATCAATATCAAGTGATAAATAAAATTGCCTATACCTCTTATAATTAGGGATTTCAACTCCCCTATAACTTAGTCTATTTTCAAACTCTCCAATCATGCCATCAGACCCGTAACCTACAGAAAAGTTAATCCACTCTGGTATTTTCTTTAAATTGAATAGCCTCTTAGGAGAGAAGGAAAACCAGTAGGTGTATCCGTTATAATCATAAACAAACTCAGAAAATAAATTATTCTTGCCTAGCAGACCATTTGCATTTCTAGCATATAAAGATCTACTAAATGATAACTTTGGCCTAATAATCTGTTCACCAAATAACTTCTGCTGGTAAATAAAAAAAAGAGATCCAAAAGCATTTGCAACCATATCAGATATGGAAAAACCCCAACCATCATAGTAAGCATCAAAAAATTCAATTGGCGTCTCAAGGATAAGACCCTGAAAACCTCCTATGTAGAGAGATTGCCTCTCGGAAAAATTAAATTTTTTCATTAGGGAGTAACCTACATTACTTTCAATATATGAGGCATAGAAGTGCCCAAACTTATCGATTTGATTCCAACCCTTTAGGTCGTTATAGAAATGGAAAGGTACTCTTTTCTTATCTGAATACCACTCATTTTTAAGGTATGACATGGCACCTGTTAGAACTGCCCCCTCTACTACAAGAAATTTATAAAAATTTTTATCTATTTTATTTTTTGTAGAGTCTAATGAAAATAAGGGAGTAGAGCAAATAAGAAATAAGAAAAAAAGAATCTTAACCTTCAAAATAGAGACTTAATGTTTGAGAGATCAATATTTCCACCACAGACAACTACCAGACATTTTGATTTATTAGGAATTTTTAATTTATTGAAAATTATCGGGACAAAACATGCAGAGGCAGCAGGTTCTGGCACAATCTTTAATCTTTCAATCATCACCTTTAGAGATTCAATCATCTCCTCTTCGGAAACATTGATAATTTCATCGACATATTTTTTAACATATTCAAAAGTAAGATTCCCAGCGAAAGGAGCCGCCAAAGTATCTGCTATCGTCTTATTTTTTAATGTATCAAAATTTTGTGGTTTACCAGATTCTATACTTTTAGTCATGACATTAGAATTAACGGGTTCTACACCAATTACTTTAATATTAGGATTTATCTGTTTCAAGAAACATGCCATACCTGATATTAATCCACCACCTCCTATGCTAATAAAAGCATAGTCTAATGTCTTAATTTCATTTATTACCTCAAGAGATACTGTTCCCTGCCCTGAGATGATATCTTGGTCATCAAATGGATGTACAAATATCAAGTTTTCCTTATCAATTAACTCCTGACAAGTGTCCATCATTTTTCCTTTTGTGAGTACCACATCACCACCATATGATTTAGTTGCATTAATTTTTGATTTAGATGCGGTGTGCGGCATAACAATTTTTGATTTTATACCGAACTGAGAGCAAGCCCAAGATGTTGCCTGCGCGTGATTTCCAGCTGATATGGCTACAACACCTCTTAACCTTTCCTCATCGCTTAATTTTAAAACCTTATTTACTGCACCTCTAGCCTTAAAGGATCCTGTCTTCTGCATCAACTCTAATTTAAAGTAAATATCCAAATTAAACTTTTTATTAATTGATGAGGATGTTATTATAGGTGTCCTATTTATGTAAGGCTCTATAATTTCTAAAACTGAGTAAAAGCTTTCTAGGTGTGGAAAATTCAAACTTTATTAATAAGATTAAGTTGAAGCTTTAGAGATTCTACCTCCTTGTCAGAATTATTAATTTTTTCCATGTATTCCTTCTTTAAATTATCAGCAGCAACAGATTCTTTCAGATAATAAATATTGTTTTTTAGATTTTTAATTTCAGACTGTATTAAATTTATTTTTTTTATAATATCCGATTTTTTCTTAATAATCTTACTTTTAGAGTAAGGATTTTTAGCAAGTGAATTAAGTTCAACAATAAATTTAAATTTATCAAAATCATCCTTATCCATAGATTTAGAAGATTTTTCTACAACTAACTCAATGGTATACTTGAACTTCTCTTTTACCTTATCTATTTTATCTTTAGGTACATGGCCTATTTCTAGAAATCTAACTTGATGCTTGAAAAATTGATCTTGATCAAATGAGTCACTATCTAGAAGTGCTTCAATTTTTTCACAGATCTCAATTTTTTTAGAGAAGTTATCCTCATACATTTTTATTGTGTCCTTATCCTCGACTCTCATCCTCTCATAGAAGAAATCACATGCCTCTTTAAATTCATTATAAATTGAGTCTTTCTTTTTAATTGGAACCTTACCTATTTTTTTCCACTCCTTTTGTGTAAGCTGAATTTGTTTAGATGTCTCTTCCCACTTATCGCTATTTTTTAAAGAATTAACCTTATCAATTAGATCTTGTTTCTTGTTAAGATTAGAATTATACGATTCGTCAATTTTCTTAAAAAAATTCGATTTATTAGCAAAGAATTCTTTAAAAGAGTTCCAGAATTCTTTACTGATATTTTTAGATGACGGCTTAGGTATTCCTCCAATTGAATTCCATTTATCTTTTAAGGATAAAACAATCTTTGTCTTAGAGTTCCATTCTCTTATATTATCAGATTTAAAATTTTTGAGTGATATTATCTCATCTAGTAAACTTGATTTTTTCTCAAAGTTTTCATTAAGTGAGACCTTAATATTTGATATAAACTCTTTTTTCTTCTTGTACACTTCATCTGATGCTTTCTTAAGTCTATCCCATATCTTATCTTGAAAATCCTTACTTACAGGGCCAATATGTTTAAACTCAGAATGAAGCTCATTTAGCTTCGAAACGGACCTCATAACATTTGAGTCATTAATTAGGGACTCTGCCTTATCACATATCGCAGATTTAAGCTCTAAATTCTTTTTTCTATCTAAGTCTTTGAGCTCATAATAAATTCCTCTATTATCATAAAACCTGTCAAGTAAAGCATTATAAGTTGTCCATAATGATCTGTCTTTTGAATTCTCTACCTGTCCAATCTCTTTCCATAAGTTTTGTAACTCTTTGACTTTGTTAAATGTGTCTTTATCTTCGACTCCATTGACCAAGTCTCTTAAATTCCTGACGATTTCTTTCTTTTTCTTTATCTTTTTAATGGGATCAAGATCAGCATTAGATTGAGAATTATCACTATTTTCAAGGGTTGATTTCAATTCTTGAACAGGCTCTTCAGACAGTGGTTTCGATTCTTGAACAGGCTCTTCAGACAGTGGTTTCGATTCTTGAACAGTCTCTTCAGACAGTGGTTTCGATTCTTGAACAGGCTTTTCAGGCAGTGACTTTTCTTCAGAAATAGTTTTAGTAGTTAATTTATCTGTCTTTTTATTTTCAGATTTCTCAACTAATTTTTTTTTATCATTTTCAGACATGTGGCAAATTTAATTAATATTTTAATTCATTGAGGAGTCTTTCGGATAATTAGAAAATATTTTATTTTTTATTCCCTGATTTGACAAAAATTTAGACCAAAAATTATCATCAATTTCCTTAAATATTATACTATAATCATACTCATTTACTACTATCCAAGAATTATCCTCTATCTCAGTTTCTAATTGATTTTGAGACCACCCAGAATAGCCTGAAAAAAACTTAACATCAATCTTATAATCCAATTTGCGATCAAGAATTGATTCTAACTCTCCACCAAGGTATACATTCTTACTAATTCTTTCTGAATCTTTGATTTCTTGAGAATTATGGATAAAATTTAAATTTGAGGTTTCAACTGGACCACCTGAAAATAAATAGTTTTTTATCATTGGATCAATATCCGTTTGGATTGAACTAGGCTTTATCTTATCATTTAATTTATAACCAAAACTACCTTCTGAATTATGTTCACATATTAAGATAATGGATCTGTTAAAGTTTAGATCTTGCATTAAAGGTTGAGAAAAAATTAGACTACCTTTAGCAACTTTATTACTAGATTTAAAGTTAAAATAGTTGAAATCCATACTATCAATATAATTTAATTATGAAAGGAATTCAAAACTTAAGGGTAGATTATTCTGGAGAAATAGTTGATTTAAAAAACTTCGACAGTGACCCAATTAATGAATTTAAGAGCTGGTTTAAATTCGCTGAAAAAAAAAAGGTTATTGAACCAAATGCTATGGTTCTATCAACATTAAATGATAACTCAATTAACTCAAGAACAGTTTTACTTAAAGATATTTCAAGAGATGGATTTATTTTTTTTACAAACTACACAAGTAAAAAGGGTGTCGATATTCAAAAAAATAATATTGTATCCTCAGTTTTTTTATGGAAAAAGATTGAAAAACAGATTGTAATAAAAGGGACTGCGACTAAACTAATAACCGAAGATTCCATAAAATACTTTAACTCAAGGCCACGAAAAAGTAAAATCGCCGCGTGGGCTTCTAAACAAAGTAAAAAGTTAGAAGACTCCAAAGATTTAACAGAAAGATTTGTGCATTATGAAAATAAATTCAAAGATGAAAATATACCATATCCTGACTTCTGGGGAGGATACCTTATTAAACCAATATCAATAGAATTTTGGCAAGGTAGATCTTCAAGAATGCATGATAGAATACTTTACGAAAAAAAATCAGGAAACTGGGAGCTGAGTAAACTCTATCCTTAAATAATACTATCCAAAGAATTAATTTGAAGTTTATTCTCAGAGGTAAATCCTTCACCATATACAACACCAATTGAATGCCCCATCTCTATAGCCCTAGAGTTAATAAAATTCATGAACTCTTTCGATGAAATGAAGGATTTTGGTTCATTACTTTTTGGATCGTAGAACTGACTTTTAAAACAATTTATAGCCTCTACTTTCTTATCATAAAACTTAGTTATATCTATAACAAAGTCAGGATCTACATAATTGTTTTGAATAGAATATAAAATTGATTTTGGTCTCCACGGAGACTGATTTTCTCCTTCAAATTTTGTGTTGATCTTAACCAAACCAGATAAAAAACAGGCTTTTTTTACCAATCTAGATGCTGCTTCATGATCAGGGTGCCTATCTTTCCTTGAATTAGTAATTATAATTTTAGGCTGATGTTTTCTAATTTGTTCTACCACTTTCATTAATGATTCCTCGTCTGAACTAATAAAGCCGTCTCTTAGACATAAATTAAATCTAAATTCTGCACCAATTACATTAGCAGCATTAGCAGCTTCCTCTAATCTTATCTTATCAGTTCCCCTAGTTCCTAACTCTCCTCTTGTTAAATCAACCATACCAACCTTTAGACCATCTTCTATTGAAGACAAAAGAGTACCCGCACAACATAATTCAGCATCATCAGGATGTGCCAAAATCACTAAAACATCAACCATAATTAATTATTTGAAATATATCTCTCTGCGTCTAAAGCTCCCATGCAACCTGATCCTGCAGCAGTAACTGCCTGTCTATATATTTTATCTTGGGCATCACCAGTTGCGAAAACACCTGGAACGTTAGTTTCTGTACTTCCTGGTTTTGTTAATATATACCCACTCTCATCAAGGTTTAAGTAATCTTTAAAAATATCAGTGTTAGGCTGATGTCCTATTGCTATAAATACCCCACCTAAAGATATGTTTGTAATCTCTTTAGTAACATTATTTAAAATGTCAATGCCTTCTACAGACTCATCGCCCTTAATTTCCATTATCTCAGAATTCCAATGAATTTCAATTTTGTCATTCTCTTTTATCCTATTCTGCATAATTACTGACGCTCTCATCTCATCTCTTCTAATAACCAGATGAACTTTATTTGTAAGTTTAGATAAATAAAGAGCCTCCTCAGCTGCAGTATCACCCCCTCCAACAACTGCAACGTCTTGACCTCTAAAGAAAAACCCATCGCAAACTGCACAGGCAGATACACCCTTTCCATTCAACCTCTGTTCAGACTCAAGATTTAACCATTTGGCTGATGCACCTGTAGATATAATAACAGATTTTGCAATTATTTTCTCATTAGAATCAGAAAAAGCAATCAATTCTCCTGAAGAAAAATTAACTGATGAAATCATACCAGACTTAACCTCAGCACCAAATCTACCAGCTTGTTTCTCAAAATCAACCATCATCTCCGGCCCCATAACTCCATCAGGGTAACCAGGATAATTTTCAACATCAGAGGTGATGGTCAATTGTCCACCAGGTTGATCTCCTTTATACAATAATGTATTTAAACCAGCTCTAGATGTATATATTGCTGCAGTGTATCCTGCAGGACCAGAACCAATTATTAATATATCAACCTTTTTATCACTCATTACTTATCTTTTTTCTCAGGCTTTGGTAATAAAGCTTTTCTAGAAAGTCTAAATTTACCAGTTCTCCTATCGACTTCAATAAGTTTAACTTTTACTTCTTCACCCTCTTCTAAAACACCTTCCATAGTCTCAACTCTCTCCCACTTGATTTCAGAGATATGAAGTAAACCATCCTTACCAGGCATAAACTCAATGAATGCACCAAAGTCTTTAATTGACTTAACCTTGCCAACGTAAGTTTCACCTACTTCAGGGACAGCAATTATAGCCTTAACTCTTTCGACTGCATTATCCATATCCTCCTGGTTTGAAGAGAATATATTTACAATACCATTCTCATCAACTTCTTCGACAAGAACTGTTGCACCAGATTCTTTCTGAATCTCTTGGATAATCTTACCACCAGGACCAATCACAGCACCAATCATATCTTTAGGAATAGACATCTGGAAAGATCTAGGCGTATGGGCCTTAAGATCAGATCTAGAATCCTTTATTGTGTTAGACATTTCTTTTAAAATATGAAGTCTACCTTCTTTAGCTTGATTTAAAGCTTCAGTTAGCACATCAAAAGATAATCCATCAATTTTAATATCCATCTGACAAGCTGTTATGCCATCCTCTGTACCAGTAACTTTAAAATCCATGTCACCGAGGTGATCTTCATCTCCTAAAATATCAGACAAAATCGCATATTTTCCAGACTTAGCATCTGAAATCATACCCATTGCAATACCTGAGACAGGCTTTTTAACCTTAATACCTGCATCCATTAATGCCAAACTTCCTGCACAAACAGTTGCCATAGAAGATGAACCATTTGATTCCAAGATATCAGATACAATTCTGATTGTGTAAGGATTATCTTCGTCCGCAGGTATAGTATTTTTAAGAGCTCTCAACGCTAAATTACCATGGCCAATTTCTCTTCTCCCAGCACCTCTATTAGGTCTAACCTCACCAGTAGAAAAACCAGGGAAATTATAGTGAAGGATAAATTTATTGTATCCATTATGCATAGCACCATCGATCATCTGCTCATCAAGTTTTGTACCTAAAGTAACAGTTGTAAGAGACTGAGTCTCACCCCTAGTAAAGATTGCTGAACCATGAGCGTTAGGTAAATAATCAATTTCAGACCAGATAGGTCTAATCTCATCTAATTTCCTTCCATCCAACCTAACCTTAGAGTCTAATACAGAATTCCTGATGGCATCTTTCTCTACATCATGAAAATATTTCTTAAATAGAAAATGATCAAAATCTTCATTATCAGCAGCTCCAATAGATTCTAAATACTTTTCTCTTACCTCTTTAAAAGATTCACCTCTCTTCTTCTTATTAGCAATACCCTTTGCAGCTATCTTGTATAGGTCATCATAAGTTTTCTTGACAATATCATTTTTGAGATCATCGTCAGATTTTTCGTGAGAATATTCTCTATTATCTTGATTCCCAACATTTTTAAGTAGTTCATTCTGAAGTTCACATAAAGTTTTAATAGCCTCATGAGCAACTTTAAGTGCCTCAACAATCTCATCCTCAGATACTTCTTTAGATTCACCTTCAACCATGGAAATATTATCATATGATGCTCCAACCATTAGGTTAAGTGTAGCATTTTCAATTTGCTCAGGTGTTGGGTTAACAATATATTTTCCATCAGACTTGACAACTCTAACTTCAGCAATTGGACCATTAAAAGGTATGTCTGAAACAGTTAATGCAGCTGATGCAGCAAGAGCAGCAAGAGCATCAGGTAAAACATCCTTATCAGCACTAATTAAGTATAATAATACTTGAGTGTCTGCATGATAATCTGATGGGAATAGAGGTCTTAAAACCCTATCAACCAATCTACAAATAAGAACTTCATGATCGGAAAGTCTTCCCTCTCTCTTTAAAAATCCACCAGGTATTTTTCCTGCGGATGCAAATTTTTCTTGATAGTCGACAGATAATGGAAGAAAATCTACATTATCCATAGCTTCTTTCTTAGATACAACTGATGCTAAAATCATTGTCTTGCCCATAGTTAACACTACTGAGCCATCAGCTTGTTTAGCTAATTTTCCTGTTTCAATGGATACTTCTCTTCCATCTGAAAGTTTTTTACTTACGTTTATAGGTTTAATCATTATATAT
Source organism: uncultured Flammeovirgaceae bacterium (assembly GCA_913052485.1). Classification (GTDB taxonomy): domain Bacteria; phylum Bacteroidota; class Bacteroidia; order Cytophagales; family MED-G16; genus MED-G16. The sequence continues at coordinate 91,390 of CAJXDN010000003.1, read as the reverse complement.
ATAGTTTATTGATAAAAGTCGCGAAAAACGATATGAAAATAAGAATATTTATTTTCTGATATTAAGCTTTGCTATGATATCTCTATACCTATCAATATGTTTAGAAGAAAGGTAATTTAATAATTTCCTTCTTTTACCAACAAGTCTTAATAACCCCATCCTTGATGAGTGATCATTCTTATTTACTTTTAAATGATCAGTTAAGTGTTTAATTCGATAAGTAAACAAAGCTATTTGTGATTCAGCAGAACCAGTATCATTGTTTTTCTTTAACCGACCATGATTTTTGAAAATATCTTCTTTTTCTTTTTTACTTAAATACATGCTTAGCCAAAGTTTAAATTATTTAATCTTTAAAATTCGTTGCAAAAATAGGTAAATATTAATTGATATAAAATTCTATCAAGTTTTTTTAATTTGATGAATCTTTGATTTAATTAACTCAATTAAATTAGTATCAAAAACTCTAGAATCTTTTCTAGAATGGTATAGGAAAAATAACCCAATTGGTAGTAAGACTAAATTTGATAACCAAGCTGCTAAGGCTGGAGATATTATATCCTCCCTAGCCCACTTTATACCTAAAATATTAAGGACATAGTATACTATGTAAAAACCTATAGATATGATCACTGGAAACCCTACACCCCCCCTTTTGATTAGAGAACCAAGCGGAGCTCCAATTATAAACATAGATAAACAGGCAAATGCCTGAGCATATTTCTTGAGAAGCTCAATTTCATTTTTGTTAATTTCAAAATTTTGAGATTTTATTCTTGCAGAATTTATACTCAAATTGGTTTTAATATTTCTTGCAGAATTAAGTGCTCTTGAGTATGTATTTCTAGTGAAATTTAGGTTAACGTTTTCTGAATAAAATGACTTATCTAAATCTATAAGATTTTCATTTTTAGAGTAGAAATCTCTAATTAAATTATCTTCATTAAGTTCAGATCTTATCTTTTTAACACCCTCAGGAAAAATAAAATTATCTTTCATATGGAAATCGTAGAAAGCATTTGAATTTTTTAGCATTATATATTTTTGCTTAAACTGATTGTAAGATAGGGAGTCAATAGAATTAGATAATTGAGTTGTATTCTTCATCCTGTAATCATCAGCAAATAACTCTTCCTTTGTTCTCTTCAAATCGAATGATGACATATCAAAAACTAGTTTCATGAACGAGAAGTTATTTCTATAGAATTGATTAATTTCAACTAAAGTCCTTCTCTTTGTCCCATCGTTAGGAATTTCAGTGTATGAGCTACCCTCAAATAATTCAAAAACTAAGTATTTGTTATCCAATATGGAGTACATATATGCTGAATCAGATAAGATCACTCTATTATTTCCCTGGTATGTAATGTGATCATAAATCATGACATCTTTTAGTAACCTATCTGTAATTTTTTTATTAGCCTTAATTGAATATCCAGGAATACCACTATAGAATTGACCTTCCTTTAAATCCATTGAAGGTTTCTTTTTCTTAATATCATATAGGAGACTTAAAGCTTTAAGGTTTGCTTTCGGGACAAAATTATTATTTGAGTAAAATGCAAAAAGAGATATTAATAATGAAATAAAAAACAATGGAAGTAATGTCCTAACTAGAGATACTCCAGAACTCTTAATAGCAACTAACTCATTATTTTCACCTAAATTTCCAAATGTCATAATTGAAGATAGAAGGATAGCAAGAGGTAGTGCGTCAGGAGTTATTCTAACTGAAAAATAAAATAAAAACTCAAAAAGAACACCAAAACTTAAATCTTTACCTAAAATATCATCAAAATATTTAAGCATAAATTGTAGCAGTAAAATAAAAACAACAACGAAAAAGGTAACAATAAATGGTCCAATAAAGGATCTAAGTATTAATGAATCTAATTTCCTCACAAGAGAAATTGTTTATGCTCCAATTATTTCTTTAAGTTGAGCCAAGAGATTATCCCAAATCTGATATGATTCATCTAAATCATCTGATTCTGTAAATTCTTCAACTCTCACAAAAACTTCTTGAGTCAACTCGTTAATTTCAAGTCGGAACTCGAGAGTATCATTTTCTTTGGGTTTCTCATCCTCATTTAGAAATCTAAATCTGACATACCTATTATTTTTAATGGAGTCGATAACAGCTATTCTCTCCTCCCCATCAACAATGAAAATTAATGTTTTATCTATATTATTAATGTTAACATCATCGGCAAACCACTGACATAGACCAGTAGCTGTACTTAGGTAGGGAAATAGCATCTTCCTTGATGCATTTATAGGATATTCACCTACAAATTTTTGTTTGGCCATCTAGCTAAAATTTATATGACGTTTAATTTAATAGTATATTTTAAGAACACAAAACATTTTCTTTATTTATAATAATATATCTAGATTTGCCTACTTTTTTAGCGAGGTAGCTCAGGTGGTTAGAGCGTCGGATTCATAACCCGGAGGTCGGGGGTTCAATTCCCCCTCTCGCTACTACCTTGTAAATACTAATTCATGCTCGTTTGATAAACTACTATCAAAAGAGTAGCCATCAAGATTAAATAATTTTATGTCGTCGACACTATTTGATTTTCTTTCGATTAGAAATCTTGACATGAGACCTCTAGCTTTTTTGGCATAAATTGCAATGACTTTATACGTATCATTTTTAAATTCCTTAAAAACAGGAGTAATTATTTTAGATTTAATTTTATCCCTATTTATAGACTTAAAATATTCATCTGAAGCTAGATTTACAACAATATCACCTTCATATATATCCTCATTCAATACATCTGTAATCTTATCCCCCCAAAACTTATATAGGTTATTTCCATTCTCATTTTCAAGCTTTGTTCCCATCTCTAATCTGTAAGGTAAAATTTGATCAAAAGGTCTAAGTAAGCCATAGTATCCGGATAGAATTCTTAAGGAATTTTGAAGATAATCAAACTTATCCTCATCTATTGTATCAGCATCAAGTCCAGAGTAGACATCACCCTTGAATGCATATACTGCCTGTCTTGAACTTTCAGATGTATTTGGGTCATCCCAATTTTTAAATCTGTCATAGTTCAACTCGGCAATCTTATCACTAACACTCATCAGATTTTTTAAGTCATCAGATGTGTAGTCTAACAATATTTTATGTAAGACCTTTGTTTCATCTATTAACCTACTTTCTGATTTAAATTCACAATTTACTTCACTGTCGAAGCTTAGAGTTTTAGAAGGTGAAATTAAAATTTTCATACTTTTTATTTATTGAATATATACTTAAAATTAATTGATAAAATTTTATTTAATTCTATCTCCGATAATAAATTTATAATTTGAATCAACTGACATAGGAACTCCTTTCATAATCATAAATTCAAGTGCTTTTTTTTGATAAACATTTAATTTATCTGCCTGACCAGAAAAATTTATCTGCCATATTTGATGTATATATTCATTTACTGCTGTTTCTGAGTCGTAATCTCCATTTTCAAGATTATTCTGCTCAGAAATATCATAAGTTCCATTAGAAATATCCTGATCCATTAACTCTCTAAGGTAAGCACCTTTTGTAAATTTGAAATCTTTATCTATTCTATTGAATGCCTCTGTTATTGTATGAAAAGTTTCTTCCCAAGTAGCATCCTGATTCTCAGGCCTCCACAAAGAAGATTTAAGTTCATTTATTTCAAAACTTTTACCATCATACGTAGGGATGTATGGCCATTTATCAGAAAACATTCCCATCCCATACACTCCATATTCTTCTGTTTTTGTAGTTATTTCGTCTACAAAGTCTCTATGACCAATTACAAAAGCTAAGTTATCAGAAAGACCATAATTTAAATTTAAATATGCATCGTCTATCTGCCCATCCTTATCTTGATCTAAAAAGCTACTAAACAATTTGATTGAATGATCAAATAACTCGAGAGGAGAAGAGTCAAATCCATATTCGGTTGTTGGAACTTGATTACTTGAAACTATATAAAAACCATTTATTTGATGAACATAACACCCATTGTCAATAAAAAAGCTACAAAGATCAGTTTGACATTCTTTATATACTGTTAAATTATTACAATCATAAGGAATAACACTAAAATTAGTACATGATATACTAATGATTATAATAAATATAATTATCAAATTTTTCATATTCTTACTGGATATATCACGATTCAATTTCAACTAAATTTTCATATATTAAATCATGAATATTTGTTCTAACATTCAATTCATATATCTGTCTATTTTCTCTTGAGTCATATACCCTATTTGATAAGAAAACATATATCAGGTTATGAGTAGGATCAACCCAAAAAAATGTCCCAGTGTAACCAGAATGTCCATAGCTTGAATCTGATACATATCTTGAGTAGGTACATTTATCGATATCATATTCTGGTTTTGGCTTATCAAAACCAAGGCCTCGGTAAAACTTTTGATTTTTGTTATCATATTCAGTGAATAGACTAATAACTTCTTTATCGATAAAAAGGTTTTTATCATAGCTGCCCCCATCTAGAAATATTTGATAAAACTTTGATAGGTCAGTGGCTGTAGAAAATAATCCGGCATTACCTGATACCCCATTCATCATAGCTGCCCCCTCATCATGAACAACCCCATGAATTTGAAAATTTCTAAAAAAATTATCATCCTCTGTGGGAACTATTATTTCAAGTTCAAACTTTTTTAAAGGGTTAAAAACCATAGTCTTTAAATCTACTCTATCGTAAATTTTTTCAAGGTAAGAGTCAAAAGTCTGTCCTGAAAGATTTTTAACTATATCTGGAATTAGATAATAAAAAAGCCCGGAATACAATACAGTATCTTCCTCAATAAAATTTGTGTTTTTAATTTGTTTAAAAATATCTTTTTTGTAATTGTTATATAGATAGAGACTATCTGTTAGCTTAATACTATATCGTTTCTTGTATATAAATGAAAGAGTTTTCTTTTTAAACTCTCCATTATCTTTTTTAGTTGTTTCGTGAAATGGAATCCAGGGCCTTATACCTGTTATGTGTTGAAGGTAATCTATAACTTTAGTGTCTCCTACTCTAGTATTCTTAAAATATTTTAGATAATTGCTTAGAGGTGAGTTAATGTCAATTAGGCCATCATGATACAAATTCATTAGAGCAAAAGCACCAGCAGTTGGTTTAGTAATTGATGCTAAATCATAGATAGAGTTATTAGTAACCATCTTTACACTATCATATGTATGGAAACCGTAACTTTTATTTATAATCTGCTCACCATCTTTTAGTACTACAATCTGAGCTCCTGGGAAAGCTTTAAGTTTTATTGCAGATGAAATTATTGAATCAACTTTATTTTTTAAAATATCTTTCTGAGCACACAATGAAAAATGAAAGGGTAGTAAAATTAAAATTAAAATTTTCATTACAGTAATTTAATACCTAACCCTGGAGAATCTAATGGCTGAAGAACTCCATCCTTCAAATTGAATCCTCCGCTAACTATATCTCTCTCTAAATCAAAGCTACCATCTAAGTCAAGATATTTAGTGTTTTCAAAGGAGAGAGCAGTATTTAATGCTGCAGAAATACTTATTATACTCTCATCATTACATCCCCACATCAAATCTATGTTATTTTGATATGCTTGATTTGCAATCTGTTGACCAGTAGTAATCCCACCACATTTCATTAATTTTATATTAAAAATTTTACCATAATTTTCACTTGATAATTTTATTGCATCTCCAAAATTAACAAGGCTCTCATCCAATGCTATTATATCCTTAATTTTGGATGGGAAGTTTAAATAATTATCTAAATCTTCAACGGATAGAGGCTGTTCGATTAACTCAATCTGTTTAGTCTCACCATAAAACTTAATTGTATCATCTAGAGACCAGCCTTGATTTGCGTCAATTCTTATCTTAATTTTATTACTAAACGTTTCATTTATAATATTAATTCTCCTTATATCTTCATCGACGTCATTTCCTAATTTTATTTTTATGTAGTTAAACCCCATACCTAAATACTCATTAATTTCAGATATAGTCTCTACAGCATCCTTAATTCCTACGGTTATAGACGTTGGAAGAGATTTGATTTTTCTTCCTAAAAATTTGCCTATAGAAATATCAAGACTCTTACAGTATGCATCATAAACTGCTAAATTAAAAGCAGCCTTTGATCCTGGGTCACCAATAAATTCATTTTCTATATCATTAATAATCATCCAGAAAGAATTTATATCCTTTCCTCTTAAATAATCTATATACTCTTTTGAGTTATTGTATGAATCCATAGTATCTAATCCAACAACATATCTTGAGACATTTGATGCCCCTACACCAACTGTGCTATCAGACAAAATGATTTTCACAACAAGAGTCTTGATAGAGGAAGTTGTCTTATAAGCTATAGTGTAAGGTCTTGTAAGGTCGATATCAATTATATCAATCTCAATATTTTCAATTTTCATAGAACTTTTTTTGTAATATTTCTACAATACCATCAAGACCATCATCTATAGGTAAAAAAACAGGTATATCTAAATCTTTTGAAATTAACTCTTTATGATATAATTTTTCTTGGTCAGTCATTCCCTGAGTATTTAGGGTAATAGCAATTACCTCTTTTCCATATGAGTGAATTAATTTTATTTCAGAATCTAAGGAGGGCATAACCGCATTGACATGTTCCCAACCATCATAAAATTTTCTTTTTGGAGAATGCTGAAGTATTACTCCATCAACATTTGCAGATATTAGAAATTCACTCCCACAAGGACCTGATGGGTTTCTTAGGGCAGCTTGTCCTTCAATTAATATATATTTTGGATTTTTAGATTTATAACATTCATAGATAGCACTTTCTAATTCACCTGAAACAAAATCATTTAGGGTTGAATCAAATATAAATCCATGATCCCAGCCCTGCATCCATCCAGTCTGACCAGTATATATCATATCTGAACTTACATTGCTACGTTTTAGTTCTTCTATAATAAGTTTTGCAGTTGTTCTTTTGCCTAATCCGCAATCTGTACCTAAAACAACAATCTTAGGTACATCTACTTTATATATTTTACCACTCCAGAAACTTAACTTCTCTCTTTTTTTTGAGATTCGAATATCATGTATATCAACATTATTTTTTTTGGATACATTAACTAATTGTTTATCATCATTAAGCATTGAATGGAGACCATTGATAATAGACATTCCATTATCCATGGCATCTATTATATCACCTCTCATATTTTTTGGAAGTAAACCACCAGCAGAGGCGACACCAATTATACAATAATCAACTTTAATATTTAGTTTAATAAAAGATTTTAAATTAGTATAAACTTTTATGTCTGATTTTTTATTAGAGAGATCAATTTTACCATTTTTATATAAATGGATATATTTTTTTGAAATTTTATTATCGATAACTCCGATTACATTAAACCTATTTGAACCCCTGATTAGGCCGTGGGCAGTTTTAGCAGATTTAGTATTGAATTTACCATCTGTTAATACTATTGCGTTACCCTTAATATTCATTATATTATTATAAATACTGACGTATTTTCAATATTAATAATTTTGACATTTATATTTGCCATTATCATGAAAAAATCTCTCTCAAAAAAACAGATAGACATTCTTAAAAATAAAGGTACCGAACCTGCATTTTCTGGTGATCTATTATATAACGATAAAGAGGGAAATTATCTCTGTGTGGGATGTGATAACATTCTCTTTTCATCATCTCATAAATATGACTCTGGTTCAGGATGGCCAAGTTTTACTGATATTAAATCATTAGATTCAATAAAAACTAATAGAGACTTTTCTTACGGGATGATTAGGACAGAGGTCTTATGTAAATCTTGTGATGGGCACCTAGGTCATGTATTTGATGATGGACCAAGTGAAACCGGCAAGAGATACTGTATTAATTCTTTAGCATTAAAATTTAAGGATAAATGAAATATGCAATAGGTATAGATATAGGTGGAACAATTACAAAAATCGGTCTTGTTTCGAAAGATGGAAATTGTATAAAGAAAACTTCGTTTAGGACAAAAGAGTTTAAGTCTTTTTCCAATTATGTTGAAAAACTGAATAGTTCAATTGAACAAATATCAGATAATAAAGAAATTGCTGGTATTGGAATAGGTGCACCAAATGCATCAAAAAATGGTACCATTGAAACCCCAGCAAATCTTAAGTGGAAAGGACAATTAAATCTTATAAAAAAATTAAAGCAGAAAATAAAAAATAATATTTTCTTAACTAACGATGCTAATTGTGCTGCTGTAGGGGAAATGATGTATGGAAATGCAATATCATTAAATGATTTTATTGTAATTACATTGGGAACCGGACTTGGCAGCGGAATAGTAAGTAATGGTCTACTTGTTGAAGGTAAAGATGGATTTGCTGCTGAGCTTGGACATTTTTCAATAAATAAGATGGGTAGATATACCGGACTTGGTACGAAAGGTGGACTAGAAGCTTATGTGTCAGCAACAGGAATTAAAAGAACAATTATGTACATGTTATCTAAATATATGGAAGATAGTATTTTTAGAAGCATTTCATTTGATAACTTACATGGAGAGGACATAACAAAAGCTGCTGAAAATAATGACTTTATTGCTTTGAAAACATTTCAATATACTGGTAAAATTTTAGGAAAAGCCCTAGCAAATTTTGTTAGTTTCTCTCAACCTGAAGCAATAATCTTAACTGGTGGATTAGTTCACTCTGGTAAATGGATACTAGAGCCTACCATAAAATCATTCGAAAAAAACCTTCTCGCTTTTTATGAAAAAAAGGTAAAGATTTTAACATCTGGATTAGAAGATAAAGACTCTGCGATATTAGGTTCTGCTGCTTTAGTATGGAAAAATATTTAATTCTATTTTTAGTAATTTCCAATCAGATTTTTTGTCAAAAAATTAAAGTGATTGACGAGAATAATGAACCAATTTATAATGTTGGTTTCTTCAAAATCGATCAGACATTAGCTGAATTTTCAAATTTTCAGGGTGAAGTAGACTTATCGGCTTTTGAAGATGAAGATTCAATCATAGTACAACACCCTACCTTTGAAAATTTATCTATAACTAAGAATTATATAAAAAATGACAGGCTAACTCTGAATAGCAAAATTTTTAATATTAATGGAATTATATTTTCAGTTAATAGATGGGAAGAGAACATCAAAGAATTAACGAATAAAACATTAATTATATCTGAAGAAAAAATTGAAAAAATATCTCCACAAACATCGGCAGATCTTTTAGAGAAAACCGGTGAAATTTATGTTCAGAAAAGCCAACTAGGGGGCGGAAGTCCGATGATAAGAGGGTTTTCAGCAAATAGAATACTTCTCACTATAGATGGAGTCAGATTAAATAATATTATCTACAGGAGTGGAAATATTCATAATATAATAAGTATCGAACCTAATTTACTTGAAGGTGTTGAAGTTATATATGGCCCAGCTTCAGTTATATATGGTAGTGATGCACTAGGCGGTGCAATTAATTTTAAAACAAAAGATCCTACATTTAATTATAGTAAAACAAAACTATATAGTTCTCAAAAAATACAATATAACTCTTCGAGTAACTCAAAACATTATTCACTAAAATTTGGAGTAAGTAGTAAGAATGTAGGAATGATTAGCAGCCTATCATTCAATACATTTGACGATCTTAGATCAGGATATAAAAGAAATAAAAACTTTAAAAATTTTGGTTTTAGAGATGAATATGTAATTAGAAATTCAATTACAAATAAGGATGAAATTATAGCAAATGATAACTTTCAAATTCAAAAATTTAGTGGGTATTCACAAATTAATTTTATTAATAAATTAAATTTTAGACTTAGTGATAACATCAATGTAATTCATGGAATTTACTTCTCAAAATCATCTAATATTCCAAGGTATGATAGATTAGTTTTATATAAAGATATATTCACACCAAAATACGGAGATTGGTTTTATGGACCTAACAAATTTTTAATGAATAGAATACAGATAAATAATTATCAAAAAACTAAACTTTTTGACGCATTTAAACTCAATTTATCTCACCAAAATCTAGAGGAAAGTAGACATACAAGGTTATTCAACTCAAACTCAATCAACAATAGAAATGAAGGGGTAAATATCTTTGCATTAAATTTTGATTTTGACAAGAAAAATAAAAATGATGAATTTTTTTATGGATTAGAAACCATAATAAATGATGTCAAATCAAGCGCTTTCAAAGAAGACCTAATTACAAATTCAAGAGAAAATATATCAACAAGATATCCCGATGGTAAAAATAATTTTATATCTAACTCAATTTATATTTCATATAAAAGAAATTTTAAAAATGTTTTTACGAATATAGGTTTAAGAGGTAATAACTCAATCCTAAAATCTAGTTTATCAAATACATTTTTTGACTTCCCTTTTAATGAAATTGAAACTAAGTCATCATCAATAAGCGGAAATATTGGCATAAGGTATAATGTAGAAAAGTCATCATTTAAATTCCAATATTCAAATGGCTACAGATCACCTAACCTTGATGATGTCGGTAAGGTCTTTGATTCTGAGCCTGGAAATATTATTATACCAAATCCTAATTTGAAGTCTGAGTATGTAAATAATTTTGAGATAAATTATGAATATAATTCAGAAAAAATTTTCTTAAAAAACTCATTTTTCTATATAAGATTTAATAATGCAATAATCAGAGATGAAGGCACATTAAACGGAAATGACTCAATCATATATGATGGGATATTAAGTAATGTACAGCAACTAATTAATGGAGGAAGAGCTTATGTTTATGGTTTTTCTAACAATATTCTATTTAAGATTAGCAATAGCTTAAATATAGAAAACTCAATTTCATATAGTTATTCTAAAGATCTTATATCAGACAGACCTTTAAGACATACTCCACCAGTATTTGGGAAATTTTCAATTTCATACTCTAAAAACAAATATCAAGTTGGGTACTTTATAAATTATAATGGGAAAAAATTAATTAAAAACTTCTCAGTAAGCGAGCTAAATAAATTATACCTGTACCCAGAAACTGGATCACCAAATTGGGTAACTCATAATTTATACTTCAAATTAAATTACAACTACTTTTTAAATTTTGATTTTGGAATTGATAATATTTTTGATATACATTACAGGACGTATTCATCTGGGATAAGTGCACCTGGAAGAAATATTAGACTAGGATTTAATCTTAAATTTTGAAAGAAATAAAACATATTGTAATATCAGGTAATATAGGAGTAGGTAAGACTACACTATCAAAAAAAATATCTAAAAAATTTGACTGGGAATTACAGCTAGAAGAAGTTGACGACAATCCTTATCTTGATGATTTCTATAAGTCAATGAGGGATTGGTCATTTCATCTGCAAATTTTCTTTCTCAATAGTCGATTTAATCAAATTCAAAAAATTTCTGAAAGTAAAAAAATTGTGATACAGGACAGGTCGATATATGAAGATTATGAAGTATTCACAAAAACTTTATATGACTCTGGTGTATTAAAGAGAAGAGAATTTGATAACTATAAAAGACTGTATAATACAATATTGAAATATATATCCGAACCAGACCTTCTTATATATTTAAGAAATACTGATATTGATAAAATTATCTCAAATATTGAAAAGAGGAGCAGAAATTTTGAGAAAGCCATAGATAAAAAATATCTTCAAAAACTTAACTTGTACTATGAAAATTGGATAGGAAATCATCCAAAAGAAAAGGTATTAACAATTGATCTATCAGTTAATGACTTTATGGAAGATCCAGAATTTCTAAAAAAAATTTACAGTATGATAGAAAAAAAAATTAATGAATTAACTTAACACTAAGTTCTTTATTAGTTACTGATTTTTTCCATGGTGCCATTGATTTACTAGAAAAATCAATCATCAATATAACTATTATTAGTAACCAAATAATTACAAAAAATAAAAATAACTTCTTAGATCTACGCATATGAATATTAAAGGAAAATTAGTTGAAATTTTTGATACAGTACAAGTTACTGAAACATTTAAAAAAAGAGAATTTATAGTTCAAGATAATAGAAACCCTGAGTATCCCGAGTATATAAAAGTTGAATTAATTCAGGATAAAGTTTCTCTGCTTGATTCTTTAAGTGTAGGTGATGAAATAAATGTTTTGATAAATATCAAAGGAAGAAAATGGGAAGATAAAGAAGGGAATATCAGATATTTTAACTCTATTCAAGGTTGGAAAATTGAGACTGAAAATAGTGGAATTAATCAAGAAATATCTCAACAACAAGATAGTCAGGAAAATGATGATTCGGACCTACCATTTTAAGATCTTACACTTAAAATAAAGTTTTTTATAGATTCATTTAAATTTACATTTGAAATTTCTTTGATAAACTTAGAACCAATTATCGCACCCTTTGAATACTTGCAAGCTTGTTCAAAAGATTCTTTATCTGAAATTCCAAAACCAATAATCGTGGGATTTTTCAAAGATAAACTACTAATTTTCTGAAAATAATCTATTTGTTTATCATCAAAACTATTCTTTTTACCTGTTATTGATGATGAAGAAACCATGTATATAAATCCATTAGAGTTACTATCAATTTGTCTGATTCTTTCTTCAGAAGTATTTGGGGTAATTAGAGGAATAAATGATAGATTTTCCCTATCAAAAATTGGTTTAAATTCATTTATGTAATCATCTAATGGGAGATCGGGTAAAATAAGACCATCTAAATCACATTTCAAGATATTTTTTATGAACTTTTCATAACCGAACTGGTACACTGGGTTCACATAACCCATTAGGACAATGGGAATATCAGTTATTTTTCTAATTTCATCTAATTGATTAAATAATAAATTTAAGTTCATTCCATTATCAATTGCTACATTTGATGAGTGTTGGATGACAGGTCCATCAGCAATAGGATCAGAAAATGGCATCCCTACCTCTATCAGGTCAACACCACACTCATCTAAGATTTTAATAATTTCTGTAGTATCATTTAAATTTGGATAACCTGCAGTAAAATAAATGCTAAGAATTTTATCTTTTTTTTCCTTGAATAATTTATTAATTCTATTCATATTAATATTTACCCCATTTAATATATGTTTCAAGGTCTTTATCACCCCTTCCGGATAAATTAATTACAATAACTTTACGTTTCATATCTATCTTATCAAAAATAGAAAAAGCATGAGCAGTCTCTATAGCAGGAATAATTCCTTCTAATCTACTAAGTTCAATTCCTGCATTCATAGCCTCATCGTCCTCTACACTAACATAAACACCTCGTTTAGAGTCAAAAAGGTGAGCATGTAAAGGTCCTATTCCAGGATAATCAAGCCCAGCTGATATAGAATAGGGCTCTGTTACTTGACCGTTTTCATCTTGCATTAATAATGTCTTGCTTCCATGTAAAACTCCTTTCTTCCCAAGTTTTGTTGTTGCTGCAGATTTATCTGTAGATACTCCAAGACCGGCTGCCTCTACCCCAACTAACTTAACCTTAGGGTTTTCAAGATAATGATAGAAAATACCTGCTGCATTACTTCCTCCACCCACACACGCTATGACGAAGTCAGGATAATCTCTCCCCTCAACTTTTTTTAGTTGACCTAACAATTCCTCAGATATAACTGACTGAAATCTAGCAACCATATCAGGGTATGGATGCGGACCAACAACTGATCCAATAATGTAATGTGTGTCGTCAGGATTATTTATCCAGTGTCTCATTGCCTCATTAGTGGCATCTTTTAAAGTGCGACTACCTGATGTGGCAGGTCTTACCTCAGCACCAAGTATCCTCATTCTCTCTACATTCGGTCTTTGTCTTTCAATATCAACTTCACCCATATAAATTACACACTCCATTCCCATAAGAGCACACACTGTAGCTGTTGCAACACCATGTTGACCCGCTCCAGTTTCTGCAATTATCTTTGTTTTTTTCAGCTCTCTAGCTAATAAAATTTGCCCTATTGTATTATTTATTTTGTGTGCACCAGTATGACATAAGTCCTCTCTTTTTAAATAGATTTTCGATCCATATTTTTCTGATAATCTCTTAGCATAATATAATGGTGTAGGCCTACCAACATATTTCTTAAGATAAAAATTGAACTCTCTAGTGAAAGAATCTTTCTCAACTATGCTTAGATAATTTTTTCTAAGTTCGTCTATGTTTGAAAATAGCATTTCAGGTATATAGGCACCTCCAAAATCACCGTAAAAACCATTACTGTTTACATTATATTTCATAAATTCAAATTAAATAATTTACCAATTTTTTCAACATCTTTTAAGCCAGGAGATTTTTCAAATTTACTATTTAAATCTAGGCCATAAAGCATTTCATTATCATTAATCATATTAATATTATTGAGATTATCTAAGGATAAACCCCCACTAAGAAAAAAAGGTTTATCAAAATCTTTGTTGTTTAGTATTTCCCAATTAAAAGTTTTTCCAGATCCTCCATATTTATCACTCTTATAATCAAATAGAAAATAATCAGCTGATTCTTTATCTAACTTTATACTATGAAGGTCTTCTTGTGTTCTTATTAAATAGGACTTAATTATTTTAATTCCCTTCTTTTTAAGTTCCATACAATAATCACTACTCTCATTACCGTGTAACTGTACGTAAGAAAAATCATACTTTTCTAATGTTCTTATTACAGTATGAATATTCTCATCAACAAAAACAGCAACTTTATTATTTATATTTTTAATAAAAGCATGATCAGGATTATTCAAAATATATCTTGGAGATTTTTTATAAAAAATAAATCCAAAGTAGTCTATTTGATATTTTTTTAACTCAGAAAAGTTATTTTCATCCGTTATACCACAAACTTTAATTCTGTACCTATTAATCATAATTCTTTTATAAAGTCATTACATGCGGATACTGGGTCATTATTTTTCATGAATTTTTCACCAATTAAAAAACCATCATAGCCATATTCTTTTAATAGAAAAATTTCCTTAGAAGTAGATATTCCACTTTCAGATATTTTTAAAAAACCTGAAGGGATCATACCTGCTAAGTTTATTGAATTATTAATGTCAGTTTCAAATTTTTTTAAATTTCTATTATTTACTCCTACCACATCTATAGAATCACATAAATGAGATAACTCATCCTCTGAATGAATTTCTAAAATTACCTGTAAATTAAAAGACTGAGCAAATCTTGACAGATTCTTAACTTCTTCTTTTGATAGGCAAGCTGCAATTAATAGTATAATATCAGCACCCAAAGATTTAGACTCTACAATCTGATATTCCCCTAATATAAAATCTTTTCTTAAAATGGGAATTTTTATTTCGTTTCTAACTTGGGTAATATCCTCATTAGATCCTCCAAAATATTTTGAATCAGTTAAAATTGATAGCCCACTAGAATTAGAAATTTCATATCCTCTTGTTATTTTTTGTACATCTGCATCTAAATTTATATTTGGCTTAGATGGAGATTTTCTTTTAAATTCAGAAATAATACCAGACTTTTCAATTAATGATTTTTTAAGAGATATAACTTCTCTATCAAAAAATAAAGATTTTTCAATTTCAGAAATAGTATTATTTTTTTTAAGATAATCAATCTCTTTTCTTTTATTTAAAATAATTTCTTTTAGTATACTCATTTATTTTCAATAAAAAGCTTTAAACAATTGTATGCTTTTCCAGATTCCAATGATTCTCTAGCTATTTCTATACCTTCTTTAATAGAAGTAAGTTGTTTTGCACAATAAATTGCTAAGCCTGAATTGGCTAGAACAGCATCAACTTGCTCCCTAGTTCCATTATTTTTTAAAATATCTAAAAAAATTTTAGAGGACTCTTCAATATTTTTCCCTCCACTCAGATTCTTAGAATTAATTAAATTAAAATCTAAATCTTTAGGTTCTAACATTATATCATGATTATTAGAAAATAATTTAAAAGCTCCAGTCAAAGAAACTTCATCATAACCATCTATGCTATGGACAATACAATAGTTTTTATCAGTTTTACTATAGATATGTGAATAAAGTCTAAAAATATTTGAATTAAAAACTCCAACTAATTGACTTTTTGGCTGAATTGGGTTTACCATTGGTCCTAGCATATTAAAAAATGTTTTTACACCTAATTCACTTCTTATCGGAGAAATATTTTTTAGAGAAGGGTGAAATAATGGAGCATGTAAAAAACATATATTTGATTTATCGAGACTATATTTTAGGGAATTAACATCATTCGAAAATTTGTGTCCTAAGTGGGAAATAATATTAGATGAACCACACGAAGATGAAACACCGTAATTTCCATGTTTAGCTACTTTAATGCCTGCACCTGCTACTACAAAAGATGAAATTGTTGAGATATTAAATGTGTCTTTTCCATCACCTCCTGTTCCACATAAATCTATTAATTCATCACCATCAATATCTACATCAAGAGATAGTTCAATCATTGCCTGCCTGAAACCATCAAGTTCCTCAGATGTTATATCTCTCATTAAAAAAACTGTAAGAAACGAAGATATCTGAGAATTATTTGCACTTCCATCTGTCAAAGATATTAAAGCAGCCTTTGACTCATCTTTACTCATTATCTTATGATTATATAAATCTTTAAGTAAATTTTTCATATTAATTATTTATAAAATTTTGTATCATATTAAAACCAGTTTTTGTCTGAATAGATTCAGGGTGAAACTGTATACCCTTTAAATCAAATTTTTTATGAGATAGGGCCATAATCACACCCTCAGAATCTTTAGCAATTATTTTTAACTCTTGTGGCAAAGGATCACTTACTACTGACCATGAATGATATCTACAAGCTTTAATTTTAGATTTAATACCCTTGAAAATATAATCATCCTCTAAATAAATATCTGTTTGAACTCCATGCAATGGCTCATCCATATTATACAATTTACCTCCAAAATTTTCCGCAATGGCTTGATGACCGAGACATATGCCTAGTATTGGTTTGCTATGGTAATAGTTCGAAATTAATTTATTCATCTTCCCTGCATCTTTGGGGAGTGATGGACCAGGCGATAAAATAATTTTATCATAGGACTGAACATCATTCATCTTAATGAGATCATTTTTTATAACTGATATATCCAAACCATCTAACTCCCTTAGAATATGTACAATATTATAAGTGAAACTATCATAATTATCTAAAACTAAAATTCTCATATCCTCTCTGCAATTTTAATTGCTTTTCTCAAAGCTTCTATTTTATTATAAACCTCTTGATTTTCACTATCCGGATTTGATTTAAAAACAATTCCAGCACCAGCCTGATAGAATAAACTTCTATTTTTACTTAAAAATGATCTTATAATTATAGCATGGTTGAAGTCACCATTAAATCCCATAAACCCAATAGCTCCCCCATAAAATTCTCTACTTAAATTTTCATGATCTTCTATAAGTTGCATTGCCTTATGTTTTGGAGCACCTGACAAAGTGCCAGCAGGAAAAGTTCCAGAAATCAAATCTATTTTTTTATCTGATGCAATATCTCCTGTCACTTTAGATACTAGATGAATAACATGAGAATAAAACTGGATGTCTTTAAATCTTTCAACTTCAACATTTTTTGATATTTTGCTTAAATCATTCCTAGCTAAATCTACTAACATAACATGCTCAGAATTTTCTTTTGTGTCATTTGATAATTTTTCTGCTTGTTTTTTATCATTCTCATCATCACCTGTTCTCTTAAATGTACCGGCAATAGGATAAATAGTTGCCTTATCATTTTTAATTACAATTTGAGCTTCAGGAGAGCTGCCAAAAATTTTAAAACTTCCGTAGTCAAAATAAAATAGATATGGAGAAGGATTTATGGATCTCAGTGCTCTGTAAACTTGAAATTCGTCACCTTGAAAATCTTGATAAAATCTTTTAGATAATACGATTTGAAAAACATCTCCCAGCTTACAATGATTTATACCCTTATCAACTAATTTTTTAAAATCAACATCTGATAAGTTAGTTCTCTCATCTTTATTTGTTTTAAATGAGAATGGATTTACTGGTTTTCCTGATACTATATTCTTAATTTTTTCAATTTCAGAAATATTATCATCTCCATAGAGATGTTCAAAAATTATTAGTTCATTATTATAATGATTGAAAACTATGACATATTTAAAAGCATTGTATAATATCTCTGGGATATTAATCTCTTTAGGGTTAGAAATCGAAATATTATCCGAATACTTTATAGAATCATAGGATATATACCCAAATAAACCATTTGATGGATATTCAAATTCATTTGTTTCAACTTTAAATTGGTTAATGAAATAATTTAAAAAATAAGGTATGTCTCTATCGTTTTCTACTTTTTTATCTACTTCCTTACTATCAAAACTCATTTTTACAATATCATTATAAACTGAAAATTGAGCTTTGGAGTCAAAACAAATAAATGATAAACTATTTTCAGAGCCTTTATAATCAGAGCTCTCCAAAAGAAAAACTTTAGAATATAAATCTCTGAGCTTAAGATATACTCCAACAGGTGTATGTATATCTGAAATTATTTTTAAATATTTTGACTTTACTTTCATAACAAAAAAACCCAAGCTTCGAGCTTGGGTTTTGCATTATAATATACTTAGGCTGTCTGCTTTACATAGAATTATAATATGACCACCAAGTACTTATATTTAACATGAGACTAAATTATATCCTAAAAATTAAATTACAAAATCAATGTATAAATTTTTTTACCTGTCTATTCATGACATAGAACCATAATGGAGGGATTAATGATAATATCATCATACCAGGATAGCCAGTTGGCATCTCTGGTGTGTTATCATGATTTTTCAAAATCTGATATTTTCTTGATGCATTAAAATGGTGATCAGAATGTCTTGAAAGTTCAAATAACATGATTCTACCCACTGGATGATTAGAATTCCAGGAATGGAACGGTTGAACTCTCTCGTATTTCCCCCTATCATTTTTATTTCTTTGAAGTCCATAATGCTCAATATAGTTTACAGTTTCAAGAAGAAGAAAACCAAAAATAGAACAGCAGACAAAGTATAACATAATCTCAAATCCAAAAATTAGATATATTGAAGCTAAGAAAGTAAACTGTATTAATTGATAAATAATCATTTCATTCTTTATGCTAATTACATTACCTCCATTCCTCTTGAGTCGACTATTTTCTAAATTCCATGCTGACAAATATCCAAATGAGACCGCTCTTAACCAGAAAGAAAATATGTTTTCTCCAAATCGTGCAGATGAAGGATCCTCTTTGGTTGATACCCGTTTGTGGTGACCTCTATTATGTTCTATAAAAAAATGCATATACAGAGAAGGTAGCAATAATATTTTTGATAATAATTTCTCGTATTTTGTTTTCCTATGACCCAATTCGTGGGCGATATTTATACCAAAGCCTCCACATATCAAACCCATTGATAATATTCTACCGATTTTATCAGTAAATGATATAGAATCACGCAATGAGATTAAAAACTCCCAGATTAAAAAATATATAAGTGGTACAAACAGATATAAAATTATGTCATAGGATATATCATTTTTTGCCATTTCCTCCTCTGCCTCAGAAATATTTTTACTAGAAGGTTTAAAAAACAGTTCGAGTAGTGGAATAAATAAAAAAGCCTCTAAAATTGGAGCAAAAGTGAGAATACCAGTAGAGTTGAATGATACATATGCCAAAAAAGGAATAGATAATGTAAGAAAATATTTTAAAAACTTATATTTCATCTTTTAAAATTAAGTAAATATACTAATGAAAAAGAAAGAGTTCTAAAACTTGAAATATCGGGTACCATACTAGTCTTTTGATTTACGTCAATTAAATTATCAAAGTTGTATAAATACGAAACAAGAAGTAGGAATGAACTCTTATTTATATCTAATGATAATCCCCCACTTGCTTTAATCCCGTAACCAAAAGAATTATCTCTAAATTCATTAAAAAATATATCTTTACTAGGATACATATCTTTAATGATATTAGAATTGTTTTTTATTTGAAATTCAGCATACGGACCAATTGAAAAATTTATTTTCATTTTTCTCCCCCCAAAATAAGTCGTCATCAAAACCGGAATATTAATAAAATCAAATTCATTACTTATCATATCGGAGTCATAGGATTCTACCCAACCTTTCTTCATTTGTGATATTTCAAGTCTAATACCAGTATTTTTTTGATTTTTTATTTCAGTAAAAAGTGATAAGCTATAAGATGAAAAAGATTCGGTTCTTATATTTTGAGGAAAAAAATTATTATAGAAATTAATATTTGAGGAGTTTAATGAATATGAAAGGCCAAATGAAACGTTATTTTTACCATCTGATGAGATACAATAAAAAAGAAAAAAAGAGAGTATCGATATTAAAAATTTTATCCTCATTAAAAATTATTTAATATAAAATTATTAAAAAAAAGAAATGAATAATGAATTTATTAATTTTAATGTGGCAAGCTAGTACGACCAGCTCCTGCTGAATCCCCCAGATCTGGAAAGAAGCAAGGGTAAGTGGTTGTAGCGGTGCGAATCTAGTTTGCCTTTTTTTAGTAAATATGTACATAATAAAAATTAAAGGAAAAGCTAAAATTCCTGACTTTATTCAACTAAGGAATAACGACTTCATTCTCATTGAGTACTTCAGTGCAGAAAGACCAATAAATAAATTAAGGAGGTATGGAATAAAAGCCACCGATGAAAAAATTTTAGAATACGTTACAGACTTGGAGTTTGGCAAACTTCAAAAACTAAATTTAAAATGAGCGATAATATTTTACTTAAAATTGAAAATGCTACTATATTTCATCACTATAAAACAATTCTAAATGATGTCTGCCTAAATATAGATAATGGTGATTTTATTTATGTAATAGGAAAGACAGGAAGCGGCAAAAGCTCTTTACTAAGGACTATTTATTCTGATATACCCCTTAAAATGGGAAAAATTATTTTTGATAATGAAGATATTTCAAAAGTTAGTAAAAAAAACTTACCATTTCTTAGAAGAAAAATTGGAATTATTTTTCAAGACTTTCAACTTTTTCAAGATAGAAATGCTTATGAAAATATCAAATTTATAATGACCTCTACTGGTTGGAAAGATGAAAATAAAATTAAAGATAAAATAAATTCATTACTTGAGATTGTTGGGTTAGAAAATAAATCCAATAGTTATCCATATGAGTTATCAGGTGGTGAGCAGCAAAGACTTGTAATCGCTAGGGCAATTGTAAATGATCCAAAACTTATTATTGCCGATGAACCAACTGGAAACCTTGACCCTGAGGTAGCTGAAAAAATACTTCAAATATTATTAGAAATTAATAAGAAAGGCACAAGTATTATAATGACAACACACAACTACTCTTTAATGAATAAATATAAAAAGGATATTTACTTATGTGAAGATGGTAGATTTTTAAAAAAAAATTAAAGTGAATTTAATTTTTCAATAGCGTTATTGAATTCTGGAGATAATTCTATTGCACTATTAAATGATTCTTTTGCCAAATCATCTTTACCCTGCTCTACAAATACGAGGCCTTTGAGATAGTTTAACTGAGCTCTCATAGAAACTTCCTGCCTTTCATTTTGATTTTTACTTACACTAACCATCATCCCTTCTGTCTGTTCATTTTCAAGTAGGATATTTAAATTGGTTAAACTTTCATTTAAGTTTTTTAATTCAAACTGAAGAAATGATATAGTATATAAAACATCTACTCTATCTGTTCTTAAGTATAATGACTCATACTCATTTAAAGCCTCTTGCTTCAAACCTAAATTTTGTAGTGCTACACAGGATACCTCGAGAGCAAAATTATTATTAGGCTGTAAGGCCATGATCTCCCTTGAAATCATGTAGGTAGGTGCCCACTGTGATAAGGAAAGATATTCTCTCATTAAAGAATCCTTTAATAGCAGGTTATCGGGTTGTAGTGCAACCATATTGTACAGTGCTGAAATTGCAACGTTTGGATCATTATATGACTTAGCTTTTTCGTATATAGATTTTTGAATATCAAATTCTGTAGATTGAGAGAATGAGACATAGGATAACAAAAAAAGTAGTGATATTAAATATTTAATTTTCATAAAAACTATTTTACTGGTTCAAGACCCCTTGACTTCGCTAATTTATTTAAAAGTTTCAAGGCCTCTTTCTTATTATTTTTAATTTTACCATCTAAGATTTGATTTTTAATTTCATTCTTTAATTCACCAATTACTCTTGATGGTTTTATTGCAAAAATATTAATTATTTCTTGACCTGATACCGGAGGTTGAAAATTTTTTATTTTGTCATTTTCTTCAACAATTTTTATTTTCTTTTCAACTATATTAAAATTATTAAGATACTTTTTTGATTTATCTGGATTTTTAGTGGTTACATCCGCCCTACATAAAGTTAATAGATCATCTATATCATCTCCAGCGTCAAAAACCAGTCTCCTTATTGCTGAGTCAGTAATATGATCTTTTACAAGCGCTATTGGTCTTAGATGAAGCCTGACTAATTTCTGAACATATTTCATTTTATTATTCATGGGAAGTCTTAATTTTTTAAAAATTTTGGGTACTAATCTAGCTCCCAGATCTTCATGTCCATGAAATGTCCAACCAATCTTTTCTTTGTATCTTTTTGTTTGTGGTTTTGCTATATCATGTAAGATTGCAGACCACCTCAACCATAAATTATCTGAAAAGTTTGATGTATTATCTAAAACTTCGAGTGTATGATAAAAATTATCTTTATGAGAGTGATTATTTATTTTTTCAACTCCCTGTAAATTACTTAATTCAGGAAAAATATAATTTAATATACCTGATACATAAAGAAGTTTAAAACCATAAGATGGCTTATCAGATAAAATAATTTTATTTAACTCATCAGTGATTCTCTCTTGACTAACAATTTTGATCCTTTCAGCATTTTCCGATAATGATTTAAAGGTTGACTCCTCAATATCAAAATTTAGCTGTGATGCAAATCTTATAGCCCTCATCATTCTTAAAGGATCATCCTCAAAAGTCTTGTGAGGATCGTCACAGGTTTTAATTATTTTATTTTTTAAATCATCAATTCCGTTAAAAGTATCTATCAAATTCCCATAATTTTTACCCAGACTCACTGCAATAGCATTTATTGTAAAATCTCTTCTCTTCATGTCATCGTCGAAAAGCCCCGGTGACACTTCTGGATTTCTCGATATTTTAGTATAGGATTCTTTCCTAGCACCAACAAATTCATAATTAATAGATTGATAATTTATGGAAGCTGTACCAAAATTTTTAAAAATTTTATAGTCTGAGAAACCAGATTCTTTTGATATTCTTGAGGTAAGCGTGTAGGGGTCACCCAGAGTCATGATATCTACGTCCTTACTCTCTTTTGATAATAAAAAATCTCTTACATATCCTCCAACTAGAAATGAATCAATTTCCAATTTACATATATGATTATTAATCTTTTTAAGATTTTTATCACTATCAATATGACTTTTAAAATCTAAAACCATATACAAATTTAAAATATTAGTTGATGATATTAATAAAATTAAATTATATAAAAGATTATAATAATTTACTCTAAATTTAACTCCCGTTACTGTCTATTAATAAAATGAAAAAAAAGTACATATTTGTAACGGGTGGAGTTACCTCTTCTCTTGGTAAAGGAATCATTTCAGCGTCATTAGGACTCCTATTAAAGGCAGTTGGCTACAAAGTAACAATCCAGAAATTTGATCCATACTTAAATATCGATCCAGGAACTATGAGTCCTTATGAGCACGGTGAGTGCTACGTTACTGAAGACGGTGCAGAGACTGACTTAGATCTTGGCCACTATGAGAGATTTTTAGGTATATCTACTTCTCAAGATAATAACGTAACTACAGGGAGAATATATAATAATGTCATTTCTAAGGAAAGAAAAGGGGAATTTCTAGGTAAAACAGTTCAGGTAATACCACATATAACAGACGAGATTAAAAATAGTTTTTATAAAATTGGAAAAAATAATTCTTTTGAGATTATTATCACTGAAATTGGTGGCTGTATTGGTGATATTGAATCTCTTCCATTTTTTGAGGCAGTGAGGCAGGCAAAATTAGATCTTAAAAAAAGTGATTTTCTAAATATTCATCTGACATTAATACCTTATCTATCGACATCAGGTGAATTGAAAACAAAACCTACACAACACTCAGTTAAAAAATTATTAGAGGCCGGTATACAACCTGATATTTTAGTTTGTAGAAGTGAGCATAAATTAGGTAAAGAAATAAAAAACAAATTGGCATTATTCTGTAATGTGTCTAAAAATTCAGTTATTGAATCTATTGATGCAGAGTCAATTTATGATGTCCCAGTACTGATGAGGGAGGAAAGATTGCATGAAATTGTACTTGAAAATTTAAATATTAAAAAGAAAAAACCATTGAGGTTAAGTAGATGGAAAAGATTCTTGAGTAATTTACATATGTCTGAAAATAAGTTAAAAATTGCTATTATAGGTAAGTATGTCTCCTTACAAGACTCTTACAAATCAATTTCAGAATCTTTAATACATGCCGGAGCAAATCAGAATTCAAAGGTTGACATTCAATGGATTCTATCCGAAGAACTTAAGACCCAAAACTTAAAGAAAAAATTAAAAAATATAGACGGAATAATAGTTGCTCCAGGGTTTGGAGTGAGAGGGATTGAAGGTAAAATTTTAGCAATTGAATATGTTAGAAAAAATAAAATTCCCTTCTTTGGTATATGCCTCGGAATGCAATGTGCATGTATAGAGTTTTCGAGGAATGTCTTAGGCTATGAAATTGCTAATTCAACTGAATTTGATCGAGAAACAAATCACCCAGTTATAGATCTTATGCAAGAACAGAAAAAAATAAAAAATAAGGGTGGAACTATGAGGCTTGGTTCATATGAGTGTTTTCTAGAAAAAGGTACTCAAATTTATAATTCCTATAAATCAACTGAAATTCACGAAAGACACAGACACAGGTATGAGTTTAATAACAGTTATAAAAGCGAATTCAATGATCATGGAATGAAAACTCCTGGAATAAATCCTAAACTTAATCTTGTTGAGACGATTGAATTAGATGATCATCCATGGTTTATTGGGACACAATATCACCCAGAATATAGAAGCAGAGTGCTTAAACCACATCCGCTATTTGTTAGCTTTGTAAATAAAATAAAATCAATTAAAAATGGATAATAATAGATTTATTGGGTTCACCCTCATAATGCTCTTAATTTTAACTTATTATACATTCTTTCCTCCAGGTCAGATACCAGAAAGTGAAGATATAAATCAAACCCCAAATACAGAGGTATTAGAAGAAGTTCAAATTAATCCAAAAAATGATGAAAATAAATTTAAAAAAAATGAAAAATTTATATCCTCTGAGATTGAAGAGAGATTTGAAGTTGATAATGATTTAATCCGAGTTACATTCTCTAATAAGGGTGCTAAGATAGTTGATGTTAAATTGAAAAAATATTCAACTAAAAATAATAAAGAGGTTCATTTATACGACAGTAATAGAGGCGATATTAATTTCATCCTAAATGACGATGAAAATATTAATTTTAATGAAATAATCTTTGATAAAAATATTAAGTCAGATACTGAAAAGAAAACCATTCAATTCTCGGCATTAGGGATTGATAATAAGAAAATCACCGTTATCTACGAAATTGGAGATAGTTATATTATTAACTCACGAGTTCTATTAAATGATGAATTTAATGGGCTAAAAAATATAAAATTTCAGTGGGAAAATAATCTTACACACCAGGAAGAAAATAATGTCAACGAGAAAAATCAAACAAGAATAAATTTCTATAGCTTAGATGAGAGTTTTGATTATACCTCCGCTACATCTAAAGATGATGAAGAAATTAAAATTGAAGATCCATTAAAATGGGTATCATTCAAACAACAATTCTTTAGTTCAGCTGTAATTTCTGATAATAATATTATTAACTCAACAGTTTCATCAAAATATGTCGAGAGTGATGAGATCAATAAAAATTTCTCAGTATCTTCTGACATACCAATTATCAACAACTCAATTTTTTTAAAATTTTATTTTGGACCTAATAAGTATTCTGTCCTAAAAGAAATTGAGTATGAATTTCATAATAATATTTATTTGGGCTGGATTGGTGTTGGTGGTTTTAATAGATATGTAATTGTTCCAATCTTCAATTTTTTAGAAAAAATTACATCAAATTATGGACTGATTATTTTATTTATGGTAGTTCTAATTAGATTAGTAGTTACTCCATTAACTTTTAAGTCACATCTCTCGATGGCTAAAATGAAAGTTTTAAATCCTGAGATACAGGAAATAAGAAAAAAACATGATGGAGATATGCAAAAATCTCAAGCTGAGATTATGGAGCTCTACACTAAAACTGGGGTAAGTCCTCTTGGTGGATGTCTGCCAATATTGTTTCAGCTTCCAATTTTAGTATCAGTGTTTTACTTTTTACCAAATGCTATCGAACTAAGAGGGAAGTCATTTCTGTGGGCATCAGATCTGTCAAATTATGATTCTATTCTAGATCTGCCATTTTACCTGCCATTATATGGAGATCATATAAGCTTATTTACAATTCTTATGACAGTATCTACAATATTTATAAATAAAGCAAACTCCCAGATGCAAACAATGGAGGGACCAATGAAAACAATACAATATGTCCTCCCATTCATGTTTTTATTTATTTTTAACAATTTTTCAGCTGGTTTGACATATTATTATTTTCTGTCAAACGTTGCATCTTATGCTCAAATTAATATATTTAAGATGTTTGTAGATGAAGAGAAAATCAAAAAAGAGATTGATTTTAATAGAAAAAGAAATTTAAATAGTAATAAATCAAGTTTTCAGTTAAGACTGGAAGAAGCTATGAAGGTTAGACAAGAAAAGAAGAAAAAAAATAAATAAATTAATATAGCTACGTAGATACATGGGTAAAGTAATTTCAATTGCAAATCAAAAGGGTGGCGTTGGTAAAACAACAACATCAATTAACCTGGCAGCTAGCCTGGCAGCATTGGAATACAAGACATTATTGATCGATGCAGATCCCCAAGCAAATACTACATCAGGTCTAGGAATTGATCAAAAGTCAATAAATAAAACAGTCTATGAGTGTATGATTACTCAAGAAATTAATATAAACTCAATAATTAAAACTGATGTAGACTATCTTCATATTTTACCTTCTGACATTGATCTAGTTGGAGCTGAGGTAGAGATGGTTGATATCGATGAGAGAGACCTAAGAATGAAACACTTTATTGATAAAATAAAAGATAATTATGATTTTATAATCATTGACTGCTCTCCATCTCTTGGAATTGTTACTGTAAATGCATTAGTGGCTTCAGACTCAGTTATAATACCGGTACAATGTGAATATTTTGCATTGGAAGGACTTGGAAAATTACTAGAAACTATAAAACTAATTCAGAGAGACCTCAATAAAAACTTAAATATTGAAGGGATTCTAATGAGCATGTACGATGTCAGACTCAGGTTAAGTAACCAAGTTGTAGAGGAGGTTCAAACCCACTTTAAGGCTTTGGTTTTTAATACAATTATACCAAGAAACGTAAAACTTAGCGAGGCACCATCATTCGGGGTACCAGCAATATCATATGATGCAAGTTGTAAAGGATCAATAAGCTATCTAAATTTAGCTAAAGAAGTTATCGACAAAAATAATTCTGTTAAAGTTACATGGTAAATAAAAGAAATACACTTGGGAGGGGTTTAGGATCATTATTAAATGTGCCTGAGTCAAATAGTGGCAATAATATTTTTGAAGAAATTGATATTAATAATATAATAATTAACAAGGATCAACCTCGTGAATTCTTTGATGAAGAAAAATTAAAAGAGCTATCATTATCAATAAAAAAACATGGGATCATACAGCCCATCACTGTTAAAAAGTTATCAAAAAATAAATATCAACTCATATCAGGAGAGAGGAGGTATAAGGCATCAAAAATTTGTGATATTAAAACAATACCGGCCTTCATAAGAAGAAATAATGATGAGAGCCTACTTGAAATAGCCTTAATTGAAAATATTCAGAGAGAAAACTTAAATTCAATTGAAATTGCTATATCCTATAAAAAATTAGTTGACGAATTAAATATTAAGCAGGAAGAGCTTGGAAAAAGATTAGGTAAAGACAGGACTACTATAAATAATTATGTTCGATTATTAAAACTCCCTCCATCAATTCAGAATGGGATTAAAGAAAATAAAATTCAAATGGGACATGCACGGTCACTTATAACAATTGAAAAAACAGATATACAGTTAAAAATTTATCAGTTAATAATTAAAGGTAAGTTATCTGTAAGAAAAACTGAGGAACTTGTTAGAAGTTTAAAGAATGAGAAAGTAATAGTATCAGATAAGAAAAAAAGCAATAATGAATTAACCAAAATTAAATCTAAGTTATCTTCTTTTTTTGGAACAAAAATTTCAACACAAGGTGACGAGAACTCTGGTAAAATTATTGTTCCTTATAAGTCAACAAATGATCTGAATAGAATACTTGAATTACTTGATATTATATAAATGAAGAAAGTAATTTTTCTAATTATTATAACTTTTAATCTCTCCTTTTCCCAAGAAAAAAAACTAAGAGTTTATAATCCTAAAAAGGCTACAACATTATCTACAATACTTCCTGGGTTAGGTCAAGTTTATAACAAACAATATTGGAAGTTACCAATTATTTATGGTGGTTACGCTGTAATTGGACATTACATTAAATTTAACAATGACATGTATCATGAATTCCGAGAAGCTCTGACATTTGAGACTGATGATAATACATCCACCATAAACCCTTTCCCTAATTTCAGTAAAAATTCATTAGAAAGAAATATGGAATTTTGGAGAAGAAATAGAGATATGCTCATAATTTTTACTGGCGTTTATTATTTATTGAATATTGTTGATGCACATGTATTTGCTCACCTAAATGAATTTGATACAAGTAATGATTTATCGATTCAAATTAGACCAAACATAGAAAATATAAACTCTGATAATCTAGTTGGTATCTCTATCTTTATATCTTTCTAAAAGTTTGATATTTCCTAAAACTTTTATTTTTAAAAACTTAAATTACAGCTATGAAAAAAGGACCGATCAGGGAGTGGTTTGATTCTTTGTTATTTGCTGTCATAGCTGCAACATTAATTAGATGGGCAACATTTGAAGCATTCACAATCCCTACGCCATCTATGGAAAACAACCTTCTTGTGGGAGACTTTTTATTTGTAAATAAATTAAATTATGGTCCGAGAACACCCAAGACTCCTCTTCAGGTTCCACTAACTCACCAAAAGATATGGGGTACTGATATCCAATCTTATTTAGACTGGATTCAGTTACCTACTTTTAGATTACCAGGGTTTAGTGAAATTGAAAGGAATGACGTTGTAGTTTTTAATTATCCAAATGAGCTAGACAAACCCCTTGATTTAAAAACATATTATGTTAAAAGATGTGTAGGGTTACCAAATGATACCATTGAAATTGATAACGGTGAAGTAAAAATTAATGGAGAGGTATTAAATCCACCAAAAGGTTTACAAAATAGATATTTTGTAGAAACAGATGTAAATATCAATGATAGGGTTTTTAAAAAGTATAATATATGGGAATACACAAAAGTTACAAATGGATATTATATAAATACTCAACAAAAAAATGCTGATGATCTAAGTAGAGAATCTTTTATAGATGAAGTCACAGTTTACAGGATGGACAAATCAATTTCAACAGGAAGGATATTTCCTGATAAAGATTATCCATGGAATACTGATTTCTATGGCCCACTAGCTATACCATATAAAAATTTAGAAATAACTATTAACGCAGAAAATTTAAAGAGATATGGCTCTACAATTTTAAATTATGAAGGAATAAATAATGTTAGAATCGAAGAGGAAAACTTATTAATTGATAACGAAATTGTTGAAAAATATATTTTTAAACAGGATTACTATTTTATGATGGGAGATAATAGACATAATTCTGAGGACTCTAGATTTTGGGGTTTTGTACCATTCAATCATATACTAGGTGAGGCATCATTTATATGGTTTTCCTATAACTATCAGGAAGATAATTTATTAAAAGCTATTCGTTGGGAAAGATTTTTAAAAGTAATAATTTAACTCTACCAATTAATCTCTACTATTGATTTACTTTTTAGATATTCATTTGCTTTCTTAAAATGATTATTACCAAAAAAACCTTTATGGGCTGAAAATGGTGAAGGATGACTTGATGATAAGATTAGATGTTCTTTTTTATTTTCAATAAGTACAACTTTCGACTTAGCAAATGATCCCCAGAGTAAAAAAACAATATTTTTTTTTCTTTTTGATATAATTTTTATAACCTCATCTGTAAAATCCTGCCATCCGATACCTTGATGAGATCCAGGTTTGCCCTTTCTGACAGTCAGTATAGAGTTAATAAGTAACACCCCTTGAGATGCCCAGGGCGATAAATCTCCATCCTGAAAATTAAAATCATGAAAATTATTAATTAATTCTTTATAGATATTCTTAAGAGATGGAGGAATTAATATCTCTTTGTTCACTGAAAATGATAAACCATTAGCCTGATTTTCTCCATGATACGGATCCTGACCTAGTATAACCACTTTAATTTTATCAAACGGACACAAATTAAACGCATGGAAAATATTTTTTCCACTAGGGTAAATTCTATGATTTGCATATTCTTCCTTAACTTTGTTTACCAAATTATTAAAAGATTCTTTTAAAAAAATATCTTGTAATTCCTTATTCCATGTATGATGTATTTTTACCTTCACTGGTTATTAATTAATTTTGAAAATTATATATATACTAAATGAAAGAAAATAAAATTATTAGAATTTTAACGTTAGTAATAATATTAATTATTTGTGGATTAGCGTTCATAATATATAAAAATAATATATCTGAAAAGATAAGGATCCAACAAGAAAAAGAACTTGACAATGTCTACCTGGAACTTGATTCGATATCTAATGTACTTGGAGATAAAATTCTGACAATATCCCAGTTAGGAGGAGATATTGACTCCCTACTTATTTTGAAAGAAAATTTGGAATTAGAAAAGAGAGAATTCAGGTCAAGAGCATATGCACAAATCAACAGGCTACAAGGAAAAGTAGAGGGATATAGGGAATTATTATTAGCTCAGGATGAGGAAATTGAAAGATTGAGAGAGGTCAATGAACAATTATTTGAGGAAAATAAAGAACAAAAAATTGAGATAAATAATCTTAATAGCACAATATCAAATATTAATAAATCTAATAAAAAATTAGAGGAACAAATTGAAGTTGCTTCCAGACTTGAACTATTAGAAATTGAGATTGTTGGAATTTTTAGGAATGGATCTCAAAAAAGAAACCAATTTAGGAATAGGTCATTGGAAAAACTTAATATTAATTTTACGCTTGGTGAAAATGATTTAGCAAAAATTGAAGTTAAAGATTTATATATCATATTAGAAAAACCAAGTGGTGAAGTTATTTATGATATATCAAATGGTTCTGGATCATTCACTTTCGAAAAAAGAGAAATGTTTTTTACAATTAAAGAGGAAGTACTTATTGATAAATCTGAAAAAAAATTAAGTGTCGAATACTTAATAAATGATGAATTTAATAAAGGGACATACTTGGTTAAATTGTTCACTGATGAGTACGAAATTGGCAGTGGAGAATTTTTAATAAAATAACTATGTTTTTCACAACAAAATATTAGCTTTGCAACTCAATTAAGGAATTTACATGAATAAAAATTATGAAACAGTATTCATTATAAATCCCGTTCTATCTGAAAAACAGGTAGAGGATACTGTAAAAAAATATAAAAAAATACTTGACTCTAACAAGATCAAGATTGTATGTGATGAGTCTCTTGGATTTAAAGAATTATCATACACCATCAGTAATAAAAACTCTGGATTTTTTCATTTATTTCAGTACGAAACTGAAAAAATTGATTTCGTAAGAAACCTCGAAACTGAGTTGAAAAGAGATAGATCTATTCTAAGATACATTACTGTGTCATTATGTAAAGATGCTTTAGAATATAATCTAAGAAGAGCTAATGGAGAGTTTAACAAGAAGAAAGTAAAAAAATGAGAAACCGATTTAATTCAGCCTTACAAAATGAATCTATTGACAGAACCAGTAAACAAAAGAAATTTTGTAGATTTAAAAAAAGTGGTATAAAATACATTGATTACAAAGATCCTTCATTTCTAAAACAGTTTATTAATGATCAAGGAAAGATTCTACCTAGAAGAATTACTGGTACCAGTGCAAAATACCAGAAAAAAGTAACTCAGGCTATAAAGAGAGCAAGACATTTAGCACTACTACCATATACTGCTGATACAAATTAATATGGAGATTATTTTAATTAAAGATATACCCGGTTTAGGGTTTAAAGATGAGGTTGTCAATGTTAAAAATGGCTACGGAAGGAATTATATTATACCTCAGGGACTAGGTGTTTTAGCAAATAAATCAAATTCTAAGGTATTGGAGGAAAATTTAAAACAGACAGTTAAAAAACAAGAAGAAATCTTAAAAGAAGCTCAAAAACTTTCAAAAAAAATAGGTAACCTAGTTTTGGATTTTAAACTCAAATCTGGTTCAGACGATAAAGTTTTTGGATCAATAACGACTGCACAAATTGCTAAACTATTATCAGAAAAGGGAATTGAAATAAATAAGAAAAATATATCAATTCTAACAAAAGTTAATGCAGTTGGCGAGTATGATGTAGATTTAAAAATTCATAAAGATATTACTCACCCTATTAAAATAAATGTGACTGGGGATGTTTCAAGTAAAAAGAAAAGTAAAAAAATAAAGAAGGAGGAAGATGTTGTCAAAGATGATAATAAGAACGTAAAAAATTCAGGGGAATCTAAGGACCAGGATATCACTTCCAAATAAAAAAGTGAAGAGAGCCGACCTTAAAATAGTAAGAAGGATACAAAAAAATCCTAAATAATTAATTTCTTTTTTCAATCTTTTCAATCTTTACTAAATTGAATCTTTCAAAAAATAATGAAAGGTTCCTGCGTAGACGTAATTGTATTAATACCATTAGATAGGCTATTTACCTATAAAACAGATATAAAAACAAGAATAGGTTCAGTAGTTAATATACCATTTGGAAATAATAATGAAGTCATAAAGGGTATTGTGATTTCAAAAAAATACAGGCCCAAACAGAAATTTCCATATAAAAAAATAATTTCTATAGAAAGCTACAACGGAATACTATCTTACAAACAAATTAAATTATTATTATGGGCTTCAGAATATTATTTAGTTAGCCTCCCGAAATTATTTAATTCAATCTTTTCAAAGAACATTTTGAATTTAAAAATCAAAGAATTTATTGAAATTCCTTCAGTAAATAAGAAATTTAACCCTAATATAAATTTAGTAGTAGATCATTCCAGAGATATAATTAAAAATATTTTTAAAGATATAAAGCCTCTTCAATATCAGAATTTAATTTTGAGTCCAAATGTCTTTCAAACTCAATACAGTTACAGGACCTTATCAAAAAAAATTAAGAATATTCATATATATGATGCCAAAACATCTACTAAAGAAAAGTTAGCTATATGGGAAAAAATTCTAATGAATGAAGAAATAGTTATAATAGGAAGTAAGGCAGCCGTTTTCTTACCATTTCAAAACCTTAACAAAATTTTTGTAATGTATGAACATAACTTCTTATACAAAGAGACAGACAGAGTTTTGAGATATAATTCTAGAGATTGCGCTATTTTTTTATCAAAATTACATAAATGCGATATAGATCTAATATCAGATTCTCCATCGATTGAATCTATGTATAATACTAAAATGAAAAGATTTAAATTTTATGATAAATCTAAAAAACTAAAATTGAGTACAGATTTAAATAAAATTACAATCTACAATAAGCTTGAAAAAAAAATTAAAAAAGAATTAGATGGAATTATTTCTAATGAAATATTAGAAAAAATTATTAAAAATTTTAATGAAAAGAATAAAACAATAATTTTTACACCCTACTCAAATGATGTAGATAGAATTAAAAATAATTTGGATGATCTTAACAAAAAACTGAAAATATTTTCTTTATCTAAACACAATAATATTTCAAGAAATCAGCTTGATGAATTTTATGATCAAATAAACCATTATGACTTGATAATAGGAAATTACTCAGTGATTGATAGTCTAGAATCATATAAATATAATCTTCTTATTCTAATTGATCCAGATAAGATTTCGTCAGTAGCAAATTACAAGTCAAATGAAATATATTTTCAATTAATCTTTAAAGTAATAAAGAAGGTGAATTATGATAAGGATAAGAAATTAATACTACAATTAATGAATTCAAATTCTGAAAAATTAAGAGATAATATTAGAAAAGATTATTATCATATAATTTCTAAAGAGATGGAGGAAAGAAAGATTTTTGGCTATTCACCCTATAAAAGATTAATCTCATTAGAGATGCACTCAAATAATAAAGAAAACTTTGAAAATAAAGGAAAAAATTTATACGAGGAATTAAGTAAAAAATTAAATTTTTGTGTTTCAACTGACGTTGGTCTTGTCAATAGAAACAATAGTTATATATATAAAATTTATCTGAAACTTGATAGAGTTAAGAACTTATCAAAAAATAAAAAAATGATCTTTGAGGAAATTAAGAAAATTAATAAGAGAAAAGAGTTCAATAATAATTTAATTACAATAGATGTAGACCCTTAAATTTTCCATTTATTTTGTAAATAATTAATCCCTTTGTTCGAGCTTAAATTGAATTTGCAAGGTACAACTGAAACATAATTATTTTTTATTGCCCACTCATCATTATCTTTTCCCTTATCATGATTAACAAAATTACCAACCATCCAATAATACTCTCTCCCGTAGGGATCATGACGTTTATCAAATGTTTCTTCCCATATAGCATTTGCCTGCCTGCAGACTTTAATTCCCTTGATTTTTTCACCTGAAATAGCAGGTATATTGACATTTAAAGCAATTGATTCTGGCATTCCATTATCAAAGGCATTTTGAACAATTTCTTTGATAAATTCTCTAGAGTGATCGAGGTAAGCATTAGGATCAAAATCACATAAAGAAAAACCTATTGAAGGTGTATTTTCTATAGCACCCTCAATTGCTGCAGACATAGTACCTGAATAAAGAACACTGATTGATGAGTTACTCCCATGATTTATTCCACTAGTAATTAAATCTATAGTTCTATTCTTAAGTATATGATGTTTTGCAATTTTAACACAGTCTGCAGGTGTTCCACTACACTTGTAGGATTCAATATCACCAAATAAATCCGACTTCACTAAACGTAATTTATCTCCAACTGTAATTGCATGGCCCATACCTGACTGAGGGCTGTCTGGTGCTACAACAACAACTTCTCCAAATTCTGACATAATGGAAACAAGTAGTCTTATCCCCTTGGAGTCAATACCGTCATCGTTAGTTACTAATATGAGGGGTTTTTTCATTTAAATTCTATTATAATAATTAACTATCCTGGCAAGATCACTCATTTTCTTTAAATTAATTCTATTCTTTGAAATGTATTCTTTCATCTCACTAAATTTATCATCCATCAAATTATAAATTTCTTTTTTCTTACCCTTGAATTCATGGATTTTACCATTATCAGTCAAAAAGAAGTAATCGTATTTAACCTTATTAATGTATCCGTAATTATTTGTGAAAGCCGGCATTATCCCGTATGCATAGTAGGATGGCAAATAAGATTGTGTGGATTCAGCCACAATTCTTTCTCTAAGTAAAAGACTGAGCTTACCTTCTATCATCATCTCAAATAAAACTGGGACTCGATAATCGAATCCAACTTCATACATTAATGAGTAAAACTGTCTATAATCTCTAATAGTCTCGTCGTATATCTCAAAGAAAAAAAGATTGTTAACGTTAAAGGCTTTTAGTGTTTTACCGTCATCAAGCTGAATTGACTGTGACTCAAAATCATACTTTAAATTACCTTTTATCGTGTCGCCATCATTTGTGACCAACTCTCCCTTGTGCCATATATCGCTGGGAAATTTTTGAGCAATGAGAGGATAATATGTTAAAAATGAAATAAAAAATATAAGTCTCATTATTTCTTTTCTTTTAATATATCATGACCCATTTTATCTCTCTTAGTTTCCAAATACTTTCTATTAAACGAATTTGGTTCAATTTCTATTTTAGTATTTTTTATTATTTTGAGTCCATATCCAATTAGACCAACTCTCTTCTTTGGGTTATTACTTAATAGGTTTATCTTTTGAATTCCTAAACTTTTGAGAATTTGTGCACCAACTCCATAATCTCGATGATCCATTTTAAAACCAAGTTTATGATTTGCCTCGACAGTATCATAGCCTTGCTCTTGTAATACATATGCCTTTAGCTTATTTATTAAACCTATTCCTCTACCCTCCTGATTCATGTACAACACCAAACCTTGACCTTTTTCATCTATCATTCTTAAGGCCCTCTGGAGTTGGGTTCCACAATCACATCTAAGTGATCCTAAAATATCCCCGGTAACACATGAAGAGTGTACCCTAACTAATACCTCGTCATCGTCTTTCCATTCTCCCTTTTTTATTGCAAGATGAATATCTTTAGTGTCTTTCTGCTCAAAGGAAATAAGCTTAAAATTTCCATATTCAGTAGGTAAATCAACCGTCTCCTTCTCTTCTATTAATGACTCTATGTCAAGTTTATATTTAATTAAATCTTTTATTGAAATAATAACTAATCCATGCTTATCAGCAACCTTAAATAAATTATCTAGTCTTGCCATGGTACCATCATCATTTAATATTTCACAAATTACACCAGATGGAAATAGACCGGCAAGCTTGGGAAGGTCAACCGAGGCTTCTGTGTGGCCTGCCCTTCTTAGCACTCCACCATCAATAGCTCTCAACGGAAATATATGACCCGGTTTTGAAAAATTAGATGCGTCAATTTTATCATCAACTAATGCCTTAATTGTTTTTGCTCGGTCTGATGCTGATATACCAGTGGTAACACCATTTCCTTTCAAATCAACAGATACCGTAAAAGATGTGCCATAAATATCAGTATTCTTTCCAACCATTAGTTCTAAATCTAAATCCTCACATCTACTAGATTCGAGAGAGCAACATATCAAACCTCTTCCCTCTTTTGTCATAAAATTAATTTTTTCAGAGTCTATGGCAGAAGACGCACAAACAAAGTCGCCCTCATTCTCTCTATTCTCATCATCAACAACAATTATAATTTCTCCATTTTTAATTGCCTGAATGGCCTCCGGTATTGTATTTAACTTGTTTCTCATACTGATGTAACGTTTCCTAGTTCTTTAGCTATATCTACTTCTGCTGACTTAAGTTTGTTATGTAATTTAATTACATCTTCATCTATACTATGTTTATCAGATTTATCTAAATTCTGTAAATTATCCTTAATCATTTTTCTAATTAATCTAAACTTGAGCCTCAATATATTGGTATACGTAGTTTTTTTAAGAGAGTCTGACTCCTCAGAGACATGTATATTAAATTTATTTTTCCACTGCTTACTTATCTCATATCTGTTTGAAGAGAGATCAATTATATCATCTTTAATGTCTACAAAATCACCAGAAAGAAAATAGTTTATATCAATCACCTTATCTTTTTTGTACTCACTTTTAAATACCTCAATTATTTTTAAATAATTTTTATTTTCAAATTCAATATCTTGAATTTCTTTTAAAAAATAATCTATGAAAGTTTTTCTATCAAGTCCAATTACTTCAAAGTCAGAAGTTCCATAATTTACTAGCATTCTTATACATTCTCTCTCATAAAAATCAATTGCTGAATTAATAGAATCTTCCCTTGGAGATTCTTTTTCATTATTAACAATTATTTGATTTGATCTTACAGTTTTATTTCCTTGACCTAACAGTAATTTATTCATCTCTGATATGAGTGCTTGCTCATTAATTTCAAGAGAGTTACTTGCTTCTTTTAAAAACAAGGATCTTTTAATAGAATTTGGAATTTTTGATATTGAACGAACTATATCATATATCATCTCTGACTTTTTAACAGGGTTATCTTCATTTTCCTGGAGTAGATTAACTTTAAACGTTATTAGATCTGTCTTATTACCATCAATAAATTCTTGAAATTTATCTTTTCCAACTTTCTTTGAGTAACTGTCTGGGTCATCCCCTTCTGGAAAAGATACAATTTCAACATTCATGTCATTTTCAAGAATTAAATCCATCCCTCTTAATGATGCAGCAACACCAGCTTTGTCTCCATCAAAAAGAATTGTAATGTTTTTCGTATACCTTGAAATTAACTTAATTTGATTAGTGGTTAGAGAAGTTCCTGAGGATGCAACTACATTTTCAATTCCAATCTGAAATAATGAAATCACATCAGTATAGCCTTCAACAAGAAAACAGTTATCCAATTTTCTAATTTCATATTTAGATTGATAAAGCCCATATAAAATATTACTTTTAATATATAGACTTGTTTCTGGGGAGTTTATATATTTTGGTTGTTTTTTATCTTCGGTAAGGATTCTTGCACCAAATGCGATTGTTTTTCCACTCAAATTATGTATTGGAAAAATTACTCTATTTCTGAATCTGTCATATTTTTTATTATTATTTTCAAGAATTAATCCAGCTTTAATAATATTATCATCCGAAAACTGATTTTTAATTAAAAATTTATATAGCGAATCCCACTTGTCAATACTGTAACCGAGTTCAAATTTTTTAATCATATCAACTGAGATATTCCTATGGTTGAAGTATGTTAATGCAATATTTTTTCCCTCATCAGTTTTAAGATTTTCTATAAAGAAATCTTTTGATTTATTAATGAGTATAAGGAGACTTTCCTTATCATTGTTTTGTTCGTAACCTGAAGTACTTTCATTAATTTCAACGCCATACTTTTCGCCCAAATACTTTATAGCATCGATATAGGTCATACCTTCAACTTCTTTTAGAAATTCAATAGCATCACCACCTTTACCTGTACTAAAACATTTAAAAATTTGTTTTGAAGGCGATACAAAAAATGAGGGGGTTTTTTCATTTGTGAATGGACTCAAAGCCTTATAACTAGAACCAGACCTTTTCAAGGAAACGAAATCACCAATCACTTCAACAATGTCTAGCCTTTCTTTTACCTCTCTTATTACACTTTCTTCAATCATATTTTACAAATATCATCAATTTATTATTTTTTTAATTTTTTAATTAAATATAAATTGCGAATATGATAAATGAGAGCCAAATACTTAAAGCCCTTTCAAAAGTTTCCGATCCAATTGAGAAAAAAAATTTGGTGAGTTTAAAAGCAATCAAACAAATCAAAATATCAAAAAAATTAGTAACAATTGAAATCCATACTTCCCCCTCATCATTTAAATTAAAAGAAGTTATAAGAAGAAACTGTAATACTCAATTAAAAAAACTAAAAAATGACCTTAAATATTTTATTGATTTTTCAATAAATAATGATTTAGAGATAGATGATGATTTAAATCATAAAAATACAAAATTAAGAGTAGATAATATAAAAAATATTATTGCGGTTACTTCTGGTAAGGGGGGTGTAGGAAAATCTACTATATCATCAAATGTAGCAGTAGGTCTAAGCAAACTTGGTTTCAAAGTTGGATTAATTGACGCAGATATTTTTGGACCATCCATTCCTACAATGTTTAACTGTGAAAATGAACAACTATCTTTTAAGAAAGAAAACGAAAAAAATATAATTATCCCCATTGAACAGTACGGAATAAAACTTTTATCCATTGGCTTACTAATTCCAAAACAGAATGCAGTTATTTGGAGAGGTCCTATGGCGAGCTCGGCACTCAAACAAATGTTATTAGACGTAGAATGGGGTAAATTAGATTTTTTAATTGTAGATCTTCCTCCAGGAACAAGTGATATTCATATCACCTTATCTCAAAACTTCGAAATAAATGGAAGCATTATAGTTACTACTCCTCAAAAGATTTCAACAATAGATGCAGAAAAAGCAGTTGCCATGTTTAAAAAAGACAATACCAAGGTTCCAATTATAGGAATAATTCAGAATATGTCGTATTTCATCTCAGAGGATAAAAATAGACATTACATATTTGGTGAGAATGGAGGTGAAGAATTAGCAAAAAAACATGAGTTAGAACTTCTTGGAGATATACCTATTGATAAGGTAATATCTCAGAGTTCTGATAATGGGTATCCTGTTGTGCTGAAAGAAACAAATTCATCAAAAATATTTGAGAAAATATGTAAAAATATTGCACAAAAAATTACAGATAATAAATTTAAATAATATTATTTTTACAGAATGAACGAGAAAAGTCTGATAGATAGAGTAGAATTAGCAATTGATGAAATAAGACCATATTTAATTGCTGACGGAGGAGATATAAAGGTTGTATCGATCGATAATAAAAATATAGTTAATTTAGAATTACTAGGGTCGTGTGAAACTTGTCCAATGTCACCTATGACATTAAAAGCTGGTGTTGAAGAGGCTATAAAGAAACAAGTTCCTGAAATTAACGGCATTAATGCTGTTAATGGAACTAACTAATTAATTCTCATATGAAAAAAAATATAGCCATCATTATGGGGGGCTATTCATCTGAATATGATATTTCAATAAAAAGTGGTGATGTAGTCTACAAGATATTATCCGAAGATAAAGATCTGAATGTTCACAGAATAATAATAAGTAAAGAGGGATGGTATTTCAAAGATGACAGTGGGGATAAGTCTGAGGTAATTTTAAATTCCTTTCAAGTAATGTCAAATGGTATTCAAATTTCTTTTGATTTAATTTTTAATACAATTCATGGAATCCCAGGAGAAAATGGAGAAATTCAGAAGTATTTTGAAAAATTAGGATTAAAACAAACTTCATCTGATTCAATAAGTGCAAAATTGACTTTTGACAAAAACGCTTGTAAAGAGAAAGTCAAGTTAATGGGATATAATGTACCACTTTCAACAATAATTAAAAAGGGAGAGAGTTATGATAATGATATGATATTTTCAAAACTAAGACTTCCTATTTTTGTAAAACCGAACGAGGGAGGTTCGAGTTTTGGTATTTCAAGAATCGAAGAAAAAAAAGATTTAAAAAAAGCTCTTGAACTATGTTTTGGTGAGGATGACAATGCCCTGATAGAAGAAGAGGTCCAGGGAAGAGAGATATCTGTTGGAGTTATAAAATTAGATAATAAAATTATTGCATTACCTCCTACTGAAATTATTTCTCATAATATTTTTTTTGATTATGACGCAAAATATAATGGTGAATCAGATGAAATTACACCTGCAGAAATTAATTATGATCTAGAAGAAATTGTGAAGGAAATATCTATTGATATCTACAAAAAAATAAATTTAAATGGATTCACTAGATGTGATTTCATCCTAAAAGACGACAAGTTTTATTTTCTTGAAGTTAACACAAACCCTGGCTTAACTGAGGAAAGCATATTACCCCAACAAGCTAAGGCTGCTGGCATTTCTTTAAAAAAACTATTTAAAAGTGTAATATATAATGAATGAAATAAAATTTATTTTAAAAAATTTATCTATAATGTTGGGAATAGTTGCGTCAATTATTTTTTTCATTTTTTATATATATTTTCCATTTATCACAAACCATGGAGAAACGATTACAGTACCAAATTTAGTTGGTATGGAAATAAAAGATTTAGATGAATTTCTTTCAGATAGAGATTTAAGGTACGAAATACTGGATGATTCAAGCTATTCCTCAGAGTATCCTCCTTACACGGTACTTCAACAAAACCCCTCGATAAATGATAAGGTAAAAGAAAATAGAAAAATATATTTAACCTTAAATTCATCTATTCCACCAAAAATTAAAATGCCAAAAATTATTAATGGATCTGTGAAAAATGCCCAATTAATTTTGAAAAGTTATGATCTAAAATTGGGAGATATAACTTATGTTCCAGATATGGCAAGAAATGCAGTACTTAAAATTTTTATTGATGGAGATTCAATCAGTGAAAATGACCTAATTCTTAAAGGGTCAGTTGTAGACCTTGAAGTTGGAAACGGATTAGGAAATCAAATTTTTGATGCTCCAGATCTTCAAAACCTTGAACTTGATGAGGCAAAATTTACGATTATTGGATCTGGACTGAGACTAGGTAACATAATATATGCTGATAGTGGCTACTTCTATAATAAAAATTTTGATGAAGAGGGAAATGAAATTTATGAAAAATTTTGGGTTAAACCTGGTTATGTATTTAAGCAGTCACCAGGAAAATCTACCAGGGTCAGAATAGGTAGGAGAATAAACTTATGGGTAGTATCGGATACTAAAAATGAAAAAAATTAAATTTTTACTTTTTCTATTTATAATATTATTTCATTCAAGTACAAGGGCTCAGAAAATTTCTTATTTTAAATTGAAACCACCTAATTACACAAATCATAAATTAGATGAAATAGTTTTACCTTTTTGGGATGATTTTTCCTCTTCAAAAAAACTTGATGACAAATTTTGGAGTAGTTCTGAGAATGTATCAATTAAAGATTTTGATAACATTAATGCCCCAAGTAAAAATATAGTCTTATTCGATGGAATTGATGAAAATGGACTCCCTTATGATAATTCTGGGGGATACGGAACTTCAGATGTACTTATCTCTGACATAATTAATATGAAAAATCTTTCATCAGCTGACAGTGTTTTTTTAAGCTTCTTTTGGAGATTTAATATAAACGGTGAATACCCAGATTATGAGGATACAATATTTGTTGATTTTTTAAATGATAAAAATCTCTGGGAAACAGTGTGGTATAAAAATGGAGGTTATATTAATAAGAAAAACAAATTTAAGTTTGAGGGTATATATTTCAATCAAAAGTTTCTTCATGAAAGTTTTCAATTTAAAATTTATAATAAAGGAAATTCTAAAGGTCCGTTTGATAGCTGGCTAATAGATTACGTTTATGTAGATAAGGATAGAACAAATAATGATTCTACATTTATAGACAGGGCTATAGTACATGAAGGAAATAAAATATTTAAAGATTTAATATCAGTGCCATTGGATCATTTGCCCTATTCAGAAAATTATACTGATACGATAACAATTAAAATAAAAAATCTTGATAAAAATATTCACCCGATAAACTATTCATTTGAAGCTGACTTGCCTTCAGAAAATTTGCAATTTAAATATTATGTAAAAGAACCATTAAAACCAATTCTAAACGGTTTAGAAGAAAGAGAAATTAAAATCAATCCAATTAGTCTGTCTGAGTTTAAATCTAAATCAGACAGCTTAACTATAAATTTTTTATTTTACATAGATTCTGGCGACTCTACATTATTTAACAAAGACCTACTAATTAATGATTC
This sequence comes from uncultured Flammeovirgaceae bacterium, assembly GCA_913052485.1. Classification (GTDB taxonomy): domain Bacteria; phylum Bacteroidota; class Bacteroidia; order Cytophagales; family MED-G16; genus MED-G16. Next base: position 47,691 of record CAJXDN010000003.1, on the reverse strand, counting down.
AAGTAGATTCTCATTCATGTTTTCAGATTTTTATTCTTATGATGATGGTGACGCTGAGTATGCTGCAGGTTTGAATATGAAGAATTCAGAATTAGTACTTCAATACGAAACTTTTACTCAAGATACGCTTACTGATATTCAAATTTATTTTCCTGAAAATATTTATTCTACATATACAAATCAAGTTGAAGTACTAATTTACGAAAATCTCAAAAATGATGGGAAAATACTCTCTTCTCAATTTATTGAGCCTGAATTTAATGGTAGGTTTAGTGAGTACAAGCTATCAAAACCAGTTATTGTCAGTGATACATTTTATATTGGATTTAGACAGTTAGAGAATTCTTTTTTACCTATTGGTTTAGATAAAAATAATAATACATCAGATAAAATTTTTTACAAAATTGATAATAGTTGGATCAATAATGATATTGTAAGGGGCAGTATAATGATAAGGCCAGTTTTTGGAAAATCTAATTATGTTTTGACAAAAATTAATTCTCATGAGCAAGAGAAAACAGTAAAGATTTTTCCAAATCCAAGTTCTGGAATTTACAACTTGAGTGAGTCTATTCAGAAAGCTAGACTATATGATATCAATGGTAAGTTTTTAAAATCTTTTAGAGATATAAAAGAAATAGATATAAAAAACTTGAAAAATGGAGTATACATTTTTATAATAGAGGATAAAAATATCTTTCAAAAGATAAAATTAGTTAAGACCGAAACCATCTAAAAAACCTCCTAAATCATTTTTATTATTAACATGATAAGTATTAATTCCTAATTTTTTAGGTTGTATTAAATTCAAATTCATATCATCAAAAAAAATAATTTCATTCGGATTAATACCAGTTTTATCTAAGACTAATTCATATATATTTTTATTTGGCTTTCGAGCATTTAACTCAAATGAATAGAAAACTCTGTTAAATAATTGATCAAAGGTCTTTTGATAAATTTTTACACACATTTTATCGAAATATTCTTTGTGTATTTCATTAGTATTACTTAAAATCATTATTGAATATTTTGACTTTAAGGATAATACTCTATCTAAAATTTTTTTGTCTAGCTTAAAAATTGTAAGATTCCAAATCTGATCAAATAAGAAATCATCTATATCTAATTTTCCTAGTTTTTTTATTTTACTTCTAAAATCATTTTTACTTATTATCCCCTTCTCAAAATCAAAAAAAATATCACTGAGATCTGACTCTTTATTTTTTTCTCTATAATCAATATCTTTAAACATTTCTTGAGAATGTTTTGAGAGTTTACTGAATTCTTTAATTGATTTTTCTGGTAAAATATCTATAATAACACCACCTAAGTCGAATAATAGCATTTTAAATTTCATAAGAATATTTTAAAATAGTTATGACTAAACATTAATCATTAACTAAATCTAATTATTTTTGTCAACTTTAAATTATCAAGTAAAAATGATGTTTAAAGGGGCCCATAGCTCAGTTGGTTAGAGCGCCCGGCTCATAACCGGTAGGTCCCAGGTTCAAGTCCTGGTGGGCCCACAAAAGGTTCTAATTCTGAACCACTTTCCGATTACAGTAATCTACGCTATGAATTCAGATTGTTTGTTAATTCAAACTTAAGTTCATCTAGTATATTAATATATAACTTTATAAATGTCAGTTTTGACCCTAAATAATCATCGAGGACAATTAGATTTGACTTTAATTTTTTATCTTTTTTAATAGAGTTATATAACATCAGAGAGTATTCATCAAAAGATATTTTATTATCTGAACCAGCTATTATAATATCTGAATGGCTTGTTGCAAAAAACGAAACAAAGTTTTCTTTAAGTATTTTCTCATACTCAACAGTCGTCTCGACATAAGAGAAGTAGGTGTTATGAAGTCTACTAAGTATTTCCTTTATCTTATCTGATTTAACATATTTTAAAGTACCAGCATTTATAATTGAAAGATATCTGTTCATCGGAGGCTCAAATACCCTGTAATAGATTAAATTAAATTCTATGCTGCTTTTACTCGTTGTGATTTTAGAGATCGAGTCAACATTAAAGTTTTGACCACTAGACTCTAAGAACATCATCAGTATTCTTCTGTCTTTATTCCACCTATTTACTCTCTCATCACAGTAACTCTGGATCTCATCAACTTCCATATTAAGACTGTTCAATACTTTTATTCTTTCCTTCTCATTTTGATTTCCTATAGAAATTTCATTTAACCAGAAAGAAACTGAGATACCAGCTACTATCACGACGAATTCGAAACTATACTTTATAATATATTTTTTTTTCAAGATTAGTTATTTGAATTATTATGAAAATAAAACTTCCTTAAGATAAAATAAAAAAGAATTAATTAAGAAATATGACTACTAATTTGAGATAACCACTTATCAATTCTCTCCTCAGTCATCTCGTGCTGGTTATCATCATCAATAACTAAACCATAAAAGTCTCCGTCAGGGTTTACACCTAATGATTCATCAAAATCATAGCCTTCAGTGGACCAGCTTCCAAAAACTTCTCCCCCGTTTTTCAAAACGACTTTGGCTAATATACCGATACCGTCGACAAAGCTATCAGGATAACCTAGTTGGTCACCTAATCCAAAATAAGAGGTTTTAATTCCAGTAAAGTCAATATTTTCAAAATCTGAAAAAAAATAATCCCAGTCACTTTGTAATTCTCCAATATACCAGGTAGGAACACCCATCAAGATGGTACTATACTTTTTAAAGTCTTCTGGAGATACCTTATTCACTTCTAGAAGGTCTACCTTATCCTCCCCTATTTTTTGATGTATTAATTTGGCTACATTTTCTGTAGCACCAGTATCTGATCCGTATATTATAGCTATATCTTTGTTTGTCATTTAACTAATTTTTTGCAAATTAAACTATTTGGATTAATTATAAATAATAACTTTAAAAAAATTTTAACCTCTAATTAAATGAAAAATAACTCTTTAGATTCCTCTGACTTTTATGACATAAATTCTCTTCTGAAAGAAGAACAAATTTTAATAAGGGATTCAATCAGGGCTTGGGTGAAAGATAATGTTTCTAACATAATTGAGGATGCGGCACTTGATAGTAAATTCCCAAAACATCTTATTAAAGGACTTGCTGAATTAGGTGGTTTTGGTGGTTTTTTACCTATAAAATATGGGGGGGCAGAAATAGATTTTATGTCTTACGGGTTGATGATGCAAGAACTCGAGAGAGGTGACTCATCGCTTAGAGTACTTAGTTCTGTCCAAAGCCTAGTGATGAGTAACATTTATAAGTTTGGTAATGAGGATCAAAAATTAAAGTATTTAAATAAATTAGCCTCAGGTGAGATGATTGGAAGTTTTGGTATGTCTGAACCAAATCATGGATCTGATCCATTTTCAATGAAAACAAACTTTAAAGAAAAGAACGGTTCATTTATAGTCAATGGTTCAAAAATGTGGATCGGTCACGCACCAATCTGCGATGTAGCTGTAGTTTGGGCAAAGGGAGAAAATAATAAATTGGCTGGCTTCATAGTTGAGAGAGGTATGGAAGGTTTCTCTACTGCAAAAATTCAAAAGAAATGGTCATTTCGTGCCTCTGAAACTGGAGAGCTAATATTCCATAATATGGTAGTACCAAAGGAAAACTTATTACACATGACAGATAACATGGGAGATCTATACGATAGACTAAACATTGGTAGATTTGGAGTTGCGTGGGGATCTTTGGGTATAGCTATTGAGTGCTATGAGGTTGCCTTGAACTATGCGAACGAGAGAGAACAATTTGGGAAGAAGATTAATTCATATCAACTTATTCAAAAAAAACTAGTTGACATGCTCACAAAAATTACGCGGTCACAAGTTTTAGTCTGGAGACTAAGTTTATTGCTGGATGAGGACCGTGCAACTCATGAGCAGATATCGTTAGCTAAGAGAGCAAATGTAAAGATGGCCTGTGAGGTTGCAAGAATTTCAAGATCAATACTTGGTGGAATGGGTATAACAGGAGAATACCCTATCATGAGACATATAAATAACCTCGAGGCACTGGTAACTTACCAGGGAACAGAAGAAATTCATACTCTTATAATTGGCAAAAAAATAACAGGCATATCTGCTATTAGGTAAATTTATATATTGGTGACTACTCCATTTTTATTCCCATAAAATGGTTTACACCTCTTGGTATAGGGTTACCAGAAGCTCTTCTGAATGCAACAACCTGACCTATATGATATAGTGAATCAGAAATTGGGCCATGAAATAAATTAAATAAATCGAATTTAAGATCACCAAAAATAATTTTATTCTCTTCAAAATCAGATTTTGAAAAATTTTCAACTAAGTCAATACTATTCTTTAAATTCTCAAGTGTGTTTCCTCTTAAGTTTTCAAAAGATAAATCTGGGTAGGATTTTGATCTCACTATTGGTTTATTGGAAAGTCCATTATTAATCATTATTGAGAGACCATAGATATGCTCTAAGGTTTCTCTAGAATTTATACCTGAGTCAGAAGGCTTATATTTTAAATCTTTATCATTCAAACCCTCAGTAGCCCAAAAGTATCTGAAACCAACACTATGTAAAAATCTAGAAAGGATCGCATTTTGAGAGTAATTCTCTTCAAATTCTTTAATCTGATAAAAATAATTTTTTTCTTGAGCCTCCATATGGGTAGTACTTACAAATAATATAAATATTATTAAAATTTTCATTTAGGTTGTGATTTGATATGGATATCTCTCTGTGGGAAAGGAATCTGGATATTATTTTCTCTAAACTTTTTAAAAATCGCAAAATATATTTCACTCTTTAAGAACTCTGGCTTGTCAGTATATGTAGATGTCCAAACACCAAGTCTAAAGTCTAATGAGCTATCTCCAAAACTATCGAAGAAAACTTTAGGTTTAGGCTCTTTCTGTACATTAGGATTTTCGTCAGCAACCTCAAGTAACAATTTTTTAACAACTTCTGGGTCTTCGTTATAGCTAACTCCAACGGGCAACCTAAATCTTATAATTCTATTATTATGGCTCCAGTTTATTACCTGACTTGAAACAAATTCTGAGTTTGGTACTATTATTGATATGTTATCATTTGTAACTATAGTAGTTGATCTCAAGGAGATGTTGACAATATCTCCACTTACATCACCAACCTCTACCCTATCTCCAACTTTGATGGGTTCTTCAACTAATATTGTTAGACCACTGATTAAGTTATCTGTAACTTTTTGAAAACCAAAACCAATACCAACACCCAAAGCACCAGCAAGAAGACTTAGAGCACTTAGATCAATTCCAACTGCTTGAATTATAATAATTGTTCCAATAAGCATCATGGTTATCCTAACACCATTTGCTAATGACTCTCTAAAAGATTTCTTTAATTTTGATCTTGCCAAAATTTTATTAAGAAGGAGTAGCCTTACATTTTTTGAAATTATAACAAGCAGGTAGAAGCTAGCGAAGAATACAACTATTGTTCCAATACTAACCTCCGAATCTCCAATTTTGAATAAAGTTTTATTGAAAACAAATAAAAACTCTGACAGAAGGTTTATAACTCTTGAAAGAAAATCATTAAAGTATTCCATTTGATAGTGAAATTTAAAATTTATAATTTAGAATATTAAGTTTCGTAGTTTTTTTTTTATAAATTATCACACAAATGGCTATGAACTCTGAGAAAACTTTATTCGGACATCCATACGGTCTCTACGTATTATTCTTCACTGAACTATGGGAAAGATTTTCATATTATGGTATGAGGGCCCTATTAGTCCTTTTTCTAATTTCCGAGACAACATCTGATAATCCAGGATACGGATGGACCGAATCAGAAGCTATCTACTTATATGGTTGGTATACTATGTTGGTATATGTTGCAGGAATTCCTGGTGGATGGCTAGCAGATAAAGTACTTGGCCAAAAGAAAACAGTAATGCTCGGAGGTGCTCTCCTTGTCTTAGGACATAGTATCTTAGCGATCGATAATATTACTGCATTCTACACAGGTCTTGGTTTTATCATATTAGGTGTAGGAGGTTTAAAACCTAATATTTCAACTATGGTTGGAGGACTATACAGCTCAGATGACAACAGGAGAGATATTGGATTCAAGATATTCTATATGGGCATTAATATAGGCGCTTTCCTTTCTGCCATAATAATTGGTGGAATTGGAGAAGTATATGGTTGGCATTATGGTTTTGGGTTGGCTGGTATAGGTATGCTTCTAGGTCAAATTGTTTTTATGTGGGGTCAAAAATATTTAGTGGGTATTGGAGATTATATAGGTAAACAAGATAATCCAGATAGTAAAAAAATGAATAAACCACTTACAAGTATTGAAAAAGATAGAGTAAAAGTTCTTCTTTTATCCTTCTTAATTGTAGTTGTTTTCTGGGGAGCATTTGAACAAGCGGGAGGACTAATGAATATTTATGCATTTGAAAAAACAAATAGAGTAATTTCTTCTATAAACTTTGAAGTACCAGCTACATGGTTTCAGTCACTCAATGCTGGATTTATTGTTTTATTCGCAGTGGCTGTTGGAAAGTTTTGGGCATGGTGGAAATCACTAGGAAAAGAGTCTGCACTATTATTTCAGATGGCTGTTGGTGTAATTATAATGGCACTTGGATTTGCTGTGATGAGCGAGGCTGCACTTGAATTTGAGAGAAATGGATCAAGTGGGATGTATTACCTAGTACTTGCATATTTACTACATACTCTTGGTGAGTTGTGCACATCACCTACTGCAATGGCACTTATTACAAAATTAGCTCCAGTTAAATACGCATCTATTATGATGGGAACCTACTTTGCCTGTACTGGATTTGGAAATAAACTAGCTGCCGAACTTGGAGAATGGGCACAGACAGCAGGTGAATATGAAATATTTTTAGGGATTTTTATTTTTTGCACAATATTTGGACTTCTTGTAATAGCATTGTTGAAACCACTTAAAAGACTGACACACGGTCTCGACTAACTCATAATCTTAAATTTTTTATCTCCAACGTAAAATTCCTTCATCTTATCGACAGTTAGACATGAATGTACTGGTATTACAGAAAGTTTATCACCTATTTTAAGATTTTTACTATTTTCAATCTCGACAACTCCATGTTCTTGGGATAGAGACTTGATGTAACCTACTTTGTTGTCTAGACTCCAATAATCTCCAGAGTAGACATACCCATAACATTTTTTATTGTTTTCAATGATATAATCTTTAGAAAAATGGACAGAACCACCATATAATAACAATGAATTTCTTTTCTCATAAATTGATACTATCGGACAGACTAATCTTATTGCTACCTGATCTAATCTACAAGATCCAATCTTAAACTGATCTAAATCATAAAAAATAAAATTGCCAGGCCTAACCTCTGTTATAAACTTAGGATAACTTTTAACTAAACTCGCAGACGGCGTATCACCAATTGATACTTCAAAATCTTTATATTTTTTATTTAGATAAGATATCTTTTGTAATGATGAATCAAATACAGATTCAATCTCCTCCCCCGATTTGGATAAATAGGTATTTCCAAAATGAGATAAAAAACCATTTATTTTAATTTTAGTCGATTTCGAAGAATGTTCAATAATTTGACTAATCTCATCATCATCATAGTCAATTCCTGCTCTGTTATATCCAACATTGACCTTAATAAACAAGGAAAATTTTTCATCTAGACCTTCAAGAAATTTGAGAGATTCTAATGAATCAATTAAAAGGTTAATATTAATTTTATTCTGGAGGGTTATGACATCTTCTATCTCGAGAATATTTATGGGGAACGCAATTGTTATGTCATCCCACTCATCTGAAAAATATTTTGCCATGGAAACTGAGGAAACTGTGATTTTTTGTATTCCTAATTTTTTAAACCATCTGCCAACCTCTAAAGATTGATGTGTTTTGAAATGAGGTCTGATATTAATTTTTGAATATTTAATATTTTGTAAAATATTTTTAATATTATTTATAGATTTTTCTTGATTGAGCAATAAAGTTGGTTTAACGACATCTATCATAGAAACATATATTAAGTATCAAATAGTTCTTGATTATTTTTTGTTAATATGCAAATAAAACCTTGGAAGAAAAAAAATTAGTTAAAGATTTAAGAAATGGAAATGAGGATGCTTTCAGGTTTCTTGTCGAAAAATATAAAAAATATATTTTCAATATTATAGTGTCTACTATTCAAAATATTGAGGAGGCAGATGATCTTACACAAGAAGTATTTATACAAGTATTCAAGTCAATAGATAAATTCAAGGAGAAATCAAGTTTATCAACATGGATTTATAGAATTACATTATCAAAATGTTATGAACACATAAGGTTTAAAAAAAGAAAAAAAAGATTTTCACAGCTAATTAATTTATTTAGAGACGATGGATCTAGTATTGATATACCAACTTTTGAACATCCAGGAGTAATACTTGAAAAAAAAGAAGATGCTAAAATTCTATTTGAAGCAATAAACTATCTTAACGAAGAACAAAAAAGTGCATATATATTAAAAAATATTCAAGGTCTAACATATAAGAAAATTTCTGAGGTAATGAATAAGTCCTCATCCTCGATTGAATCTCTTATTTTTAGAGCAAAAAAAAACTTGAAAAAATATATTGAAAAAAAATTGATTGACAAGAAATAATTAATTTTAACATCTAATAAATAGTATGATTAAGAAAGTAATATTTATATTTTTATTCTTATGTAGTATTTCGGCTTACTCACAAAAAGTTAATGTCGGATTAAATTTGGGAACCGGTATTTCAAGTCAAAGCTTAAATTCGTTGGATAGTAAATATACAGCCGGAGTAAAGTTTAACACAATTGGTGGAATTCCTTATCAAGTTGATTCATACATCGGATATAACTATGGTCTAATGGTAGAATTATACTTTGATTTACCATCCTCCAGTATAGATGATGATGTTTCTTATAATAAAATAAGTTTAAAATCAGGTCTCAACTACTCTTCTCAAGGACTTGAGATTGAAGATGGTAATAAGACTAGGTTTCGAAATAATCTCACATATTTACAAATACCTATCATTTTAAATTTCAAGTTTAAAAAGTTTAACTTTTTTTTAGGACCTCAAGTTCACCTTTTAAATAATTTTAAATCAACTGAAGTGAGGAGTACTTCTCTGAGTTCTAGTGCAACAACTCAAAGTTTTGATTTTAAGAAAGAGAATTATAATGAAAAAGATCCTAATTTTGTGTTTGGAGTTGGATATGAATTTTATGAGGGCCTCTCTATACAAATTAAATCATTAAGAAGCATGAAGAATACAACAAGTATTGTTGGAGAAGAGTGGAAGAATAAATCTTTTGAAATAACATTAAACTATATTCTAAATAAATTGTTGTGAGAAAAAAAATAAAAAAAATACTAGGTAGTATAGAGGGAATTAAACCGGTTGAGGTAAAACCATATTTTTACACAAGACTATCTTCTAAACTTGACACTATCCATAATAAAGAAACCTTTTATCTTAAATACGAGAGACCGTTCTTGATAATACTCGTTGCTATAATGATGACATTAAATTTATTTTTTATTACAAACAATAACTCAAATACAAGTAGTGACTTTACTGCTGATATTGAAGAGTTATACTTTGAAAGTAATCAAAATGATATCATAAATTTAACATCAAATGAGGATTAAGCTTCAGTATATAATCATAGCTATTTTAGTAGCAACTAATATCTACTTCATCCTAAATGGGAAAAGAGGATCTCATATATCTGATGACTCAGAGTATAAAAGAGAAATGAATTACCTAGAAAAAATAATAAAATTTGATGAAGATCAATTGAAACTAGCTAAAATAGAGTATGAAAGATATTCATCAAACAAGAAAAAAATAGAAAGGAAATTTAGAAAATATGATCTAATCATTATGGATGATATTACAAATGAAAATACTAGCAATAATGATAATGTAGATAAATACTATGAAATTGCTGTTGAGCTAAATACTGAGAGAATGCTACATTGGAGAAAATACAGAGAAATTGCCAACGATGAGCAGGTTAAAAAACTTGATAGTATATGGGATAGTATGAAGGATCGTATCAAGTCATCAAATTAACACCAAAAACATATATCTAATGAAAATTGGATTAATATCAGATTCACATGGTCATATTCATGATGATATTGAGAAGTATTTAAGTTGTTGTGATGAAATTTGGCACGCAGGTGACATTGGCTCTATTGATACATTAAAAAAATTAGAGAGATTTAAAAAAATTAGAGCAGTATATGGTAATATTGATGATGAGCTGATAAGGAGTGAAATCCCGGAATCATTATTTTTTACAATTAATAAAGTAAAATTCTTAATGACTCATATTGCTGGAAGCATCCCTAAATATAATTTTAAAACATTAAATCTTATAAAGGAGATGAAACCGGATATACTAATTTCTGGTCATAGCCATATACTAAAAGTAGTTAGAGATACTAAAAACAATCTATTATTTATAAACCCTGGAGCATGCGGTAAAGTAGGGTTTCACAAGAAGAAAACTGTTCTGAGATTTAGTATCTTAGAAAATAAAATAGATGGGATGGAAGTAATTGAACTAAGCTAAAACTATTTCTTAGTTGGTTTTTTAGCAGGTTTTTTAGCAAATTCCTTTTTAATAGCGTCAACATCTACATTCCTAATCACTGGTTTAGAGTTAAGACTCTTTATGACCTGTTTTGCTCTTTTAGCCTTTGAAACGTTTCTTCTTCCTTTTCTTTCTAATCTTGTTACTGCCATAATATTTATTATTGGCGCAATTTAAATAAAAAATAATGTAAATCATTTGCTAGCTTTGTAATAAATTTTGAAAAAGTGAAAAAAATTACTCCGACTTTACCTAAAGGAACTAGAGACTTTGGTCCAAAGGAGATGAAGAAAAGAGAATATCTTTTTAAAATCTTTAAGGATACATTTTCTCTATATGGATTTAATGCCTTAGAAACTCCTTCAATGGAAAATATTAATGTATTAAATGGAAAATATGGTGAGGAAGGTGATAAACTAATTTTCAGGATTTTAGACTCAGGAGATTTCATAAAAGGTATAGATAATATTGAATCAAAAGATTCAAATAAATTAAGGAAAGAGATATCAAAAAAGGGGCTTAGATACGATCTCACTGTTCCTTTTGCTAGATATGTGAGTATGAATAGAGATAAAATTACACTGCCTTTTAAAAGATACCAAATTCAAAACGTCTGGAGAGCTGACAGACCTCAAAAAGGAAGGTTCAGAGAGTTTTATCAGTGTGATGTCGATTACATAGGAACAAAATCAATTCTTTGTGAGGCTGAAATAATAGATCTAGTGTACTCAATTTTTGAGAAGCTAAAAATTCAAGATTTTACAGTGAAACTAAATAATAGGAAAGTCTTATTTGGGATAGCTGAAACTATGTCTTTAGAAAATAATTTTAATAAAATCTGTATAATTATCGATAAGATAGATAAGATAGGGAAAAGTAAGTTTATCGAAGAATTAAAAAATATTGATTTATCAAAAAGCCAAATTGAAAAACTAAATTCAGTATTATTTTTTGAGGGCACAAATAACGATAAGATAAAATTCTTAAAAAATTTTCTCTCTAACTCAAGCACAGGTTTAGAGGGGATTAATGAAATAGAAAATTTAACTCAATTATCTAAAGAATTTATTTTTGATATAAACTTGGCCAGAGGACTATCTTACTATACTTCCTCAATTTTTGAAGTTATTCTTGACGATAAAAATATTGGGAGTCTCTGCGGAGGTGGACGGTATGATGACTTAACAGAAATATTTGGCTACAAGGATATCTCGGGAATAGGTATTTCCTTTGGAATTGAAAGAATATATGAAATCATGAAAGAAAGAAACCTTTTTCCAAATTCTATAAATAAAAAAGATACTGTATTGGTATGTTCTATGTCTAAAAAATATTTGGATAATTCCTTTAGGATATCATCAATCCTTAGAAATAATAATATCAGTACTGACTTATATCCAGATAGTCCTAAACTAAAAAAACAGCTTCAATATGCAAATAATAATGATATTCCATACGTTATCATAATTGGAGAAGATGAGGTGGCCTCCAAATTATATACTTTAAAGGATATGGAAACGGGTAGTCAAGAAAAATTAGGTATTAATGAAATTATTTCTAAAGTGTCTTCTTAGAACTTTATGTCAAGACTATTTTTATTTTTTTTATTAATTATCAACTATAGTCACTCCCAAACAAGCGATTTAGGTAGGTTCACAGTAAACGTTAAAAGTGGTTGTATACCATTGGAAATTGAGATAATTTCTGAAAATGTAGATTCATCAGTTAGTGTTGTCCAGTATGATTTTAATTTCAACACAACTAATAATTTATTTAATCCTTCGTCTGGGAAGTCCTATACTTACAGTTCCAAGGGGAAATATGTTATAGCACAGGCAATAAATCAAGATGGAGTAGAAAAAATAGATTTTATTGAAATTGAAGCTTTTGAGCCTAGAGAATTAGATATCTCATTATTTAATTGTTTTGATAAGTCTCTAGAAATAATATTGAATGATAATTACTATGATGGATATAGTTTATTTATTAATGGAAATAAAGTTCAAACTATAGAACCAGGATCTAATCAAATAGATTACACTAACTATTTAAACCAAAATAATATAATAGAAGGATATGTAATTGGTGAATTTAATGGTAATAATGTAAACTGCTCAAAATACATTTTAAATATTTCACCTATTATAAGTAGTCAGGATGATATAATAGACTCTATTCGTCTGGGTAACGAAATGAAAAATTTTAAATTATTTTATAATCTTGAAAAAAGTACTAATTATGAAATTTTAGTTGATGAGAAGAGGTACAGTCTTTTTTTATCACCTGCAATAACATCTAGTGAGGATACCGTTATCGAATTTTCAAACCAAAATTATAATGCAAGATGTTTAAAAGTCATCAAACTCTTCGGTTGCGATGATTCTGAAATAATCGATGAATTGTGTCTCATATACTTAGATGTTGAAGAAATATCAAATGGAATAAAATTAGAATTTAACTATACTAATAATTTTGACTCATTAAAAATTTTGAGAAATAATATGCTATTGGAAAGAATTAACAATAGGGATAACATCTTCATAGATAATAATGGAATTTTAAAGAATAATGAGTACTGTTACACAGTATATGGTTATGCTAACAATAAAAGATCTATATCAAACACTTTCTGTATTACAAGTACCGAAAATTACAATCCTATACCGGTACCAAATGCATTTACACCAAACGACGATGGACTAAATGATGAGTTTAAACCATTGTTTTCGATAGTAAATGAATACAAAATGCTTATTTTTAATAAATATGGAGAAAAGATTTTTGAAAGTGATGATATAAATAAAGGCTGGAATGGAATTTATAAAGGTAAAATTGTACAAGAATCATATGTTTATAAAATCAGTTTTATAAAGGATGGTAATGAGGTTAATATGACTGGAAAATTTATTTTAATTAAATAACTAATAATATGTTTGACATGATGAACATGATGGGTAAGATCAAGGAAGCTCAAGAAAAAATGAAAAAAATAAAAGAGGAGCTTGATAAGATTGAATTAAATAGTGAGTCTGGAGCTGGACTTGTATCAGTTAAAATTAATGGTAAGAAAGAGATACTCTCAATTAAAATTGATGAAAGTATTATAAATGAAAAAGAAATGCTTCAAGATCTTGTTGTAGCAGCAACTAATAAAGCACTGAAAGAAATAGATATTAAAGTTAAAGAACACATGAAAGAAAAGACTGGTGACATATTACCAAATATCCCAGGATTTGATTTAGGAAATCTGTTTAAATGAAAAAAAAACATAAAAAGGTTTCAGTTGTTGTGATTAACTACAACGGTGAAGATCTCTTAAAAAAATTTTTTCCATCAGTTATAAACCACACAAATAAAGATATTTCTGAGATATATGTGATAGATAACTGTTCATCAGATAAATCTGTAGAATTTCTCAATAATAAATATCCAGAAGTTAATTTAATTAAAAATAAGAAGAATTATGGATATGCTGGGGGTTACAATAGAGGTCTAAAAAATATAAAATCGGAGTATGTAGTATTACTTAATAATGATGTCGAATTAACTAAAAATTGGCTTGATATTATGATTGAAAAAATGGAGTTAAATAATTCTATCGGATCATGTCAACCCAAAATTTTATCATATACAAATAAGAAAAAATTTGAATATGCCGGAGCATGTGGGGGTTATCTTGACCTTCTAGGTTATCCTTATTGTAGAGGTAGAATATTCGATTTTACTGAAGAAGATCATGGACAATATGATGATGATAAAGAAATCTTCTGGTCATCTGGCGCTTGTATTATGCTCAAAAACAAACTTTTTAAAAAAATTGGAGGTTTTGACGAAAGTTTTTTTGCTCATATGGAGGAAATCGACCTATGTTGGAGATTGAAAGCTGAAGGTTATACTAATTATTGTTTCCCACAAAGTAAAGTTTATCATTTAGGTGGAGGCACATTAAACTATGATAATAGTAAAAAAACCTTCCTTAACTTTAGAAATAACCTATTCATGCTAGCCAAAAATGAGAATAGATTATCATTAATTTTTAAAATACCTCTTAGATTGATTTTTGATCTGGTTGCAGCCATGAGATTTTTAATATATGAGAAATCCTTAAAAAATTTTATCTCTATAATCAAAGCATACTTATACCTTATCATACGACTACCATCACTTTTAATTTCTAAAAGAAAAATCATTAATAAATATTCAAAAGAAAGCAATAGAATTATTCCTATTGATTTTTTTTTAAAAAGGAAAAAGAGGTTTACTGATTTATAATTTTTTATTACTAAAATTGATAAAAATATGTATTTTTGTTCCTTAAAGTCCAGTACTTTAAACTCAATAAATAATTAAGAAACATGAAAAATTTTAATATTTTAAAAATATCACTTGTTGTTCTGGTATTGATCTCAGGATGTAATCCTCT
This sequence comes from uncultured Flammeovirgaceae bacterium, assembly GCA_913052485.1. Classification (GTDB taxonomy): domain Bacteria; phylum Bacteroidota; class Bacteroidia; order Cytophagales; family MED-G16; genus MED-G16. Next base: position 32,611 of record CAJXDN010000003.1, on the reverse strand, counting down.
GAAAAAGATGATTCAATTATCTGAACAACAACAAATTAACGTTAATCCAGACCCAATTCTTATGAAGGGTGGAAATGTTGTTTTTAATGTAGAAACAACACTTCCTGTTGGAATGCTACCAAAAGGAACTAGCTATACACTCAATTTCGAGTATGACGGTAAGGAGGCAGGATCGCAAGAGTTCAAAGCCTCAGATTATCCAAATAGTGCAAGATCTATTTCAAAGGCAACTAAAACAATTAGTTTTCCTTTTGATGACTCGATGGTTGATAACCCACAAAAGTTATCTGTAGTTGGGAATGCAAAGATTGTGGCTACTGGAACTAACTTGAATACTGAGTCAAGTGTCTTAGCTGATGGAGTTAATTCAACACAAAGGTTTAATGAGGCCTGGAATTTACAATCTCCCAAAGCATACCCTGGATATACTGATGAAGAAGAAACAGAGGTAACAACAGTAAATTTCTTCTTTAATCAGGGAAGTTCATACCTAAGAGGTTCAGAAAAGAAGAGCGACAGAGGTGAGCAATTCTCAGCATTTGTTGCAGAAAGAAATATGACGAAAGGTGTTAATATTACTGGAGCTCACTCACCTGAGGGTTCAACAAAAGTTAATGAATCATTAGCTGGCAGAAGAGCTTCTGCAATTGAAAAATATTATAGAGCTCAGATGGATAGATATGATTATAAAGATGAAGCAGGTGATATTGGTTTTAATCTTGTTCCTGTTGTTGAAAATTGGGATGCACTAAGGAGAGCTTTAAGATCAACAAGCTCACTAACTTCTGCACAAAGATCTCAAATAGGTGCTATAATCAATGGTGGTGGATCTTTCGTAGATAAAGAAAAATCACTTTCCAAATTAAATTTCTATAACACACTGATGAAAGAAGTTTACCCTGATTTGAGGACAGCTAGAACTGAAGTCACTACAGTTATTGAGAAGAAACCTAACAACGAGATTCTAGCTATAGCTCAAAAAATTGTCAGTGGTGAAGCATCTTCAGATGCTCTTACACACGGAGAACTATTATTTGCAGCAAGACTTACCCCAGATTTGGGTGAAAAAGCTGCTATCTATGGTTCAGCAGTGAAATGGGGAGGAACTTGGGAAGCCCATAACGATTTTGGATCCGTACATATCCAGTTAGCTAAAGAAGAAGAAAATGGCTCCGAGGCTCAACTTAAGTTATTAGAGGACGGAGAAACGCAACTTAATATTTCTCTAACTAAAAAAGAGAATATTGAAGCCTACTTAAATTTAGCAGCTTCTGCAGCATTAAAATATGACTGGGGTGCAGCAAATGACTATCTTGCAAAAGCTAAAGAGGTTGAAAATGACAGACAATCTATGAGTAATGTGCTACATAATTCTATGGGAGCTCTAGCAATAGCTGCTGGTAACCATGAGGAAGCAATCGCACTGCTAAGTAAAGTAGATGGCAAGTGGGGAGCTCAGGCTTGGGCACATTGGAGAACATCTATTGCTCACTTAGTCCTAGATGATCATGTATCTGCTCTCAAATCCTTAAATAATCTTGGAGAATTATTCAAGGCAAATGAGTGGGATCTGTTTGCAAACTACTATTACGTTTTAGCTGTTTGTGGTGCCAGAAGTGGTAATTCGGATGCAGTATCTAAAAATCTAAGTTCAGCTTTTTCAATGGAATCAGATATTGACCTTAAAAATAAGGCTGTGAACGACTTAGAATTTAGAAGTTATTCTGATGCTGTTCAGGCTGCAATGAATTAAAATATATAAATTTTTTTTTAAGAAAAGGTCTCATTGTAGAGGCCTTTTTTTATTTTTGCTGAAATGAGAGAAATTCAATTTAGAGAGGCCCTAAGGGAAGCAATGGTAGAAGAAATGAGAATGGATAAAAATGTCTACCTAATAGGTGAAGAGGTTGCCGAATATAATGGTGCCTATAAAGTGAGTTTAGGAATGCTTGATGAATTTGGACCTGAGAGAGTTATTGATACGCCAATAGCTGAAACTGGTTTCAGTGGTATAGGTGTAGGATCAGCGATGAATGGGCTGAGGCCTATTGTAGAGTTCATGACATTTAACTTTTCTCTTGTCGCTATCGATCAAATAATAAACGGTGCAGCTAAGATGTATCAGATGTCTGGGGGACAATTTAATATTCCTATTGTCTTCAGAGGGCCCACTGGAAATGCAGGACAACTTGGAGCTCAGCACTCTCAAAACTTTGAAAATTGGTTTGCAAATACACCTGGACTTAAGGTTGTTGTACCCTCTAATCCATATGATGCAAAAGGCTTGCTAAAAACTTCGATAAGAGATGATGATCCGGTAATTTTTATGGAATCAGAATTAATGTATGGAGATAAAGGAGTCGTCCCAGAGGAAGAATATCTAATCCCAATTGGTAAGTCAAAAGTAATTCATGAAGGTAATGATGTCACACTAGTATCATTTGGGAAAATGATGAAAGTTGCAGAGGAGACATATAATGCCGCAAAAAACGAAGATATAAGTGTTGAGTTAATTGACCTAAGAACTGTGAGACCCATTGATTTTGAGAGTATTGTAAACTCCGTTAAAAAAACTAATAGACTCGTTATCATTGAGGAAGCTTGGCCTCTTGCATCTATTTCATCTGAGATAAGCCATCATATTCAGAGGTTTGCTTTTGATTTCTTAGATGCCCCAGTCCATAGAATTACCTGTGAGGATGTTCCATTTCACTATGCCCCTACCCTAATAAAAGAAATTACACCCAACGTTGACAAAGCTATGAAAGCTGTTAAGGGGGTTATGTACAGATAGATTATTTATCTTTTAATCCTAGCGCAGACATCATCCCAGAGGGACCAGACTTCTTCATGATTTTCATCATTTTTTTCATCTGATCAAATTGTTTAATGAGCTGATTTATTTCTTGTACGGTAGTACCACTACCTGAAGCAATTCTTTTCTTTCTGGAACCATTTAAAATATCAGGATTCTTTCTTTCTTTTGGAGTCATAGAATAAATTATTGACTCAATTGGTTTAAAAGACTCATCATCAACGTCTAAATCTTTAACTTTTGATGAAACACCAGGCATCATACCTATAAGATCTTTAAGATTCCCCATTTTTTTTATCTTTTGTATTTGACTAAGAAAATCATCTAATCCAAATGTATTTTGAAACATTTTTTTCTGGAGCTTCCTAGCCTCATCTTCATCAAAATTTTGTTGTGCTCTCTCTACTAAGCTTATTACGTCACCCATCCCTAGTATCCTCTTGGCCATCCTATCCGGATGAAATACATCAAGGGCGTCCATTTTCTCACCTGTACTTATAAATTTTATAGGTTTATCGACAACTTTTCTAATTGAGAGGGCGGAACCGCCTCTAGAATCACCATCTAATTTTGTTAAGACAACACCATCATAATCGATTGCATCGTTAAAAGTTTTTGCAGTCAAAACGGCATCTTGACCAATCATGGAGTCAACGACAAAGAGAGTTTCGTGTGGTTTTAATGTATTTTTTAAACTTTTAATCTCATCCATCATTTTCTCATCAATTGCTAACCTTCCAGCAGTATCAATAATTACAGATTTAAATCCTTTAGACTTCGCATGTTTAATAGCTTTTTTTGCAATATTTAATGGTGACTTAGATTTCTTATCCGAGAAGACCTCTATTTTAAGATCTTCACCGATAACATGTAACTGCTCAATTGCTGCAGGTCTATATACATCACAAGCTACTAATAGAGTTTTTTTACCTTTTTTGGTGAGATATCTTCCTAATTTTCCGGTAAATGTAGTTTTACCAGATCCCTGTAGCCCAGAAAGTAGTATAATATTAGGATTTCCATCTAATGATATTTCTGCAGACTCGCCGCCCATTAACTCAGTCAATTCATCTGCAACTATTTTAGTAAGTAACTGACCAGGTGAGACAGAAATTAAAACATTTTGCCCCATTGCCTCATCTTTTATTTTGGATGTAATTTCCTTTGCTACTTTATAGCTGACGTCAGCATCGATGAGTGCTCTTCTTATTTCCTTGATAGTAGATGCTACATTAATCTCTGTAATTCTACCCTGCCCTTTTAGAACTTTAAAGGCCCTATCTAATTTGTTACTAAGATTTTCAAACATATCTAACAAAAATAACAATTAAAGAAGATAATGATTCATTTATTTAATGAATACTATTTATATTTCGTCAATCATTTAAATACATGAGTATTTTATACAAACATATTCTTTCACTGATAGTATTTATTTTTCTAACAATAACCCTATTTCATCCAATTTTTTTTGAAAATAAAAATATTAAGCAACATGATATAGAGCAGTGGAAATATTCGGCAAATGAAACAATTGAATTTAGAAAAAATAGTAATGAGGAGGCACTGTGGTCAAATTCAATGTTCTCGGGGATGCCGGCATATTTAATCGACGTCAAATGGAGTAATCAAATTATTTTATACATACATAAAATTTACAGTTTATTCTTCCCTCACCCAGTAAGTAATTTTATTATTTCATTTATATCTTTTTACATAATGCTTATATGTTTTAGAGTTAGGCCTGAGATTGCGTTATTTGGATCGGTAGCTTTTACATTATCTTCATACATGGTTGTCGGTATATCAGCAGGTCATAATGCTAGGATAGGTACAGCAGCTTTAATGCCGTTAATCCTTGGTGGAGTTCATTTGTGTATCCACAGGAATAGGAATTTAGGTTTTATTATAACAGCCATTGCGTTGGCTTTACAACTGAGGTTAAACCACTTACAGATTACATATTATACTTTATTAATATTAATTTTCTATGGTGGCGGCCAATTGATTTTATTTTACTCCAAAAATAAATTACAGTATTTTTTTAAAAGGATAGGAATTTTATCAGTAGCAGCCCTTATAGCTGTTGGCACATTTTTTGGAGAGATTTGGGCAATTTTAGAGTATTCTGATGTATCTATCAGAGGGAAATCAGAAATTAAAATAAATGAATCAGGTCTAGATAAAGATTATGCGTTTCAGTACAGTAATAGTTTTTTTGAGCCTTTGACACTTTTTATACCTCATATACTTGGGGGATCAAGTAGACAAACTCTTGAGAGAGATTCATACCTTGGCAAAGCTTTAAGAAAGAATAACGTAAATTCTGCACAAATTAACAATCAGTTGAGAAATGTTCCAACATACTGGGGAACCCAACCCTTAACTGCACCCTATTTTGCTGGATCTTTGTGTCTTTTCCTTCTAATTCTTGGTATAATAATTTTAAAGAAATCTGAAAAAAACTGGGTGTTATATCTTCTTTTATTTAGTCTCATATTAAGTATGGGAAGTAATTTAGGGTTCGTTAACAATATTATTTTTGATTATCTGCCAGGATATAATAAATTTAGATCTGTCACCTTCATAATATTGATATCAATTTTTTCTGTTATTCTTTTATCCTCTCTTACTATAGAGAAATTACTCCAAAATATAGATGAACATAAAAAAAGTTTTTTCAAGGCATTTTACATAACAGTATCCATATATACAGTACTTTTTCTTTTAACATTTATACTAGGATTTACTGGATCTGTTGACTCAAATTTTCAAAATTTTCCTAGCTGGTTTCTTGATGCTTTGATACAAGACAGAAAACAATTATATATATCTGATCTCATATATGGTTCTGTCATGACTTTTATATTTTTTATTTTATTAATCACTTTTTACTATAAAAAAATTAGTGTTCAAATAATTACTATATCCCTAACTATACTAATTATCATAGATCATTTTAGAATTAATAATAAAATTTTAAGAACCGATAAAAGCTGTGAGCTATATAACGACTGTACATTTATATCAAAGAAAGATGGTGAGTTAGTTATAAGCGAATCTGATCAGTTTATTCTTGAAAATAATACAGATAGGAAAAGAGTTTTTAATCTCCAGAATTCATTTAATGAAGCTAAAACTTCTTATTATCATTCCTCAATTGGTGGGTATCATGGAGCTAAAATAAGAAGATACCAAGAAATAATAGAAAGGAATATAAATGAGGAGAGGAGTATGCTAGTTGATAAACTTAGAAATAATGAGAGAAACTTTAATGATCTAAATGTACTAAATATGCTTAATGTAGGGTATTTTAAGTTTGGAGATGAAAGAAATAATGTAATTAAAAACGACTACTCAAATGGGAAGGCCTGGTTCATTAAAAATTTAATTCCTGTAACCTCTGCAATCGATGAACTTAACACTTTATTTAAATTTAATTCAAAAAATGAGGCTATAATTGATGTAAACAAATTTAAAATTAATAATATAGATGAATTATACTCGCAAGAAGGAAGCATAAATGTTATTGAACATAACCCAAATAAAATTATTTATAATGTCTCAAACCCCTCTAAATCATTTATTGTGTTTTCAGAAATTTATTATCCCTACGGGTGGGAAGTAAAGGTTAATGGTGAAAAAATTGATTTGATGAGAGTAAACTATGTTCTAAGAGGACTTGAGTTGAAAAAAGGAGAAAATATAATTGAAATGAGATTCAACCCATCACCATATAGCATTGGAAATAAGGTAGTAATTGCATCTAATATTATTCTATTACTTTTATCTATTTCAATATTATTTTTAGAAGTAAGAACAAAATTTAAAAAATGAGGATTGTAATTTATATTCTTATAACATTTTCTATTTGTTGTTGTAGTGTTTACAAGAAAGACTCTAAATCTTTTAATCCAAATGAGATAGAAGTAAATAATATGGGAAATATAAGTTTATTAAACAGGATAAGAACTCATCCTGGAGTATATGTTGAGGGAACTGAAGAAAATGCAAGAGTTTATACAAGAGGTGTAAACAGCATCAATAATCAAAAAGAATTTTTATTTGTATTGAATGGTGTTAAGGTCGGTAATTATTCTCAAATATCAAAAATTTTGAGTCCATCAGATATTAAAAACATAACTATACTTAGGAACGCGAGTGATATCGCTTCATATGGTTTTAATGGTTCTGGAGGTGTCATATTAATTAAAACTCATTAAATAAATTATTACATGAAAAAAACTTTTGTGTTAATACTCTTTATTTTGTCTTCTTGTCAAATTAATAATACATCTAATTCGTACAGAGCTGATTCTAACTTAAGCTTGCTTGATAGGTTGAGATCATTACCAGGGTTAAGAATTAGTGGAGTTGACGAAAGAAACGCACAAGTATACTTAAGAGGACAAACTAGTGTGATGTACTATAAAGAAGTCTTATTTTATGTAAATGGTATAAGAGTTGGGAACTATTCATCTGCTTACCAGGTGGTTGAACCAAATAATATAGAAAAAATTAAACTATTGAAGAGTGCATCTCAACTTAGTATATACGGTGCGGATGGCAGGGACGGTGTAATTCTAATCAAGACCAAAATCTAAAATAGCTTTGGAAAAAACTTTGGAGTTTGTTTTTTATAGGACTGATAATCTTTGTCGTCTCCCCATCTTTTTTCACCAATTTCTTCTAGTAGATTTACACCACTTACTCTTGTTAATAACATATAAACAAAAATAGGAGTTAGCAGTACTATGTATTTATAGTGATCTATAAATCCTAGTGAGGCAATAGTTATCCCCAACCACAATACAAATTCACCAAAATAATTTGGATGTCTCGTAATTGACCACAAACCAGTAGAAATAAATTTTCCTTTATTTAGCTTATTAAAGTTAGATTTTTGGTTATCTGCAATAATCTCAAATAGAAACCCAAATAACCAAATAGCTGATCCTACTATTGCATAATTATTTATCTCAGAGTTAAATGATGAAATTACTATGAGAGCTGGGAAGATACACATAAATACCCACATCCCCTGTAACATAAACGTCATCAAGAACCATGAAAAAGAATGTTTAATTTTTATAAATCTAACGTCTTCACCAGATTTTTTAACTCTTAAAAATAAAAATGAACTTAATCTAGTAGCCCATATTATTACCATAGAACCAAGGAGTAATGAAATTAAATCTATCGTCTGATAACTACTCTTTAATATGAGTGCTATTACTACAGTGGATATATAGGTAATCCCACCTGTTAAATCATAATAATGTTCTGTCCTAAATATAAATGATGGGATAAATACAATAATTTGGATAGCAAAAATCCATGCCCATAAATAATAAACTAATGATATATCTGATACCTCTAAAGTAGCTTCCTGTAAGTAGTTTGGAGTCAAATAACTTAGAATAAAAGTTAATGACAAAATAAGTAATATAACCGTGTACCTAAATTTTAACAATTTCCTAAATTTACATATACAGACTCATCCCAGCAGTCTACGCCTTTATCATCTGGATCAATAATTGATCTTTGAATAGTATACGTAATTGCAACAAATTGTTTTGGATATTTTTCATTATCTAAGCACTCATAGATATAGGTGACCTGATTAATTGAAGATGTTTTAAATTCTTCAACTCTATCAGGATTTGGATATGGGGGATCTGGTAGATTATTGAATCTACATGATATTTCATTACAAGAGTAAAAAAATAAATGAATAATTATTATTAAATATCTTGTATCCATATCCTATTTAATTTATTTCTTTTAAAATATTTTCTTTTTACAAAGAACTTCAAAGAAGCTCCAACTCCAACTCCAATTAGGGAATTAATTAATGTCTTTCTATTGAAAACATCCTTATAATTTCCTTTTTGTACTAGTGATAAATTGATAAAGTCAAGTGCAAAGTATGCCATTGATCCACCGGAAATTAGTAGGCCAAATGCTTTATTTCTGTTTGAGGTTTTATTTCTTATATCAATAACTTCAATTCTTGAAACAAGTACCTTAATATTATTAAAATTTAAAGTTGAATCCCCTATCCCTGTTATGGTACCACTGCTAAATGTGTCATCACTAAATAATTTAAACCTTATATTTTCACCTGGAAAGAAAGTATAACTTTTCAGTTTTGAAGCCTTTCTAAGCTCTAAATATTTTTGAGAGTATATACTATCAACGTAGACAAAAAAAGTTAAAAAAAATATGATACATTTAATTTTCAATGCTCTAAGTTTTCTTTTTAAATAAAAGTCTTACTTATCTTTACTAAAACCAAACTATTATGAAAAAAATATTAGCAATAATTCTAGCAATAATTGTTATTTCATGTAACAGTAATAATAAAAAATTATCATCACCCGACGGGAAAATTAATATCAATTTTGGAATTGATAATGGAGTTGCTAGCTACTCGGTTAAAAAAAATAATTCAGTAATCATAAATGAGTCAGAAATGGGTATTCTATTTTCAGATGGTACAGATTTATCTAGTAACCTAACAATAAATAGTTCAAGCCAAAAATCTTTTAATGAGGACTGGTACCCAATATATGGAGAAGAAGAAAAAATAAATAACTATTATAATGAGATTAAAATATCACTTACAAATCAGAAGAATGAATTTGATATCATATTTAGAGCCTATGATGATGGAATAGCTTTTAAGTATGTAGTTCCAGAACAAAAAAACTTTTCAAATTATGATATTATTGACGAAAAAACAGAATTCAACTTATCACCTAATGACTCAGCATTATGGATTCCAGCTTTTTCCTATAGAAGATATGAGTTCTTACATGCTTTCTCTTCAGTAGATGATATCTCTAAAGATTATTTCTCAAAAAATGTTGAAGATATATCATATGATACTCTAGGTATTGACGCAGCCCACACACCACTTACTATTAAGAAGAGTGACGGATCATTCATTAGCATTCATGAAGCAAACCTAATTGACTTCTCAAGTATGACCTTAGCACCAAGAGGTCAAGGTAAGTTAGCAGTTGAGTTGTATCCTTGGGCGGATGGAATCAAGGTAAAATCAAAAGACGGAATAAACTCACCCTGGAGAACTATCCAGATTGCAAATTCATCATCTGAACTATTAAACTCAAACTTAATTTTAAATTTAAATGATGATCCAGACGAAGACAAAGATTTCTCGTGGGTTAAACCAGGAAAATACATGGGTGTGTGGTGGGAGATGATTGGCACTAATGAGTCTACGTGGTGGCCATCAAAAAATCATGGTGCAAACAATGATAAAGTAAAAGAATATATGGATTTTGCTTCAGAACATGGGTTTGAGGGATTATTAGTTGAGGGATGGAATAAAGGCTGGTACCCTCAATGGTGCTGCTCTGGAGATGGTATTCCATTCAGTTTTACCGAGACAGTTGATGACTTTGATATCGAGATGTTAGCTGAGTATGGATCCAAGAGGAATATATCCCTAGTAGGTCACCATGAGACAGGTGGTCAGATCCAAAACTATGAAAATCAATTAGAAAATGCATTCAGGCTGTATAATAAGTATGGCATCAAAAACATTAAAACTGGGTATGTTAATGATGTCAGCAAGAATATAAAAAGAATTGATAAAAATGGGGATGTAATTAGAGAGTGGCATCACGGACAGTACATGGTTAATCACTTTCAGAAAGTTATTGAACTTGCTGCAAAATATAAATTAAATATTATAACTCATGAACCTATAAAGGATACAGGTCTGAGAAGAAAATATCCTAATTATATATCTAGGGAAGGGGCTAAAGGGCAAGAGTTCAATGGCTTCTGGACCAATGGTGTTAATCATGCTACTGATTTACCTTTTACAAGAATGCTTAGTGGCCCGATGGATTATACACCAGGTGTTTTTCAGTTAAATAACTTCAGGTATGACTCTCCAGAAACAAAAAATATTGATAAGGGTGCTATTGTTCCTTCAACAATCAGTAAGGAGCTTGGTCTTTATGTAGTATACTACTCCCCTATGCAGATGGCTGCAGATCTACCAAAACATTACTCAAAGCATATGGATGCTTTCAAATTTATTAAAAATGTTCCAGTAGACTGGTCAGAAAGAAAAATATTAAATAGTGAGTTTAGAGAATATGTCATAATTGCAAGGAAAGATAAAAATACAGAAAATTGGTATGTGGGAGGTATAACAAATGAAAACGAGAGAGAGTTAGAAATAGATTTTTCTTTTCTTGATTCAGGAAAGGAATATTCTGTAAATATGTATTTAGACACTCGAAATACACACTGGAAAGAGAATCCAATGGAGTATCAAATTAGAGAGAAAATAATTTCCTCCGATGATAAAATAGATATCTATCTAGCACCTGGAGGTGGTTTTGCTCTAGAAATTATTTCAAAATAGTTAAAATATTAGTGGCAGGAATGATTAAATTTTTTTAATCTGTAATAGTTGTAAGGTAGAGGTGTAATAAACCCTGCAAATAACATAAATGGAATAGCCCACCATGTGAGAATAGCTCCCCCTGTCAATATCACATCGGTGATATTCATTGCTGCCTCCATACCTACCATACTGATAAAACTCATACCAATTGCAACGTTAAAAGCTTCTCTTAAAGTCATTTGTTTGGATAGTATGAAAGTTTCAAGAGCAATGCTTGTAAGTAATCCATTGATAATTGCTAGTGTCATAACTCCCCACACTGGTAGAGTATGTTCAATATTTTGAAAATAAAATATTGTTCCAAAGTCACCAATTGAACATCCTAATAAACACCATAACGTATTTACTGAAGATTTTTTCCATGTTGATTTACATTTCCAGGATATGGAGGCAGTCATTAATCTATAAAATGACAGTCTTCGTTAAACTTTAGAATTCCATTCTCTTTAAGCTTAACAATATGTAGGGTGACATCATCTTTAGTTACTACAGTTCTTGCGTGAACGATTTCATCATCAGAAAAATTCTGAGATATATAATCTTTGATACACTCCTCTATTTCGCTTATGTCTTGTTTCTTACATTTATCTTTTTTTCCCTTTCTTTTTCTATCCTCCTTAAACTTTTCCATACCTCCTTTACAGAGTTCCATAACCTCTTTAAGATCATTAGGCGAAGACAAAGTTTCTACTTCATTTTCACTAGATTCAGAAACTAGAAATTTTACATCGACTGGAAATTGAATTTTGTACCTTTTCTTAGTTTTTGGATTATCATCATACCAAGTCTTTATTTTTTCCATATCGTTCTCTTCTGCAATTGAAATAATACTAGTATCTGGCATAATAATTGAGTATGGCATTATAAATTCAAAACATCTTTCGGATTTATAATTTTTATCTTCATCCTTTTCTTTATCTCCTTCGTCTCTATCTTTCTTTTCCCTATCTCCTTCATCCTTTTCTTTATCTCCTTCGTCTCTACCACCTTTTCCGCCACCACCTCTATTAAAACCATAAATACCTTTACTGAAACTCTCTTTTATAAATGGATGATCCCTATTAAATCTAAAGACGCCATCTTCATCAAATGATAGACTCATTTCATTTGAAAGATCAGCTTCGAAGCCATAACTATCTTTACCAATTAATATATATGACGAATTTATGTTTTCAGAAGGAAAATTCCCTTCGATAAATTCCCTTGATTCTGGGGCCAGATAATCATTTTTAAGCTCATAATATACTATATCATTATTGTCTTCTCCTGGTAGATTAAATGAATCTTCTAGTTGATTACAAGAAATAATAATTAAGGAAAAGAAAACAATTGAAAGTATATTGAGGTATTTCATAAATTTATTTTTTTAATAAATGATCTATATTTATATATAAATACGTCTTAATTTAAATATTATTATATAAATATACCATGAAAGACTGGAATAATACAATTACTAAGGATAGCTGGAGAATTTTAAAATATAATGCTGAAACTGTAAATGGTTTTGAAACTTTAATCGAGGTGGGACCCTCAATATCAATTTTTGGGTCTGCGAGAACAGAACCAAGCGACCCATACTATAAAAAAACTGTTGAAATTGCCAGTATGATTTCTGAAATGGGATTTGGAATAATATCAGGTGCAGGACCTGGTATAATGGAAGCAGCAAATAAAGGTGCTAAACTAGCTAAAGGAAAATCAATAGGACTAAGAATAAATTTACCATTTGAACAATTTACTAATGAATTTGTAGACGACGAGTATTTACTAAAGTTTGACTATTTCTTTGTTAGAAAATTAATGTTCCAAAAATATTCCCAAGGGTTTGTTGTTATGCCTGGTGGATATGGAACTTTAGATGAGTTATTTAATGCTTTGACTCTAATTCAAACTAAGAAATCAAAATTATTCCCAATAATTCTGGTTGGCAAAAAACATTACGGACCATTATTCAATTGGATTAAAGGTACACTATCTGGAAATAAACTTATTTCACCAGAGGATATTGATCTGATTAATCTTGTAGAAGAGAAGGAAGAAGTAAAGCAGATTCTGTCAGATTTCTACGATAAAAATAACATTGATATAAACTTCGAATAATTTAATTGAGATCATCTCTGTAAGGGGTCGGTAATATTATCCTATTTTCCATCACAAATGATTCCCAGTCATTAATTAAAGAATTGTATACCTCATTTTGTTCATTTTTTAGGTTATTAACTTCAGAAATATCAGATAATTGGTAAAGTTCAAAATTATCTTTATTGAAAGGAAAAGAATTATTTACAATTTTCCATTTGTCTTTAATTAAAATTGAGCTACCACTATGTTCAAATGCAAAAACATAATTTTCATCATGAGTATAACTCTGATTTTTCATGAGGAATGGAATAATACTTTCTCCTGTTACGCTAATTTCAGAATCGGATTTAGTTAAGGAGTAAAGAGTAGGAGCAACATCTAGTACTGAAATAAACTCATCATAGATATCACTTTCAATATTATCTATTCCATAAAATATTATTGGAGACCTCATTCCCCCAGAAGTTGTAAAACCTTTATATAACTTAAATGGATTTGTAATTACTTCAGCCCAGTTTTTACCGATTGATATAAATGACTTAGGCGATCCCATCTCTTCATAATCGTAGGTGAATTTTTCTTTAAGATAACCACCATATGTCTTATTGAAATAGAAGTCCTCTGCAGCCGCTCCATTATCAGACATAAATATAATTACTGTATTTTCTAGTATCTCCTTACTCTCCAGAAAAGATGTTAATCTACCAACATTAAAATCTAAGTTTGAAATCATTCCTGCATAAATTTCCATTTTTTTAGACTCAATTGCCTTTTCAGATGAGCTTAAATTATTCCAATTTGATGAATATGATTTTGATTGATAATTAGAACCTTCTTTTAATATTCCTTTTTTAATCATACTATTAAGTCTTCTCTCTTTAATAATTTCATATCCACCATCATAGACACCCTCGTATTTATCTGAGTAAATTTTATCTACTTGTAATGGCCAGTGTGGTGCAGTATAACACAAATATCCAAAAAATGGCTTATCATCTGATGATTCTATGAACTCTATTAACTTATCCGTGTATACATCAGTAGAATATTTACCCTCTTCCCACAAAACTTTCTTCCCATTTAGAGAGAATGCTGTATCTGGGTATCCTCTGATAGGCTTAATATTATCATAGTGTGTGAAAGCACCTGGAAGAAGTGAAAATGTTTTATCAAAACCTCTGTCAAAAGGATCTCCTCCAATATGCCATTTTCCTGACATAAATGTGTTATATCCATTTTCTTTTAGTACCTCTGGAATAATTTTTACTCTCTCAGACAAGGAACCTTCGTACCCATAATTTCCAGAACGAAATGCCTGAATCCCTATACCAGCCATATGGTTATCATTACCAGATAATAACATAGCTCTAGACGGAGCACAAGACGGAGCCGAATAAAAATTTGTGAAAACTACCCCTTTTCCTGCAAGATCATCAATATTTGGTGTGCTAATCTCACTGCCGAAATATCCTAAATCACTATATCCTAAATCGTCAGCTAAAATGATTATAATATTTTTTTTATCATTTTTTTGTGGAGCACAAGAAATGAATAATAATACAGTAAAAAAATTAGTTGCTGACTTTATCAAATTGAACATTATAAATTTTTAAGCTTTTTATCGAACCATCCTCCTCTTTAAAATCTACAAATAACTTTTCTAACCACTTCTCATCTTTATCAGTTAGAAATGTATTACCCTCCCACCATTCTAAATCAAAATTTTTTATGTTGTTATTTACATCAAGATTTAGATAATATTTTTTTTTAGATTTTTTCCATTCTCTTGTTCGGAGGGTAACAGCTATATCACCGTACATATCATTGGAAAATTTTCCTACAAAATCTTTTAGTTCATAGGATAGCTTTTTTGATTTATCTCTATTCTCAAATGATTCAAAATATGATTTTTTATATCTCTCACTTCTTTCATTGTATAATTCGAATACCTCTGAGTTCCAATCTCTTGAGTTATCATCAAAAAGAAGCAGATCAAAAATTTTATATACTAGAGCATGTCTTAACTCTGCCCCGTCCATATTTGCAAAAACTTGAAGAGCTATATTTTTATCCCTTACCATTGCTATTATGGCAACTAGACCTTGTAAGCTACCGGTATGCATATCTATCTTTAGACCTCTATAGTCGTGCTGAAACCAACCCAGTCCATATGTTCTCCAATTCGGTTTTGTGAGTTTAGATGTAGGATAAAATGAACTTCCAATAATAATTTGAGGCTCGAAGATATAGTTAAATGTTTTTTCAGATAAAATTCTTAAACCATCAACTTCGCTGTTATTTAGCAGAAAGGATAAATATTTTTCCATATCATCAACACAGGACCACATCATCCCAGCAGCACCAATCTGGTCAGATATTGTAAACGGTACATTTACTATGCCTTCCTCATAATCAATCATGTGCGGGTAGGTATGATTACCATACTCAAAAATATCTCTAGACCATGTCAACGTACATTCAAGACCAATAGGTTCCAAAATATTATATTGTATGAATTCTTGCCATGTCTTACCAGAAACCTTCTCAATTAGTCTTCCGGCAACAACGTACATTATGTTCTGATATGTATAGCCCCCCCTCAGAGAGTACTTTCTCTCAGACTTTGAAAAATTGGATAGAAGTTCCTCTACTGAAGTACTATCAGTAGTCCATAGCTTATCTTCATTTCCTATCCCAAGGTTGTGAGTTAAGAGGTCTTTTACTCTTGCATCATTTGTAATATATGGATCTGATAATTTGAAATCAGGTAAATGATCTACTACTTTATCATTCCACCCTATTGAGTCTCTGTCTACAAGTATACCTAATCCCATTCCTATAAATGCCTTGGTCGTAGAGGCCATAGAGAATATTGTTTTGGTGTCAACTTCATCTCTGGTAAAATAATTTTTGACTCCATATGTACTCTTGAAAATTGTAGAATCATTTTCAACTATAACTAAACTCATCCCGGGAATTTGCCACAGCTCCTTTCCCTTTCTTGCAAAGTCATCAATTATTTGACTTTTATCTTGAGAATAAATAGTAAGGTTTAAGAAGAAAAAACAAAAAAAAATAAAAAGTTTTCTCATAATACTAAATTATATCCTTTACTACCCTAAAACCAATATGTGAGGAGCCTGTATCTGGGGTATTTTTCATCCTCATTGAGTTTCTATATCCTTTACAGTAAGACTTATTACATAGGAAACTACCTCCTCGAACAACTCTCTTCAAAGCATAGGGCTCTTGAGGATCAAAACTTTTGTTGGGACCACTAGGGTTATCTGAGATGATATTTGAAACTGTCTTGTAGTAGTCATAATTATAGAGATCTGAACACCATTCCCAAACATTTCCAGACATATCATATAAACCAAAGTTATTTGCTGGGTAATTTTTAACAGGAGAGGTAGATTCAAAACCGTCAATTTTAGTATTTGACTTTGGAAATTCGCCTTCCCACGTGTTTGCGAAAGAACTCAAATTTATGTCATCTCCCCAACTATATTTTTTACTAACAAGGCCTCCTCTCGATGCATACTCCCACTCAGCCTCAGTTGGTAATCTACCTCCCCTCCACTCCGCATAAGCGACTGCGTCAAACCAACTCACGTGGACAACCGGATGATTTTCTTTGCCATCGATTGATGTCCCTTCACCTCCTGGTTTCCTCCAATTTGCACCGGGTACTAACTCCCACCACAACATATGATTTTTAAGACTTGAAACATTATCATTTTTTTTAAAAACGATTGATGAGGGTGCAAGAAGTTCGGAATCGGGCTTAGGCGTATTTGGAGGAAAATCTTTCTTTATTTCTTCCCAGTCAAGTGCTAACTCAGATGTAGTAATATATCCTGTTTCATCAACAAATTTTTGAAATTGTGCATTAGTCACCTCTGTCACATCCATCCAGAATGAATTCACTTTCACTTCGTGAATAGGGAATTCGTCGGGGTTTGCGTCTTCGTCATCACTTCCCATAAAAAAATTTGACCCACTGATAAGTACCATACCTAAGGTATCTAATTCATTATTTTGAATATTTTTATCCTGTTTACACGATAAAAAAAATATTGATAGCAGAAAAAAACATGAATTTTTCATAAGTTTAAATAATAAACAGATTCGTTTTATGTTAAATGAATTTAAAATAGATAATAATTAAATAAAAAAAATATGAGGTATTTATTAATGATCACAATCTTTTTAATAAGTTGTGATGCACCAAAAAATAATTTTGGATATGTAAGCATTGACGATGAAAAAAGCAAAAATATTGTAGAACTATTTGAGGCAGTTGAGGATGAAGATATTGGATTTTTAAAGGAAATATTTTCTAAAGATTTGAAATTTACAGATCCACATGGGACAGTATTAAACAAAGATGAATTTATTGCTGGAGTAGAAAACTTATTTGATATGTTTGATGATGTTGAATTTGAAGATTCTGAGTATTCTGACTATGATGGTCTTGCAGTAGAAACTACTTATTATGCGAATGGTCAGGTATGGACAAATATCTGGAGCACATTTGAAGGTAAAGGAAAATATACTGGAAATGAAGTAAGTTTTCCTTTTCACATATCCTACTTATGGGAAGGTGATAAAATAGTTGAAGAGGTGCAATTCTTTAGCACTGATGTCTTTGATACTGAAAATGAGGCAAAAAGTAATTTATCTCAATAGTTTATAATTAAATTTATTGATCTCCCAAGAATATCTTTGCTGAACAAGAGAAACTAGTTCTTCATCGTAATATTCTTGGGTTTTTTTATACTTTTTACCTACATTTTTTTTTACAATTTTTTTTATTTTGGGTAGACTAAGCTTTGAAAACAGTTCTGGGACATCATTTTCTATATCCTCTAACTTTATTATCTGATCAACCAAAATTTTCATTTTATCATCATAAATTAAATTTTCGAGAGAATATGTTCCATATTTCCTCCACCTCCGATAGTCATTTCCACCACCACCCTCTTTATTAACTTTTGTCAATGTTAACCATTTCTTGAATGATGGCATTAATACTCTTGGATAGTTTTTGTATATCATCTCATATAGTGAAACTAATTTATCAAATGGATTCCTAGTGCATATTATTTTATGATAACTTTCATAATCCCAACCTAATTCAGAAAAAACATTCCTCGTCTCAACTGGAGACATGTGGGTGTAAAATGGAAATTTTTCACTTTTATTTAAAAAATTATTCTTTACAATTATATCTGAATAGGGCTCTAACATTTGTCTGAAACTATCAGAACCTGTCTTAGGATTACAAAAAAAAATAAATTTATATTTATGAGATATCCTCATTCCACAAATTAAAACAAATAATTAGTATGTATAAAGAGAGTTTGATTAAGTTTAATGGATGAAAAAATTACTTTTACTATTAATATTTATTAGTTGCTCAACAACTAGAGATGAAAACACACCTAAAAATAAAAGTTTAAACTATGATGATTTAATTCAACTGTTCACTGATTGGAGAAACTTTGAGAATCCTCCCCTACTAGATGGTACCCCAGATTATACTAAGGAGAGATTTGATAACGACCAAAATAAGTTTATAGAGTTAAGAGAAAGATTAAACTCTTTTTATATAGACGAATGGCCCATTAACAAACAAATAGATTGGTACATAGTAAAGGCTGAAATGAATGGCTACGATTTTAATTACAGAGTTCTTAAACCTTGGGAGAGAGACCCCGCATTTTACCAGACAATATGGATGTATCAGAGTGATGTGCCAGCTCATGAGGGGCCAACAAATCATGGAGTACTTGAATTCTGGATGTATGAAATTCCTCTTGATAAAGATTCAGAGAATAGAATACTAAAAGAATTAAAATCTATTACCCCTTTTCTGGATCAGGCAAAAAAAAACTTGATAGGAAATGCCAAGGAATTGTGGGATGCTGGAATCCAAAATTTTAGAGATCAAATAGATAATTTAATATATATAAGAAGAACCCTCAACCTTAAAGAAGATAATAAAATTAATGTGGAAATAGATAGAGCCATAAGTTCAACTAAGAGTTTTATTACTTGGCTTGAGAAAGAGTCAAAAAATAAGACTGGACCTTCAGGAATCGGAAAAGAAAATTATACTTGGTACCAAAAAAATGTACATCTTCTTCCAATGACGTGGGAAGATGAGGTCAGATTATTACAAAGAGAGCTAGACAGAGCGTGGTCATCTCTAAAGCTTGAGGAGCATAAAAATAGAGACTTACCAGAACTTATACCTGCAAATACTGAAAAGGACTTTAAAAACTTAACAGAAGAGGGAGTAAGAAGATTTATTACATTTATAAAGGATAAGGGTATCATGCCATTTAAGGAAAATATGGAGCCTGCACTAAGAGAACATATGGGGAAATATGTCCCGGAGGATGAGAGAAATTTCTTTAATATTGGACTCCACCTCGATCCCTTACCACTCTACTCACATTTTGTACATTGGTTTGATCTTGCTGAAATAAGAGATAATCCTCATGAGAGCCCAATCCGAAGAAAAGCTCTACTCTATAACATATTCGATACAAAAAACGAGGGCTATGCCACAGGAGTTGAGGAAATGTTTATGCACGCTGGTCTCTATAATGATAGTCCCAGATCAAAAGAAATTGTCTGGATAATGATTGCGCAGAGGGCAGCAAGGGGATTGGGATCACTCTATGCTCACGCAAATGAGATGACAATGCAAGAAGCTGGTGGAGTACATGTGAAATGGACACCTAGAAGGTGGATGAATAGAGAACCACACCTACTTCAGTTTGAGCAGCATCTTTATCTCAGACAGCCTGGTTACGGGACGTCATACATAACTGGAAAATACATGTTAGAAAAAATTTTAGCAGAGTATGCAGAGAAAGAAGATAAAGAAGATAAAGAATTTACTCTAAAAGAATTTTTCAAAAATTTTAACGATACAGGTAACATACCAGTAAGCTTAGTGAGATGGGAGATGTTAGATAAAATAGATTAATATGTATTATGTAATTGTTCTAGAAAAAAATAAAATTTCTCTTATTAACTCAAAAGATAACACTACTAAATGGACTATTGAGGACAAAAATAAGATTGTAAGTACTTTCAGACTTGATAAATATATATTCCTCTACACATTCAATGGATGGACAAAAATGTTTACATCTCTTATAAATATTGAGACAGGAGAACTTTTTTGGAGAGATAAGGAATTGAATGCTTTTAGTAATTGCATTGCCAAGGATAATAAACTTTTCTATGTTGATAAATCATTCAATATAGTGGTAATGGAAATTGAGTCTGGAAATATAATAATGGAGGAAAAATATCCCTATAAAAAGTGGTATTCTTCAGTGTATCCTCAGCTTGTTGTTTACGGTGATAGAGTCATTGCTTTTACAAAAAAAAATGCCGTTAGGATTGATTTAAATTCTAAGAAATTAGTTGATTATAAATTCAGAAATCTTGAGTTAAAGGACGTTTTGTCAATGACAGATAGATACAATATCACAGTAAATCGATACACATCATCCGGCTCTGGAGGAGATGCTTTCATGTACGGAGCTTATGCCGCAGACGGAGGCGGATATGGTGGTGGGGACGCTGGTGGAGGTGGTGGCGATGGAGGTGGTGGCTAAAATCCATTTTCAACTCCTAATCCAAATAATGCAAAATCATATTTCACTGGATCAATTGAGTCAAATTTTCTTAATGCAGTATCTAACTCATTTAGAGTAATCATATCATTTTTATCTCTGTTAATTATCCCAATTTTTTTTGAAATCCTTAGTGTATGAGTATCAAGAGGACATGATAGCTTTGATTTAGGAATACCTTTCCAAAGTCCGAAGTCTACATTACAATCCCTAACCATCCATCTGAGAAACATATTTATTCTCTTGCATGAAGATTTTTTTAAGGGGTTAGAGATATGTTTTTGAGTTCTTGGCAAATGACTAATACTAAAAAAAATATCTCTAAATCTAATTATTGCATTAAAAACTTTATCCTCATTTCTGCTTACGTGAAATACTTTCTCTAGACCACCATGATTTAAGTAAATATTTTTCAGGGAAATAAAAAAAAACTTTAAATCTTCGGCATTAAATGTTCTATGAGTAAATGAGATTTTATGAAAATCTTTTTCATTGGAATTTATTATAAATTTATATGGACTATAATCCATTATTTCCATTAATCTGTGAGCATTATTAATAATCATTTTTCTATTTCCCCATGAAATTATTGATGTTAAAAATGCTGAGATTTCTATATCTTTTTTTTCAGAAAATCTATAGGGAATTTGAATAGGATCTTTGTCTATAAATTCCTTTGTATTATATAACTCATACATTTCATCTAGAAATATTTTTAAATCATTTTTTAAATTATATCGTTTCATCTACTAATGCTGAGGGATTTATCATACAAAGATTTAAAAATTGAAAAGGAAATTAATAATCTTATAGGAAAAGAATTTGATTTATTAGATAAAATTAAGAGAAGAGGTGTAGGTTCGAGAAAACTTTTAATAAAGAAAGCAGATAATAAAATTTATGATTTATTATCTAAATCATATAGTTTGAATGACTGTAATATTGAAATTAGATCTAAGGGTATCATGGTATACTTTAAATCAAAACAATCAACTTTTGGTCTAGCTATTCCATATTATAAGTTAATTATCTTCAAAATAGATGCTGATCATTACACAATAAATTTTAACGAATTTTTTTTAAAAATTAGAATCAAAAATAAATCCGATCATAAATTCTTTAAAAAAATATCTGAGGAGAAAGCAAATTATTTAAGTAGATAAACTATGAAATATAAAAATTCAGTTCAGAATTCTATCACAATTAATGCAAGTAAAGAAACAATATGGAATTTTATTTCATCTCCTGGATACCTAAATAAATGTCATCCATTTTGTAAAAAAAATAAAATTATAAAATGGGAAAAAGATAACCATTCTGACATTTTAGAGTATTTAAACGGACTGATATACATAAGAAAATTTATTAATTGGAAGGAAAATAAGGGATACACCCTTCTCATAGGTGAAGAAAATAAACAAAAATCAATGGTTAAATGGGAGATTACCCCTCATAAAAAAAATACAAGTCTTTCTATTACAGTTTACCCATATTTTCTAAATAACTACCCAAAAATAATATCATATCTACCCTATAAAATTGTAGTAACTCCTAAGCTTGAAAGCTATCTACATTCTGTATTAACTGGAATCAAATATTATCTCGATAAAGGAATTCCAGTAGAAAAAAATATGTTTGGTAGTCATAAATGGTTCTCATAATTTATTAAAAAAACATATAGTTTTGAAGTATGAAAAAATATGGACTTGGGCGGAAGAGAAAAGGAATAAATCAGATAAGATGATTTCTAGAGAGTATGTATATAATAATTTACAGGACTTAAGACTTAAGAATTTACTATCAGATAGGAATTATCATATTGGCTTGAGAGTAATGAGTTTAGAAAACTATATAAAATCACTGAAGAACCTTAGATCTCTGATTGATAGTAAATACAAATAAATTACCCATCAAAAGATGGGTAATAATTATTTATTTGTTTCGGGAATGAGACCCGTCACAGAGACCATTTTCATCAGATGTATTTCCGCACTGACACAACGGTTTGTTTTTAAATGTAGTACTCATTTTTAATATTTAAATTCAGTCAATACAACGAGTAACAAAACTATTAGTTATGCTAAAAACAGATAATTTTTTAATTTATAATAGTTCTAAATTATATAATAATTTAAATGATTAATTTAAATGGAGCGTAACTTCTAGTTCAATATCATCTAATATTAACTTATCGCCAAGATTCTCAAAAAAAGAACCTGATCTAAATCTTACGTTATATAATGATCTATCAAAAGTCAAATTAGTTTTTAAAATATCACCGTTTACATTTATATCGAACGAAATAGGATGTGAGATATCTTTTATTGTCAATACACCATCAACTTCATAAAGACCATCTGATTTTCTTTTTGAAGAAGTCGTCTTTAAAGTAGATTTTTTAAACTTCTCAACAGAAAAAAAATCGTCTGATTTCAAATGTCCTTCTAACTTTCTTGCCCATTCTCCTTGCAAATCCTCAACTAATAAAGACTCCATATCAACTACAACCTCACCAATAACTTCGTTTTCAGTTACTTCAATGTTACCTGAACTTATGTTAAGTTTTCCAAAATGATTACTGGTTGTGATCTCTCTACCTGTCCATTTTATAAAACTCTTCTCAACATCTACATTGCTTTCTTTTGAAAGAATGATAGATGGAGATAAATAAAAAATAAAAAGTATTAATATGTTTTTCATAATTCTTCATAACGAATATTTTGAATTAATGATACATTGACAGAAAATTTGAATTAATAAGTTGACACTGACATAAAAAATCAATGAAAAATTTTCAAGGGTATTATTTATAGAATTTTAGAAAAATTAAATTTTACATCTAAAAATTCATGATTTTAATAAATCATTTTATGAAAAAATTCTTATTTTAATATATCGTATTATAATTATTGTAAAATTTTTATGTAAAACTTAAAAAGTAAAAAAATGAAAAAATTATTGATTGTTACCCTAACAACTTTACTAATCTCATGTAATCAAGGTGTTGTTGTGGATAATGGAAATTGGTCAGGTACAATAAATGAGAATAGTGAGGAAAGTAAAATAATAAGAAAATTGTCAAAAGCGTATGTTGATGGTAACTTTGAGATAACGGCAGAGTACATGGCTGATGATGCAGTAAATACAGTAAATGGAGTTGAGTACGGGAAGGATGAGTGGATTGCAGCATATAAAAGAGACCAAGAAATTTTTGATGATATACAACAAAACAACCTTACAATTACTACCATGTACTACAATAATGGTAGAATATTTACTAACCATTGGCTAACCTGGTATGGAAAATCTAAAATAACGGGTGAATCTAAAAATATACAATACTATGGGAACTGGGAGTGGAAAGGCGGAAAAATTATTGCAACCGGAGGAATTATAGATCCTACATGGTATGGTGGCGAGATAGTAAGATATTTAGAGTCTCAAAATTAAAATTCACTTATAAATCCTTAAATAATTTAATGAACATAGTAATATTTTTTAGAGATAACTATGAATAAATTTTAAGTATGGAAACAATAAATGATAAACAAAATAAAGAGGTTATAATAATTTGTGAACTATCTGTGAATGACAACAGGACAATTGACACAAGGGACTGGAGTGATAGTTATGCTAAACTTATATCTGAAACTGAGGAGAATACAATTTCCTGGAGGTTTTTGATCTCTAAAGATGAGAAAAAGGTAACACTTTATGAGAGGTATAGTGATGAAAACGCTTTCAAAAATCATCTCAGCAGAATATTAGCTGAGGGGGGAGATCTTCAAGAGGAGTTTGGAAATTTCTCAAATATCTATACATTCGAGAGCATAATATACTTAGGAGATGTCTCAGATGAACTGAGATCTTACATAAAAGATCATGGCCTTGAGTTAGACTTCCGTTCAAGTATTGGAGGTTATACAAGGTATTAAAAAAACCCATCAATTGATGGGTTTTAAAGGTTGCAGTCCCTAGGGGAATCGAACCCTAAATCTCTTAAATTTCTCACATTCAAAACTACCTGATATCCTTTTTTACTTATATAATATTAATTACTAAATTTTTCGAAAGTAAGATTTCCATTAATTAATAAAGGAAGTTCAATATCATATATTCTATAAGCTCTATAAGAGCTAAGAGTATCATTATTCAATAATAAATTAAATTCCATTTCAATTTTATTTTCATTAGACACTTCAGTTATTGTATGAATATTTCTACTCCAATTAATTAACCAATTTCCATTTCTGGTTGTAAAAAAAGATCCTCCAGAGGATGTATATTTATTATATTCATTTTTAAATGAATAATCTCTAATAAAATCTAATCTGTTATTTTCAATATCTAGTTTATATTGTAAAGCACGGCTAAATGAACCAAATTTATCTTCTCTTTCACCATTACAATGACCACCATTATCAAAAATATAAATGTATCCATCATGGCTTTCAGATGCAGTGTGTTGCCCACAAAATTCTTCATAGAAATCACCTTCGATATTTAAACTTGGATTTGCTCCTCCTACACTCCATATAGTTTTACCACTTAATCTATTTATTTTAAGAATTGAAGAACAACCTCTAAAAGAAGCAATTAAATTACCATCAGGAGCAACTTGAATTGAATTTATGTGTGAATAATCATCAGGAAATCTATGATTTAAACAACCATTTATGTCAATATTATCCCAAGAATTCCATTCAAAAATAATATTTCCATCTTTTGAAATTTCTTGAATATAGGATTCTCTAACTGGTTCATTTTCAGAATAACCCCATTCAGAAAAATCCCTAAAATTTGTATGATAAGATAATAATATATAATTACCCTCTTCAGTTATTAGAAAATCGTGGGGATCTGTATGATTTAAATTAATACATTTTAGTCTATTTTCTTCTTCAAAAAATTGATTTAGAATAATAATTTCACTCGTCCAATGATTAAAATCATTTTTACCTTCACGTAAAGCATATGAATATTGTCCATTAGAGTGTCTTTTGAAGTCTACAGCATTTCCTTCTATAATTTTTTTATATCTAAGAATACCATTGTTATCTATGATCATTAAAGAAGTTTTATATTCATTATCAATTTGATATCTAGGGCTTAATATTATAAAACCATCATCAACTAAATTAGAACTTTTTACTAAGTCAACTTTTGGATAATTATCATAAATTTTATGTAAATAAGATTTGAGTGAATTACCTTTATTTTTTAATTCAATTATAATATTATCATTAGGATTTTTTAATTCTAGTTCATAATTTATTGATCCATAACCTATAAAGATGTTATTTATATAAATTTCAGTAGAATTATTTTTAGACTGAGCATTAATATATAATAATGAGTCATTATCAAAACTTAAACCATAATGATAAGTGTTACCTATAAAATTTGGATACAACAAATTACTAGGTGATTCAAAATTTAATTGAGTTAACTCTAATGTTAAAGTTGGATCTGCATCATTATCAATTGTATTGCATTGAAAATTAACAAAAAAGAAAAATACAAGGTAAAATCTTTTAAAAAAATTAAACATCTTTTAATATAATTTAAAATATTAAAAAAAACCCATCTATAAGATGGGTTTATAAGTTGTAGTCCCTAGGGGAATCGAACCCCTGTTTCCAGGATGAAAACCTGGCGTCCTAACCCCTAGACGAAGGGACCATATTAGATGTGCAAATATATTGTTACAGAAATATTTAAAAAAATTATAAGAAAATTAATTTGATAATATTCCATAATTTGATAATTGATTATTGATAACTAGATTTGCAATCATAAAAAAACATGCCATGAGTAAAATAAAGATAGGAATTAACGGATTTGGGAGAATTGGAAGATTAGTTTTTAGAGCTGGAATTAATAGTAAAAATATTCAAATAGTCGGCATCAATGATCTAATTGATGCAAATTATATGAGTTACATGTTAAAGTATGATACAACGCACGGCAGATTTGATGGTTCTGTTGAAGTAAGTGGTAACGACTTAATAGTAAACGGTAATAAAATTAGAGTATCAAGTGAAAGAGATCCTGCTAACATTAACTGGGGAAATATTGATGCAGATTATATTGTTGAATCAACAGGATTGTTTCTAACTGAAGAAACAAGTAGAGGACATTTGTCGGCTGGAGCTAAAAAAATTATTATGTCAGCACCTTCTAAAGATTCAACACCAATGTTTGTGATGGGTGTAAATAATGAAAAATACTCTAACGATATGAACTTTGTATCTAATGCATCATGTACAACTAACTGTCTTGCCCCAATGGCAAAAGTTTTAAATGATAACTTTGGTATAGAAAGTGGCCTGATGACTACTGTCCATGCTGCAACTGCCTCACAAAAAATAGTAGACGGTCCTTCAATGAAAGATTGGAGAGGAGGAAGATCTGTATTTGGAAATATCATCCCTTCTTCAACTGGGGCTGCTAAGGCTGTTGGAAAAGTAATCCCATCATTAGATGGAAAACTTACTGGAATGGCTTTTAGAGTTCCAACTGTTGATGTTTCAGTTGTAGACCTAACAGTAAACTTATCTCAAGAAACAGACTACGAAAGTATATGCAAAGCGATGAAAAATGCGTC
This sequence comes from uncultured Flammeovirgaceae bacterium, assembly GCA_913052485.1. Taxonomy (GTDB): domain Bacteria; phylum Bacteroidota; class Bacteroidia; order Cytophagales; family MED-G16; genus MED-G16. The sequence goes on along the minus strand of CAJXDN010000003.1, from coordinate 4,994 downwards.
AGATAATGAAATGAAGGGAGTTATGGGTTACACAGAAGAGGCTCTTGTATCAACTGATTTCATTGGGGATACTCGAACATCTATCTTTGATGCTGGTGCGGGAATTATGCTTAATAAGAAATTTGTTAAGCTAGTGAGTTGGTATGATAACGAGTGGGGATACTCGACAAAAGTTGTAGAGCTTATTCAATATATGGATAGTAAATCTTAAATTAAAACTATACCTTCTGACCTCATCTCTTCGAAAGCTTTTTTGCATTCTAATTCGTCAATACCTCTCGTGCATTTAGTAATAACTCGGGTATAGAAACCCTCTCTTACTGAGTCTAAAGCTGTAAATTTTACACAAAATTCGGTCGCTAAACCTACGAAATCAACTTTTTCTACTTTATTTTCTTTTAAGAAATTAGTTAATCCAGTAGATGCCTCCTTAAAATTATCATAAAATCCACTGTAGCTATCAATATTTGGATTTTGACCTTTATAAATAACTTTTTTAATTTTAGAAAAATTTAAACTTTTTGGGAACTCCGAACCAAAAGATTCTTGTACACAATGATTAGGCCATAAAATCTGATCTATATTATTCATCCTTATTTTATCTCCAACTTTTTTATTTTGGTGATTTGATGCAAAACTTATATGATCTAAAGGGTGCCAATCCTTAGTAGCAATTATTAAATCATAATTGACCATTGTCTCATTTATAGATTCAATAATTTGATCACCTTCAGGTACAGCTAGTGAGCCACCTGGAAGGAAATCGTTCTGTAGATCAACAATGACTAATGCTTTCAATTTTTTCTTAATTTAATAATCATACTCTGTTTTTGATCAAAAAGTTTCTTCTCTAATCCAACTGGGTAAATATGAGGGTTTTTTAGTCTTTTATGTGACTCATCAAGATGACTTAGGTCACTCTTTAATCTTTCTTTAATTACATTTAAACTAGGTTTTTCATAAGTGCACTTTCCTTTCTTAAAGATTGGTATTAATAAGTTTTCATAATCAATATCATCTTTAAAACTCTTAGACTTAGTAGAGTCATTAGGGTCAACCATATTATTCGAAAGGTTTGTGTTATTAATATCATATATCATATCACCTAAAAACTTTGAATTATTTTTAAACCTTCTCACTTGATGTACTCCGGGATTATTAATCTTTATTTTTTGTTCTGAAAGTTTAATCTTATTTATCCATTTACCATTTGAATCTTTTATTGCAGATAATTTATATACAGCACCTAAAGAGGGGTTATCATAAGCCGTTACTAGTCTGGTTCCAATACCCCACACAGAAATTTTTGAACCCTGTAACTTAAGAGATTCAAGTATATGCTCATCAATATCATTACTGGCAATAATTTTTACATATTTTAAACTATTATCATCTAGTATCTTTCTTATTTTTTTACTCAAATAAGCTAAATCGCCTGAATCAATTCTAACACCAATAATCTTTTTATCTTTCTTTTCCATCTCTTTTGCAACTGTAATAGCATTCTTTACACCTTCAATGGTATCAAATGTATCTACTAATAAAATTGTATTATCTGGCATAATTTCTGCATAATTTCTAAATGATGATAGCTCTGAGTCAAAAGCCATTACCCAGCTATGAGAATGTGTTCCACTAACAGGAATACCATAAATTTTTCCTGCTAAAACATTCGATGTTTTTGATGTGCCTCCAATATAAGATGACCTACTTGCAGATAATGCCCCATCGATACCTTGTGCCCTTCTCAAACCAAACTCAAGAATGGGATCCCCATTTGATACATGATTAATTCTCGCTGATTTTGTTGCTATAAGGGAATTAAAATTAAAAATATTTAAAATAGCAGATTCTATTAGTTGACATTGGTATATAGGTCCATTTACCCTTATAATTGGTTCATTAGCAAAGACCACTCTCCCCTCCTCCACTGCTTCAATGTCACATTCAAATTTTATATTTGATAAAAAAGAAATAAACTCTTTTGAAAAGAGATTAGTTCCTTTATCCGTTTTTAGAGTCCGAAGATAATCTAAATCTGATTTAGTAAATTTAAAAGACTCTAGAACATTAATTATATTTTCTAAACCACAAGCTACAGCGTACCCTGAACCAAAGGGATTTTTTCTGAAAAATAAATTAAAAGATGCATAATTATTATGTATGCCTTTTTTCCAATACCCATATGTCATGGTTAGTTGGTATAAGTCCGTTAATAAAGATAGAGAAGTCTTATAAATATTTTTTATCATCCTTACTTAGTAGAATATTAAAAACAACACCAAAAGTAACTAGTAACATTCCTATATATACCAAAATATCAAAGTTTTCATTAAAAAAAATATTACCAATTAAAACAACAAACACCAACTCTGAATAACTAACAATAGAAACTTTAGAAACTTTCTCTGACTGGAACGATTTAGTCATAAAATATTGAGCAAACTGAGTAAAAATACCAATTGATATAAGGATAATTAAATCATAAAATGAGGGTTGTACCCAATTAAATATACTTAATATACCTCCTACTGGGAATGCTACCATAGGAAAATAAATCATTAGTACCAAAGAGTGCTCTCTATCTCTAAGGTAACGTATAATATTATAGGCAAAAGCAGCACAAAAACTTCCAGAAAGACCTACTAACAGATAAAAGATATTAACTCTTGGATCAAACCCCTGAATAATAACTATACCTATAAAAGCAATAAATAAAAAAAACCATTGAATAGTTTTCATCTTCTCTTTTAATATTACTACACCAACTAAAGTTGTAAATAGTGGTGTAAAATAAATTAATGTAGATGCTGTTGCTAAAGGAATATCTTGAAGAATAACAAAATAACAATACAATCCAATTGTGCCAAATATACCCCTTAACATTAATAAGGACCTGTTTTTCCCTAAAATGTCATGACCTTGATTTTTTAATAAATAATAAGTGATTAAAAATGATATAATGCACCTAAAAAAAACAATCTCCATTGGAGGAATATGTGGCAACATCTTAACAAATATTTTTACAACCATAAAAAAAATAGTTGCAAAGAACATAAAGGTTATTCCTCTATTCAAATTGAGTTTAATTTACCATTTTTTAATTCAAAGGAATTATTAGAAATTTTTTGAAATTCCTTGTTATGTGTTACTATAATGAAAGTCTGATTATACTTCTTATTTAAAATTTGAATTAGCTTAATAAATTTTTTTGAATTTTTTTCATCTAAATTTCCTGTTGGCTCATCTGCAAAAATTATATCAGGTGAATTAATTAAAGATCTAGCTATAGCAACCCTCTGCTGCTCACCACCTGATAACTGATTCGGCATATTTTTTTCTTTATCTTCTATTCCTAAGTCATATAAAAGTTGACGTGCTCTTTTCTCAACGCCAGCGGATTTAGTCTGAGAAACATAAGCAGGCATACATATATTCTCAAAAACATTAAATTCATTTAATAGATTATGAGACTGAAATACAAAACCTATATTCTCATTCCTAAAATTAGATAAATTATCTCCTGATAATTTAGTCAAACTATTTCCATTAAATTCTATGCTTCCTGAATCAGGTTTCTCTAAAGTACTTAATATATAGAGCAAAGTTGATTTTCCTGCACCAGAACCTCCAAAAATAGATATGATATTTCCTAACTTAAATTTAAGATTGATATTTTGGAGTATTTTTAAATCTCCAAAACTTTTACTCACATTTTTTCCAACCAACATAATCACAAATCTAAATAATTATAGAGGTTATGGTTAAAAAATAATGTAAGATTTGAAATAATAATCTATATACTATACTTTCGTGTTAGATGAATATCCACGAGTACCAAGCAAAAGAGATTTTAAAAACTTTCGGAGTCAAAATCCAAAATGGGTTTGTAGCTGATAACCCTGACAAAGCAGAAGAGTACGCCAAAAATTTATCAAAAGAAAATAGTGATATAATTGTCTTAAAAGCTCAGATTCATGCTGGAGGTAGAGGTAAAGGAGTAATTAAAGAAACTGGATCAAATGGAGTTGTTATTTCTAAAAGTGTGGAGGAAGTTAAAGAAAAATCAGGTAAGATTTTAGGAGGTACATTAGTAACACATCAAACTGGTGAGGAAGGAAAGGTTGTAAATAAAATTCTTGTTGCCGAAGATGTTTACTATCCAGGAGCTGATGAATGTAAAGAATTTTATTTAGGAATTCTTTTAGATAGAACAAAAGGAATGAACGTGATTATGGCCTCAAAAGAAGGTGGAGTTGAAATTGAAAAAGTTGCTGAAGAGACCCCTGAAAAAATTATTAAGGAATGGATTGATCCAAAAATAGGTCTTCAACAGTACCAGGTAAGAAAGATAGCATTCTCTCTTGGTCTTATTGGTAACGCTCTGAAGGATATGATAAAATTTATCAATTCTTTATATGAGGCATACGAATCTATAGACGCCTCACTATTTGAGATTAATCCAGTTTTAAAAACCTCTGATAACCAGATCTTAGCAGTTGATGCTAAAGTAAATATTGATGATAATGCTCTATTTAGACAAAAGGAAATCGAAAATTTAAGAGATTTAGATGAAGAAGACCCATCTGAAATTGAAGCAAATAAATCAAATCTAAGTTATGTGAAGTTAGATGGAAATGTAGGATGTATGGTTAATGGAGCTGGTTTAGCTATGGCTACGATGGATATAATAAAGTTATCTGGTGGTGAACCTGCAAATTTTCTTGATGTTGGTGGCACCGCCAATGCTGAAACTGTTGAGGCTGGGTTTAGAATAATTTTAAAGGACGCAAATGTTAAAGCTATATTGCTTAATATTTTTGGGGGAATTGTTCGTTGTGATAGAGTAGCTAATGGCGTTGTGCAAGCATATAAAAATATTGGAGAGATAAGTATACCAATTATTGTCAGATTACAAGGAACAAACTCCGAAGAGGGATCAAAAATTATTGAAGACTCAGGTCTTAAAGTTTTTGCGACTAACACACTTCAAG
>CAJXDN010000002.1 GCA_913052485.1 uncultured Flammeovirgaceae bacterium | reverse complement strand
TCATGGAGGAGGTAGGGGAACTCGCAAGAGTTATAGCTAGGAAGTACGGGGAGCAGTCAATAAAAAAGGGTGAGGAAAACCTTGACTTAGCAGATGAAATTGCAGACATATTATGGGTTCTAATGTGTATTGCAAATCAGACGGGTGTAGACCTTACAGATGCCCTGAAAAAAAATATAGAAAAGAAAGACAGAAGGGATTCCAAGAGACACTTGGATAATAAGAAGTTAAGATAGAACTATTTTATTTCCTTTTAGTATGGGGACAATAGGCTGTGTATTTAACCTGGAGCAAAATTCTATATCTACTTTATTATCATATCCTGACAACCTTTTCGCGTGAGATGAAAGTCTCATTGTCTCTAGAACATTGTTGGTCTTATCATGTAGAGCTTTAGCGATTAGTGCTGTATCAGATTCAATTTCAAAATTCTCTAGGCCCGCAATGATTCCACCTGCACAAAGAGTATCTTCTAGATTTGTTTTGCCGAGCCAACCAGAGCACAGAAGTATAACATCTGACTCATATGTGTGAATAAAATCGATAACTGAATTAATATTTAGGAAAGAACAAAGTATTGTCTCCTTTGATCCCTCTGATTTAATGATTGCCTTTGATCCGTTACTTGTTGCTATTGCTACTTTTTTTTCTCTAATATCTTTCTCACTTAATTTTGTTGGAGAATTTCCATAATCAAAACCATCAACTTTTTTACCCAGTCTCTCAGCCATTATGATGTAGTCTTGGTCTTTCAAACTCCTACACTCCTCTAATGAGCCAATAGGTCTGACGTGATCAGCTCCTAAGAATAGTAGTGTATTTATTGTACTTGTTGCTCTCAAGACATCGATAACAACAACTATTTTTCCTTTGTGATCATAGTTTTCAAAGTCCTGGTGGGTTAGACATACATCTACACTTCTCATATAAATGGTCTTTTTGTAATTATAGCTTCAACTTTTTTTGATCTAATCTCAATAAAAATTTTCTCTGAGATACTATTCTCACTGTAGCTTACATATCCCATACCTATTGCTTTTTTTGTAAGTGGTGAGATTGTTCCGCTTGTGACCTCACCTACCAGCTCTTTCTCTTTGTTAAATATTTTGTATCCTTTTCTAGGAATACCTTTTTCTACTAATTCAAAACCAGTAAGAACCTTTGACGGTTTATTGGTTCTGTCCCTATCTACTATCTCTTTGCCAATGAAGTCTATATCTTTCTTACAAATCCAGCCAAGTCCGGCTTCAATTGGATTTATGGAGTCGTCAATGTCATTTCCATGCAGGCAGAAACCCATCTCCAATCTTAATGTATCTCTTGCACCAAGTCCAATAGGTTGGATCTCAAATTCATTACCAGCTGACATAACACCATCCCACAGAGATTCTGCAAATTCATTTTTGACGTATAGTTCAAAACCCCCAGCACCTGTGTACCCAGTCGCTGAAATAATAATATTTCCGAACTCGCTAGTCTGCTTTTCTGTAAATGTATAATACTTTATCTCTGAGAGATCTTGATCAAATAATTCGCTGCATACCTTCTCGGCGTTAGGTCCTTGGACTGCAAATAGAGAGTACTCATCTGAACTATTTTTTATTTCTACTCCGAGATTATTATTGTCATTGAGCCAGTTAAAGTCTTTCTCCATGTTTGATGCATTAACTACGAGCATATACTTATTCTCTCCCATGTCATAGACTAGCAGGTCATCAATTATTCCACCTGAGCGATTTAATATTGAGGAATACTGGACTTTTCCTTTTGTTAATTTATTAATGTCATTAGTGGTAACCATCTGTAGATAATCTCTAGCCATATCGCCAGCTACAAAAAATTCTCCCATGTGTGAAACGTCAAAAATCCCAACTTTTTCCCTAACACAATTATGTTCATCTGCTATAGTAGAATACCACATCGGCATATTATATCCAGCAAAAGGAACCATTTTTGCATTACTTTTGACGTGAAATTTTTCGTTTTGTAGACTCTTTGTATTCATGCCTCAAAGATAAGTTTTAAAGATTAATTTATAGAAGTTTAAATGATTTCCTATGATATCTAGTCACTCCATATTTTTTTATGGAATCTCTGTGTTTTTTTGTTGGGTACCCAAAATTTGATTCCCATGAGTAATTATCATGTTTAAGAGATAATTTTCTCATCAGTTCATCTCTATAATTTTTTGCGAGGATTGATGCAGCGGCAATATTTTGAAATTTATTATCTCCCTTGATTATACACTCATGAATTATATTTCTGTACGGCTTGAACTTATTGCCATCTACTAAAATGAACTCTGGCCTTACCTTTAATTTATCAAGTGACCTGTGCATAGCCAGAATTGAGGCATTAAGAATATTTATCTCATCTATCTTTTTGTTACTCACCTCAGAAATACTCCAACTAGTTGCGTTAACAATTATCTCCTGACCTACCTCTATCCTTCTCTTTTGACTTAATTTTTTTGAGTCAATAATAAACTTATTCCTGTAGTCTGATGGGAGTATTACTGCAGCTGCAACAACTGGACCTGCGATACATCCTCTCCCAACTTCATCGCATCCTGCTTCTAATAATTTATACTGATACTGAAGATTTAACATTTTTTAATAATAATTATTTATTGTTCATGCAATATTTCAAGAACTATGTCGTCTAATAGATGTAGCAAGTAAAATATTAAATTATTAATTATGAAAAAAATACTTTTAACTCTAGTAATACTTTTTATTTCTGATTTTTCGTATTCTCAAGTGCAAAGAGGCAATAAGCTTCAGAGGAGAGGGATGATAGATAGAGATCAGTTGAGAGAGAGGTTAGAGCAGAGGAGAGAGTCAATACACAACGGAGAGAGTGATCCTAAACGTATACTTAATCTTACTGACGAACAAAGGAAGTCTTTCAGAGAAATTAATTCAAATCACCTATCTATAACTAAACCTTTAAAGAAGGAGATGATGAAGAAAAAGTTAGAGATGCAGCTAGAGAAGATGGAGGATAAAATTGATGTGAGTACTGTTAATAAGTTGATAGACGAGATATCTGATCTTGAAGCCGAGATGAGGAAGTCTGGGTTCAGTAGGAACCTAGAAATTAGATCTCTACTCGATGATGAACAACAAATAAGATTAGATAGGATGATGCAAATGAGAAAGCAGATGAAGAAAACTGGAATGATGAGAAGAAATTAAAGATTATGATTCAAGGACAAGTTTCATACTAAGTAAAGTTTAACAACAATTCATACCAAAAGCCCGAGAGATCGGGCTTTTTTCTATCTTTGCCTCCCATGAGGCTGAAGCAACATATCAGAGAAAACTTCTCATTATCCTTTCCGATAATGATTAGTCAGCTTGGTCATATAACAGTAGGGGTGGTTGATAGTTTAATGATTGGAAAGATTTCAGTTACGCAGTTAGGTGCAGTATCACTATCTGTTTCAATATTTAGTTTTATTCTCCTCTTCTGCGTTGGGTTATCTTATGGGATCACACCACTGATCTCATCCAAAAAGTCAGACACTCATTATATTTCAAAAACACTTTACAACGGTATTTATTTAAATTTAATATTTACTATACTTCTGGTTGTATTTACCATGTACTCTAAATACTTTCTTGAGTATTTGGGTCAAGACAGAGAAGTATTGTCCTTCACATATAAATACCTTGACATTATATGTATCTCCCTCTTCCCGCTAATTTTATTTCAAACATTTAAACAGTTTATCGAGGGTTTAGGATTTACAAAACCCCCAATGTACATATCTATATTTTCAAATGTCTTAAACATTTTATTAAATATTATTTTAATATATGGGTTATTTGGGTTCCCTAGGTTAGAAATTGTTGGTGCTGCATATGCTACATTAGTGAGCAGGGTAGTGATGCTTATTATGGTTTTTATTTATTGTTTAAACAGTAAAAAATTTAAGAAATATATTTTACTCTTCGAATCATCTTGGGATTATAAATCAATCAAGGAGATATTTAGTATTGGATTTACTTCTGGCCTCCAATATATTTTTGAGGTTGGTGCCTTTAGTGTCGCAACAATTATTGTTGGGTCTATCGGCACTCTTCAACTAGCATCACATCAGATTGCATTAAACCTGGCAAGCATTTCATATATGGTCGCATCGGGTATAGGTTCCGCATCTATGATCTCATTAGGTTACTATTATGGAGTCGGAGATAAGACTGAAATTAGGAAGTCTGGATATTCAAATTTTATTCTGGTCCTTTTGCTGATGATTTTCTCAGCTTTAATATTTATCTCTTTAAGAGATATTCTCCCAGCATTATATGTCGATGATATTGAAGTCATAGATATGGCCTCTTTTCTACTAGTTATTGCTGGATTATTTCAGTTATCAGATGGAGTTCAGGCTGTTGGCCTCGGAGTTTTGAGAGGGATCAGAGACACTCAGATACCCACTCTAGTTACATTTATCTCGTATTGGATTGTTGCAATTCCTCTATCTTATCTTCTAGGAATAGTGTACGGTCACGGTTTAATTGGAGTCTGGGTTGGCCTGAGTATTGGATTAACTATAGCTGCAGTTTCTCATGTTATTCGTTTTAATTATCTTACATCGATCAAATAGTTATGAAAATATTCACTGTCATTTATTCCTTTTATGGTTTGCTTGTGTTTTCATCTTTATTTATTTTTTTTTCCATTCCACTCTTACTAGGGATTTGGTTTCGAGGTCTAAAAAAGATGGCTTACTGGGCACACCATAAGATAGCAAGAACATTTTTTGCATTCATTTTTATTCCAATGAAAATAAGATATGAGGAAGGTGTAGACCTAAATAAAAAGTATGTAATTATAGCAAACCACTTCTCTTACATTGATATACCAGCATTGGCAGCTTTAAATATTCCCTTCAAGTTTATTGGAAAAATGCAGGTTAATAATATTCCAGTCCTTGGATATATTTTTAAGAACCTTCACATCATGGTTGACAGGGATAGTAAAGAAAGTAGAAAACAGACATATATAGACTCATTTAATTCTATTGATGAAGGGTACAGTATCGGTATATTCCCAGAAGGTGGTATCAAAACTGAGAAGGTTCCAAAGATGGCACCATTCAAAAATGGCGCCTTTGCCATGGCTCTTGAGAAACAGGTTCCAATACTTCCTGTATCATTACTTGGAGCATATAAAATTATGAAAGGCTCTTTCTTTATAAATTGGAGTCCATGTGAAGTTGTCTGCCACAAGCCTATTAGTACCGATGGGTTTACAACTAAAGACATAGATAAATTTAGAGATAAATGTTATAAAATTTTACAGTCAGAACTTGATAAAGCATATAACGAATAAGGTATTATTTGATATTTAAATTCATCTAAAAAAACTAACTTTAAAGTAATGGCATTAACGAAATTTAATTACGGAGAAGATACCTTAACCTACAGCTTAGCATTCAAAATTGCTGAAGGAAAAATTAATGCCGGAATATCTGACTCTCAGAAGAAAGTAATCCTACATTCGAGAAAAAATGTGAAAAATGCTTTAGAATCGAATAAAAAAATTTACGGGGTCAATACCGGTTTCGGTGCCCTATGTACCACCATTATCTCCAGAGATGAAGTTAGTCAACTTCAGAGTAATTTAATAAAAAGTCACGCTGTAGGAGTCGGAGATGATATCCCTAAAATAATTTCAAAACTGATGATGATTTTAAAGGTTCACTCACTCTGCATGGGCTATTCTGGGGTAAGTATTGAATTGATTGAGAGAATATTATGGAAAATTGATAATAATATCATACCGGTTGTACCTTCAAAAGGTTCAGTTGGTGCGTCTGGAGATTTAGCACCTCTTGCCCATCTTTTCTTGCCATTAATTGGTGAGGGAGAAGTCTTCTACAGGAATAAAAAGGTTAAGTCATCGGATATGCTTTCAATGGAGAAAAAAACACCTATTGACATAAAGGAAAAAGAAGGTCTCGCACTTCTTAACGGAACACAGTTTATCTCAGCGTATACATGTTTTACATTAACAAGATTCAGAAATTGTTTAGAAAATGCTGATATAATTGGGGCAATGTCAGTTGAATCAACTCTCAGCTCAGTAGTGCCATTTAGCAAAGAGATATCAGAACTGAGGCCTTTTCAAGGGGCTCAACACGTTGCAAGTAAGGTGAGAGGTCTACTATCGAACTCTGAGATTTTAGTCTCTGATAAGGATTATGATAAAGTCCAGGACCCATACTCTGTAAGATGTATCCCACAAGTTCACGGTGCTAGCTGGGATGCTTTCTACCACCTTGAAAGAATGCTAAATATTGAACTTAATTCTATAACTGATAACCCTATCGTTCTTAAGGACGGTGACATTTTAAGTGGGGGGAATTTTCATGGTCAGCCTCTTGCGATACCAATTGATTATAACATTATAGCAGCCTCTGAACTTGGTAATATATCGGATAGGAGAATTTATCTACTTCTCAAAGGAAACGAGAGAGTGCCTAAGCTTCTAGTGAAGAATACTGGAGTAAACTCTGGGTTTATGATCTTACAATATACTACTGCAGCACTTGCCAGTGAGAATAAAAATTTATGTTATCCTGCAAGTGCAGATTCTATAACTACATCGTTAGGCCAAGAGGATCATGTCAGCATGGGATCAATCGGAGCTGTAAAATTTCTTCAGGTAGTAAAAAATTTAGAGAAAATATTAAGTATAGAACTTATTTGCACGTCTCAGGCGTACGATTTTTTGAAGCCTTTGTCCTCTGGTAAAAAAATTGAGGATTGTCATAAGTACATCCGAACAAAGATATCCCACTGTGTCAATGACAAGGTTTTTGTAGATGACATGAGGGAGGCAGAGATAATTATTAAGTCAAAAAAATTAGTTGAATTAACATCTTAGAAATATGGATACTAAAAGTTTTATAAAAAAGTTTGCCACCCATCCAAATTATAAGTCACCGACTGGTAATATCTTACATGCAAAAAGCTGGCAGACAGAGGCACCTCTAAGGATGTTTTTAAATAATTTAGATAATGAAGTAGCTGAGGATCCGTCTAATTTAGTAGTTTACGGTGGTTCAGGTCAAGCTGCTAGAAACAGGGACTCTGTCGAAAAGATAATTGATGTATTATTAAACCTTGAAGATGATGAAAGCCTATTAATTCAGTCTGGAAAACCTGTAGGTAAAGTAAGGACACATAGTCAGGCACCAAGGGTTCTTATTGCCAACTCTAATCTTGTTCCAGAGTGGGCAAATTGGGAGCATTTTGAAAAACTTAAAGAAGACGGGCTGATGATGTACGGACAGATGACGGCAGGAAGTTGGATATATATCGGGACTCAGGGAATTTTACAGGGAACATACGAGACATTTGCCGCATGTGCAAATAAACATTTTGGTGGTTCCTTAAAAGGAAAATTATTAGTGTCCGGTGGTTTAGGTGGTATGGGTGGTGCCCAGCCATTGGCAGCCACGATGGCCGGGGCAACATTTTTGGGTGCTGATATTGATCCAGAGAGAATTGAGAAAAGGTTAAAAACTGGATATATTGATAAGATGACAGATTCATATGAGGAGGCTAGGGACTGGGTCCTTCAGGCAAAGGACAGGGGTATGAATGTTTCTGTAGGTCTTGTTAGTGATATAGGTGATCTACTTGAGAAACTATTAGAGGATGATATCATCCCAGAGATCTTAACTGACCAGACATCTGCTCATGATCCTGTTTTTGGTTACGTGCCAAATGGCATGAGTCTTAGTGATGCTTATTGTTTAAGAAAAAATGATCAGGCAGAATATAAGAAATTATCTCTGACAAGTATGGCTAGACATGTTTCACTCATGTTAGAGATGAAATCTAGAGGTTCAATAACATTTGATTATGGGAATAATTTAAGAGAGTTTGCAAGGCAAGGGGGTGAGGTAGATGCATTTAGTTTTAACGGGTTTGTTCCCGACTATATAAGGCCTCTTTTCTGTGAGGGAAAAGGTCCTTTCAGGTGGGCAGCTCTCTCCGGAGATCCTGAAGATATTTACACAACCGATAGGGCACTAATTGAAGCATTTCCTGACAATAAAGATATGATAAGCTGGCTGAAACAGGCCAAAGAAAAAATTCAGTTTCAAGGACTCCCGTGTAGAATTTGCTGGCTAGGTATGGGGGAGAGAGAGAAAGCAGGTATCATTTTTAATGACCTAGTAAAGCAAGGAAAAGTTTCGGCGCCTATAGCAATTGGTAGAGATCACCTAGACTGCGGTTCTGTGGCCTCTCCAAATAGAGAAACTGAGGGAATGATTGACGGCTCTGATGCTGTTTCAGATTGGCCGCTTCTTAATTTGATGTCTAATACTGCTGGTGGAGCAACTTGGGTTTCTTTTCACCATGGTGGAGGTGTAGGTATGGGTTATTCCCAGCATGCTGGTATGGTTGTACTTGTTGATGGTACCGAGAGAGCCGAAAAATGTATCAAGAGAGTATTACATAATGATCCAGCAATGGGTGTGTTTAGGCACAGTGATGCGGGATACGATATTGCTAAAGAACATTCAAAAAAGTTTAATCTAGATATTTAGTATTGAAAGAGTTAGTTGGCCCTTTTTCACAAATAATAACCATGGCAAATCTGCCAGAGAGAGGAGCATTAATTGACAACAGTCTTGAAATAATAAAAGATGGTGGGGTAGTAATTGAGAAGGATGAAATTATAGAGGTAGGCGATTTCTCATTACTAAGTAAAAATAATTTAGATGTTATAGAGATTAATTTCCCATGCGTACTCCTCCCCGGATTTATTGATTCGCATACTCACGTCTGTCATTATGGAAATAGATCTGATGAGTACGCGAAAAGAAATTCTGGAATCTCTTATCAACAGATACTAGAAGAGGGTGGAGGGATTCATAACACAATGAATTCAACATCTAACAGTACTGACGAACAGCTAATGGGTGACACGTTAAAGAGATTAAAAAGACATTTTCAGGAAGGGGTTTTAACTTGTGAAGTAAAAAGTGGATACGCTTCTAGCTTAGAGGATGAGGTTAGAATGTTGAGAATTATTAATAAAATCAACAGTTCTAACGATATAGATCTGATCGCAACTTGCCTTGCAGCCCACGTAACTCCAAAAAAATATGAATCCTCAGAAAAATATTTAGATTCTATAATAAATGACTTGCTTCCTAAAATAAAAGAAGAAAAATTATCTAGTAGGGTAGACATCTTTATAGAAGAAAACGCATTTTCTGTGATAGAGGCATCTCGCTTCTTAGAAAAAGTAAAAAATGATTTTATGATTACTGCCCACGCAAACCAATTTACCTCCGGAGGTTTAAAAGTTGTAGTTGATAATGGGGCTGTTAGTGTTGATCATTTAGAGGTAATAACTGACCCTGAAATGGATTATCTGTCAAAATCCAATACGACAGGAGTTGTTTTACCAGGGTGTAGTCTAGGTCTTGGTATCCCATTTGCACCTGTAAGAAAGCTTTTAGATAATAACTGTAAAGTGGCTATTGCCTCAGATTGGAATCCTGGTTCCGCTCCCATGGGTGATTTATTGATGCAGGCATCACTCCTGGGATCCATAGAAAAATTATCTAATGCAGAGGTTCTTGCAGGGATTACCTGTAGATCAGCAAATGCTCTATCTTTAGAAGATAGAGGAACCCTAGAAAATGGTAAAATTGCAGACATGATTGGGTTTGAGACAAATGACTTTAGAGATATTCTCTACAATCAAGGGAAGTTAAGGCCTTCCTTCATATGTAAAAGAGGTAAAATCTATAATTAGTATTAATTTTAAATTGTGAATCAAATAATCGAGTGCGTACCAAATTTTTCTGAGGGAAGAAATCAAGAAATCATCAATCAAATATCTGAAGCCATTTCTAACACTAAAGGTGTGCACCTGTTAAATATTGATCCCGGACAGGCGACAAATAGAACGGTAATGACATTTGTTGGTGATCCGGATTCAGTTATAGCTGCTGCATTTAATGCGATAAAGACCGCAAGTGAAAAAATTGATATGTCAAAGCACAGTGGAGAACATCCAAGGTTTGGAGCTACCGATGTTTGTCCTTTAATACCTGTTTCTAATATTACAATGGATGAGCTGGTTCCATATGCTGAGAAGTTAGCAGAAAAAGTTTCTGATGAATTAAATATACCTATATACTTGTATGAGAATGCTGCCAGAGAGGATAAAAGAAGAAATTTAGCAAATGTAAGATCAGGGGAGTATGAGGCTCTCAAGAAAAAAATTAATAGTATAGACTGGAAGCCAGATTTTGGAAAAGAGTTTAATAAAAAGTCTGGAGCTACTGCCATCGGAGTAAGGGATTTTTTGATTGCATATAATATTAATCTAAATACTAAATCTACCAGACTGGCTAATGCAATTGCCTTTGATGTGAGAGAGAAGGGTCGGATAAAAAGAGAAGGGCACCCAGTAATTGGAGAAATTGTATATGATAAAGATGGAAATCCAGAGACCATTCCTGGTTCATTAAAACACGTGAAGGCAATTGGTTGGTATATTGAAGAATTTGGTATTGCACAGATATCAATGAATTTAACTAACATTAATGAGACACCAATTCATATTGTCTTTGAGGAAGTAGTTAAAAAAGCTAATGCTAGAGGTGCCAGCGTGACCGGTTCTGAATTAGTTGGCCTGATACCATTAAAGTCAATGATTGATGCTGGAAAATATTTTTTAAAAAAACAAAATAGATCTGTCGGTATACCCGAGGAAGATATAATAAAGATAGCTATCGAGTCTTTAGGTCTAAACCAGGTGAAGACTTTTGATCCAACTAAAAATATTATTGAATACTATCTAGATAAAATAACTAATAAGAATGGTAGACTAATTGACCTGTCCACAAGAAGCTTTTCTGATGAGGTATCCAGGGAGACTCCGGCTCCAGGTGGTGGGTCTGTCTCATCGTATGTTGGTGCGTTAGGTACATCGTTAGCAGGTATGGTAGCTAATTTGTCTTGTAATACTAGAGGCTGGGAAAATAAAGTTGAAATTTTTAGTGAAAAGGCTCATGAAATTAATTTACTTAGAGAAAAGTTGTTGTCTCTTGTTGATGAAGACGCACACTCATTTAACAGCATAATGGAAGCATATAAGCTACCAAATGATTCAGAGAAAAATAAAAAAATAAGATCTAAATCTATTAAGGATGCCACCCTCTATGCGGCCCAAATTCCTTTAAACATTATGATAGAGTCATATGGGTCTTATGAAATTATTGAGTTTTTAGCAAATGAGGGAAATCAAAACTCATTATCAGATTCAGCAGTTGCATGCTTGTGCGTTCACACAGCAATACACGGTGCATACCTTAATGTTAGAATTAATCTGAAAGATATAAGCGGAGGAGATGATATAATGAATAAGGCAAACAAAATTTTAAAAAGTTCTCATTTGAAAAAAGAAAAAATTATGAAACTGGTAGAAGATAAATTATAATTTCTACATTTAAATAACATTATAGTCATGCAAGAATTTAATGAATTTTTAATCTTTATTGATCAGTACCTTGGGAGTTCGCCTTGGTTTGTTCCCTTATTACTTGGTACTGGTATATTTTTTACATTCTACTTAAGGTTTCCACAAATAAGATATTTTAGTTTTGCATTAAAAGTTGTAAGAGGAAAATTTGATAAAAAAGATGACCAGGGTGACACCTCACATTTTCAGGCTTTGACAACGGCTCTGTCCGGAACAGTTGGTACTGGAAATATTGCAGGGGTTGCTTTTGCTATACATTTAGGCGGTCCTGCCGCTTTATTTTGGATGTTAGCTACTGCTATGGTGGGTATGACCACCAAATTTGTTGAAGTTACTTTATCACATAAATACAGAGAAAAAATCTCTGACGGTTCTATGTCCGGAGGTCCTATGTATTTCATGAAAAATGCTGATTTTAGACTTTTTGGAAATAAGGTTAACTTGAAATGGGTTGGGATATTGTTTGCTTTTGCGACTGTTCTATCATCTTTTGGTACAGGTAGTTTGCCTCAGATTAATAGTATTTCAAACTCAATGTTTTCTTCTTTTGGTATTGATAAAATGCTAACTGGTGGAATTTTAGCTATTCTCCTAGGTATAGTTATAATCGGTGGTATCAAACGGATTGCTAGTATCACAGAAAAACTAGTTCCTTTTATGGCTGTGATTTATATAATAGGTGCTTTTTCTGTGATAATATTTAACTATCAAAATATTATTCCTTCCTTTATCTCAATTTTTTCTGAAGTATTTTCTGGAAGTGCTGCGGTAGGTGGATTTCTTGGGGCATCGATCTCATTTGCTATATCAAGAGGTGTGAATAGAGGACTATATTCTAATGAGGCCGGTCAGGGATCTGCTCCCATAGCTCATGCCTCGGCGAAAACAAACGAACCGGTATCTGAAGGCCTAGTGGCAATATTGGAGCCATTTATTGATACTATAATTATTTGTACAATTACTGGTCTAGTTTTATTGTCTTCAGGTGTATGGAATGAAAAGCACGAAAATACTTTTGCGAAAGCAGATCTTATCTTTCTAGATAAAATATATAGTGAGGATAATCAAGATGATGTACAAGATTTATTTAACTATCTAAATGGCAATAGTGGTATCCCAATGTATGAAGGAAGCTTAGAGGTTAGCAATGGAAGATATTCTACTGATATATCTATACTTCACGCACGTTCTCTCGCTGAGGATATATTATTCTATGATAATAATGAAGATATTTTCAATGGAACTTTAAATATAGTTAAAGGAAAACTTCAAGACGATGTAGTAGTCAAAGGAAAATCTTTAGTGCATAGCGCACCGTTGACTGCTATTGCTTTTGACAGAGGTTTTTTTGGAAATTATGGAAATTATATTGTTAGTATAGGTCTACTCTTATTTGCGTTTAGTACAGCTATTTCTTGGTCATATTATGGAGATCGTGCTATGACTTTTTTGTTTGGAGCGGGTTCAGTTTTGTATTATAGGATAATTTATGTTATTGGTTTTTTTGTAGCATCATTTGCAGACACAACAGTTATTTGGAATGTATCTTTGATTACAATAGCACTAATGACAGTTCCTAACTTAATTGGTTTATTATGGCTTAGGAAAGAGGTGAAGTCAACAATAGGTAAGTATTGGATTGATTTTAAGAAAGAGTGGCCAAATGAAAAAACTCCAGAATAGTTTATTCTAGTTTCTTATCAATTTCATTTATAATATTCTCAATTTTTTTGTAGGCAACCTTATTTTCTGATGTATTACCTTTATTATCCTCAAGTTCTACAGAAAGTTTAAATGCAATCATTGCCAGAATATCCTGTAAGTCATCAATATTCATTTGACTTCTTATCTCTGCTATCTTCTTATTAAGATCTTTACCGATATTTCTAATTTTTTGTTCTTCCTCAATAGGAACTTTCATAGGATATGATCTGTTACCGATTACTAATTTAATTGAGAGATTTTCCAAGTTTAGTCTTTTAGGTTTATAATTAAAGTATCTAATTCTTCAATTGCTGAATCAATATCATCTCTTAATTTAGATTTTTCATCTAGCGAAAGTATTTCTATGTTTGAATTATTAGAGTTATTGAATTTATGTAAGATAAGGTCAATTTCTTTGTCCGTTATCTCTTTTTTTAAGTTTTCGTTAGCTGCCTTAAGCTTCTTATATTTTGTTATTAGAATAGAAAATTTATTTTCTAATTCAATGATTTTTTTATTTAGGCTCCTGGGCATATTATTTTCTAATTTCAGCTTTTAAATCTTTCTCGAATCTTGAGATCAAATTTTCCATAGTACTATTTATAATTTTATCCTCTAAGGTTTTACTTTCATCGTGCAGAATAAATCTCAAGGCATATGCTACCTTATCTTTTCCAATTCTGTCACCTTCATATATATTGTATAAGGAATAATTTTTAATAATTTTTTTCCTATTTTGATCAATAATATTTGCTATCTCAGAAAACTTCTTATTACTTGATAATACAACTGAAAGGTCTCTTTTAACTTCAGGGAATTTAGAGATTTTAGTGAATGTAAATTTATCTTCAAAACTTGACAAATAATTTTCCCACATAATTTCTGAGTAATACACTTTTTGACTTATATCAAAATTTTTAAGTAGACTCTGTTTTACCTCTCCTATTTTACATATTGTTTTGTTTTTATAGATTAATTCTATAGAGTTAGTTAATGTTTTAGACTTAATTTCTTTGTATTTATAGTTTTTGATATTTCCTAGAATAAGAACCTTGTTTACAATATTCTTGATGTCTAAAAATGTTACTTCCTTAGACTCATTATTAAAGTGTTCTTCCTTACTGAGTCCTGTCATATAAATTCCCAGCTTTTTAGTCTCTATGTAGGCTGAACCTTTTTTATTATATACCTTATCGTATTCAAAAAATCTAAGGTTTCTTTGTTTTCGGTTCAGGTTATAACGAATTGACTCCAACCCAGTGAACAAAAGGTTTTGTTTTAATATGGCATGCTCATCACTAAGTTTGTTTACCATCTCTATTGTTTCTGAATCATCCCAGGAGTCGTCTCTTGAATGTTTCTGTGATGTGAGAGAGTTGGTGGTAATTTCATGAAACCCTGAACCGACGAGCATACTCATTAATTTTGAGATTATGTTATTTTCGTATGAGCCGGCGCTCTCATTAGATAAAAAACTACTTTTATTACTTGAGGAAGTTTTGATATTGTTATAACCAAATACCCGTAATATTTCCTCCACTATATCTGCCTCTCTTGTTACATCAACTCTGTATGGAGGTACATCTGCCAATGTTTTATTTTTTAGTCTCTCAATTTTTATGTCAAGATGATTAAGAATTTTAATTATTTCCTTTGTATCTAATTCTTGACCAATTAATTTATTAATTCTACTAAAATCTATCTCAATTTTTCTATTTTCTATTTTCTCTGGGTAGATGTCATAAATTTCAGAGACAACTTCCCCGTTACAATATTTATTTATGAGTATGGATGCAAACTTTAGAGCGAAAACAGTGATGTTTGGATCAATTCCCCTCTCAAATCTATACGAAGCGTCAGTTTTCAGACCGTGATTTAAACTTGATTTTCTAATGTCTGATGGGTTAAAGTATGCACTTTCAAGAAATATTGTTTCTGTATCATCAGTCACTCCAGAATTTTCTCCTCCAAATACACCAGCAATACACATTGGTTTATTTTCTCCATCACATATCATCAGGTCATCACCATGTAGTTTTCTTTCTATACCATCTAATGTGATAAATTTCTCATTTTTGTTAGCATATCTTACTATTACTTTTTCTTTCGATACTTTTTCGTAGTCAAATGCATGAAGCGGTTGACCTAAACTATGTAAGACATAATTTGTAATGTCAACAACATTATTTATTGGATTTAAACCTATTGATGAAAGTAGATTTTTAATTTCAGATGGGGATTCACCTACCTTTATATTATCAATCACACATCCCGCATATCTTGGGCAGGCTGAAGTTTCTTTAATTTCAAGCTTAATTTCTTTCTTAGTTGAGAATTTAAATTTTTTGATATCAGGTAATTTAAGATCTCTCCTCTTTACAGCTTTTATATCTCTTGCTACCCCGAGATGGGATGCCGCATCTGCTCTATTTGGTGTAAGTGAGATGTCATAGATTGTATCCGAATTAATATTTAAATGATTGACCACACTTTCTCCGACTTTTGCTTTTCTTTCAAGAACTATAACTCCTGAGTGAGAATTTCCGATACCAATTTCATCTTCAGCACAGATCATTCCATCAGATTCAGCTCCTCTAATTTTTGTTTTTTTTATTTCAAAAATGTTTTTTTCAATATTCTTAATTTTAGTTCCCGATCTTGCAACTACGACTTTCTGTCCATTTTCAATGTTCTTTGCTCCGCATACTATAGATAATACTGTATCTCCTATACTGACTTCGGTAATATTTAGCCTGTCTGCATCTGGGTGTTTCTTTATTGATATTATTTCACCAACAACAAGCTTATCTAAAAAGTTTTTATCTGGTTCTATTGAGATTACTTCATCTACCTCTAGTCCTACTTCAGTAAGAATCGATTCCAATTCAATTGAACTCTCATTAATTTCTATAAATTTCTTCAGCCAGTTTAGAGATATTTTCATTTAAGATAAAGTTACATTATAAAATTATAGAAAATTGAGATTATATGTGGAGTAGATTATTTTTATTTAGTCAATTTTTCTCCTGCTAAAATTTCCATATCTATATAATTTATTTTAGATGGTATCGGGCAGCTATATTCAGGATTATATACACAATAAGGGTTATATGATTTATTGAAGTCAAGTATTATTCTTTTAGCATTTTCAAATTCTATGTCAATGTATCTTCCTCCTGGATATGTTGATAAACTATTTGTCTTATCTAGAAAACAAAAAAACAGATCTCCTTTATTTTCACCTTCTAAATATTCGTAAACAGGTAAAGTAAACTTTGATCTTCCCAGCTTAAAATTAAGTTTAGCAAAATCTAGAAACCTTTCAGTATTTCCGGTTGATGTGGCTAGTGTTATAGTATCGATTATTTCGTTTTCAGATATAACTGCGACAACTTTGAAATTTACATTTGGTTCGTAGTATGACAATTTATATGAGGAGCCTCTGAGAGGAGATTTTGAAGAATTTAATAAAAAATTATTTCTTTCCTCCCTGTACTCATTTAATACTGATGAGTATTCCCCGTACTCGAGTGATGAGTTATATAAATAGTAACCGATAGATAGGAAAACAGATATGATTATAAATGGAACTGTTCCCCTCAAAGAAAATTATTTAAGGCTATTAACTTTTTTGGTTAAGCTAGACTTCAAGTGTGCAGCTTTATTTTTATGGATTATATTATTTTTAGATAACTTATCAATCATTGATATTGCTTCTGGTAGCTTTTTAATTGCTGCTGATTTTTTAGTCTCTTGCTCTAATTTCTTAAGGAAGGTACGCGTAGACTTGTGCTGATATTTATTTCTTATCTTCTTAGTCTCACTAGATCGAATTCTCTTAATTGCAGATTTATGATTAGCCATATCTTAAATTTTTACGTGTGCAAATGTATATTTTTTTTAACACTATAATAAATCCATTTAGGATTTTTATTTCATCCTTATATATTGCTAAAATGTGATATTACCTCTATTATCAATAATTAACTCTGATTCTGGGAAATCTAACTCTGTCAATCTTTTGATTTCTTTGGCAGCCTCATTATTATTATCCAACTTAGGAATTCCTAATCCAACTTGCCTAGCAGATATAATTTTCCCCCTTATAAATTCTCCTTTTGAATTAACTATTAGCTGAATCAAAGGCGAAAGTCCTTTTCCTCCTGATAAATTAAATCGCTTGAAAGTTGCAAAGTTTCCTAGACTGTAAGCTATGAACCTATCTTTGTATAGGTCAACTGCACGCAGTACGTGAGGTCCGTGACCAAAAATTATATCAGCTCCGTTATCAATCATAAGCCTTGAGAACTCATAAATATTACCTCTGTCTTCGCCTAAGAAATACTCTCTTTTTTTAGTTACTCTATTATATTTTAGGCCTTCTGCTCCACCATGAAATGATATGATAACAATATCACAAATTGAGTCAAGATGACTTACTATTTCCTTTGCTCTATCGTAGTTATTTATCTGAATTGTCCCTTTATTTGGAGAGAAAGCAGCAAATCCATATTTGATATTATTTTCAATAAAAATTGAAAATGGTTTCTCTATCGTACCAGAAAAATAAATTCCATTCCTTTCAAGGATATTTTGTGTATTTAATCTGCCAACTTCTCCAAAATCATTTATGTGGTTATTGGCAAGGCTTAATAAGTCAAAACCTGCCTCTTTATAGTTATTAACGAAGTTATCAGGACTTTTGAAGGCATAACATTTTTCCGGATTGCTACATTCTTTTACATCTCCATCACCAGATAAAATAGTACCCTCAAGGTTACCAAATGACAGATCAGCTTCTCTTATAATTTGAGAAACATCCTTAAAAATATCTTTGCCATCGTTAAGAGGTAAATATTTTTCTGATGGATAGTTAGTTCCTATCATCATATCCCCAACACCTATGATTTTTATTTCTTTTTCGAATAGATTTAAACCTATTAATAAGAAGTTGATAATTAAATTTGTCATCTATGATAATTTAATTGAAATCTAAATAATTTAAATTTCTTATCTTTTATGCCATTTTAAAACAATATGTAAAAAAAAATCATTTTTATTTGATTTTTTAATAATAAAAGTATTTTTTAGCGATTAATTAAATCTGTTAAGATGTATTGGACGTTAGAACTTGTTAACCACTTAGAAGATGCTCCTTGGCCAGCCACAAAGGATGAACTCATAGAATTCTCAATAAGGACAGGTGCCCCAGCAGAAGTTACTGAGAACTTACAAGAGCTTGAAGATGACGGAGCTCCTTACGAGAGTATTGAAGAGATATGGCCAGATTATCCTACCAAAGATGATTTCTTCTTTAATGAGGATGAGTACTAATCAAAGTATTTAAGGTCTTTCTCTGTTGTTATTTTGATATTGTTTTCTTCCCCTTCTACTAGATTAATTTTTACTCCTAATTCCTCAATAAGACTTGCCTCGTCATTATAGTTATTATCATTAATTGTATCTAGAGATTTTTTTAAGATGCTAGCTTCAAAAATTTGTGGTGTTTGAATTTGAACATATTTTGATCTTTCAACTGCGAAGTTTTTTTCACCATCAATTTTTCTTATTGAGTTAGTAGATTTTGTATATGGAACTGCATTCCCATTCTTTTCTGCCTCTAAAAATAGATTGGTAATTAGACTTTCTGAAATGAATGGCCTCACAGCATCGTGAATTCCAATTAATCCTTTATTGGTTGTGACACTGTCTAATCCATTTCGAACGGATATATTTCTATGACTCCCACCCCTCACTAAGATAGTCTCTTTATCAACATATTTTGATATATATTTTTTCCAATTATCGAACCCATCATGTGGTAAAACTATGTGAATATTTAAATTTTTAATCTTTTTAAAAATCTTAAATGTGTATGCTAAAATAGGTTGATTATTAATCTCTAAAAATTGTTTAGGTACTTTTGAATCCATCCTCTCTCCTGATCCTGCAGCCATCAAGATAATTGTCCTAATCACTAACCTAAATTATTATAATTGCATCCCCGTAAGTGTGGAACATATACTTTTCTTTGATAGCAACCTTATATGCTTTCATTATAGTATCAAATCCACCAAAAGCAGTTGCCATCATTAAGAGTGTAGACTTTGGTGAATGAAAGTTTGTTATCATGGCACTACAAATTTTAAATTCATAGGGAGGGAAAATAAATTTATCGGTCCAACCAGATTTCGATTTTAGCCTGTCATTTGCAGTTACAGCTGTCTCCAGTGTTTTCATACTTGAAGTCCCAACTGCAAAAACTTTTTTGTTGTTATCAAGCGCATAATTTACAGCTAAAGCAGTCTCTTCGGGAATAGAGTAGTTTTCTGAATCCATCTTATGTTTTGTTAAGTCCTCTACATCAATATCTTTAAATGTACCTAAACCGGTATGAGATGTAATATTTACAATTCTTACTCCTTTTAGCTCTAGTTTTTTCAGTAGTATTTCTGTAAAATGTAGACCTGCTGCAGGTGCGGCAACAGCACCTATATTTTTTGCATATACAGTTTGAAATCGCGACTCGTCTTTCTTATCGACTTTTCTTTTAATTTCTTTTGGAAGTGGGGTCTCTCCATACTCATGGATAATATCATAGAAGTTTTTTTCGCTATCTTCAGGTATAAATCTTATTGTTCTTCCTCTTGAGGTTGTATTGTCTATTACCTCTGCTACAAGTTCACCATCACCAAAATATAGTTTATTTCCAACTCTAATTTTTCTTGCTGGATCGACAAGTACATCCCACAGATTTAATTCTGGATTTAATTCTCTTAGTAAAAAAACTTCAATCTTTGCTCCAGTTTTTTCTTTCTGACCGTAGAGCCTTGCCGGAAAAACTCTTGTGTCATTCAGTACTAAAACATCATCCTCGCTAAAATATTTGATTATGTCCTTAAACTGTTTGTGCTCGATTTTACCAGTTTTCTTGTGGACAACCATCAGCCTCGATTCATCTCTATTCTCTGCTGGATGAAGTGCTGTTCTTGTAGATGCTAACTTGAAATCAAATTCAGAAAGTTTCATATTTCTTTAATAAAATTACCTTAGTTTTGGAGTCTGCAAAGCTAATTAATTAGTTTAACATACATTTACTTTATGAAATTATTTTTAAGGTTATTGAAAGAGAGCTTTGTTTTTTCTTTTAATGCTCTAGTAGCAAATCCAATTAGAACTGTACTATCACTATTAGGAGTTACAATAGGAATTTTTACAATAATTGCTGTTCTATCAACTGTGGATTCTCTTGAGAGAAGTATAAAAGATAACTTAAGTTTCCTTGGAACTGATAATTTAAGAGTAGAAAAATGGCCATGGGATTTTAATAATCCTGGCTATCAGTGGTGGAAATTTTTTAGGAGGCCAGAGCCAACATATAATGAGTATGAGTTTCTCAAGGAAAACCTAAGTAACGCTGAAGCTGTTGAGATAACAACTAGGCGAGGAGGGATAAATGTTAAGTATTTAAATAATAGTTCATTTGTAGATGGACTGAATGGTGTTGTTTTCGAGAATCAGTTTTTTGGTGATTGGGAATTTTCAACTGGAAGATTTTTTACACAAAATGAGACATTAACTGGTTCAAATGCTGTTATCATAGGTTACAAAATTATGGATGATCTTTTCAAAGATTCAGAGCTAGCAATAGGAAAACAAATAAAAATTAAGGGTAAGTCTTTTACTATAATTGGTGTGGCAAAAGAACAGGGAGAATCTTTCGGTGCTGGAGATTCTTTTGATAGGCAGATGTTTATTCCATTTAACAGCTTCAAGAAAATTTTTAAGGTTGGAAAAAAAGGTTCGGGGGCAACTATTAGGGTAAAGGGGAACACAGACAGTGATCCTGGTCTTGTTAATCTTGAGTATGAGGTGAAGGGTCTTCTAAGGGCAAAGCGAGGAACAAAACCAATTGAGGATGACAGTTTCGCTATAAATCGCCCTGAATATCTTGCTTCTTTTATCTCTACAATTTTTGCTACAATTAGTATTGCAGGTTGGGTGATAGGTAGCTTCTCGATTTTAGTAGGTGGTTTTGGAATTGCAAATATTATGTTTGTCTCAGTAAAGGAGAGGGTCCCTATTATTGGACTTCAGAAATCTCTCGGTGCCAAGAAATATTTTATACTGATGCAATTTTTATTTGAGTCATCTTTCTTAAGTGTTTTTGGTGGGCTCTTTGGTATTTTCTTTGTCTTCTTACTGACATTACCAGATCTTGGTACTTTTGACCTGGTAATATCTTTAAAGAATGTAATTCTGGGAGTAACTATATCATCCTTTATTGGAATCATTGCAGGATTATTACCCGCAATATTTGCTTCCAACCTTGACCCAGTAGAAGCAATCAGATCTAACTAGCTAATTTCTCCTTTATAAGTCCTTCCAACTCTCCCATTAACTCAGGGTTGTCCTCAAGGATAGTCTTTACAGAATCTCTCCCTTGTCCTAGCTTCTCTCCGTTGTATGAGAACCAGGACCCTGACTTCTGGATTAACTCAAGCTCTACGCCCAAGTCCAGTACCTCTCCAGACTTTGATATCCCCTTACCATACATAATATCAAACTCAACGACCTTGAAAGGAGGCGCAACTTTATTTTTAACAACTTTGACTTTCGTCCTGTTTCCATTAATACTGTCAGGACTATCTTTAATTTGACCTATTCTCCTGATATCAAGCCTTACAGAAGAATAAAATTTAAGTGCATTTCCTCCTGTTGTGGTCTCAGGGTTGCCGAACATAACTCCTATTTTTTGTCTTAATTGGTTAATGAAAATACAAATGCAACCAGACTTATGTATTACACCAGTTAATTTTCTAAGAGCTTGTGACATCAGTCTAGCCTGAAGTCCCATCATACTATCTCCCATTTCCCCTTCTATCTCTCCTTTTGGAACTAAAGCAGCTACGGAGTCAATTACTATAATGTCTATTGCATTAGATCTAATTAGTTGTTCACTAATCTCAAGAGCTTGTTCACCATTATCTGGCTGAGAGATAAGTAAATTTTCAGTGTCTATACCTAGCTTTTCTGCGTATGTCTTATCGAATGCATGTTCGGCATCTATAAATGCAGCAATTCCTCCTTGTTTTTGCGCCTCTGCTATGCAGTGCATCGATAAAGTTGTCTTCCCTGAAGACTCAGGGCCATAGATTTCTATTACTCTTCCTTTTGGTAAGCCGCCAATTCCTAGGGCAATATCTAAGCTTAAGGACCCAGTCGGGATACTTGGTATTTTAACAATATTTTCATCACTTAATTTCATTATGGTTCCTTGACCATATGTTTTCTCTAGTTTCTCGATTGCTAAACTCAGAGCTTTTGATTTTTCTTTTGTTTCTTTCATTTTGTTTAATTTTTGCTAAAATAAGTAGTATAAAATTGAAATACTAATATTTTTAGTAATTTTTAATAAAAATTAACTTAAAGATCTTCAAATATAGGTAGTTACATTATCTTATTTTAATATTTTTGCTACTTATAACACGTTTTTAATTGAAAAAAACTCTAATTACTTTATTATTAATTTTCTTATCATTTTATTCCTTTTCACAAGATTATAATGTTATTCCTGGAGAGAAAGTCGATTTCCTTGTTTCTTTTGGGATATTCAATGCAGGTAAGGCCTCGATGATAACAGATACTAATTACCATAGCATTGACAATGAGGAAACAATTAAAATTGACGTCACCGGTAAGTCTGTGGGAGTATTTGATTTATTTACTACTGTCAGAGACAAGTGGGGTGTATATATTACTAAGAAGGAGTTAGAACCAAAAAAATTCTACAAGTACCTTCTTGAAGGTAAATACAGAAAGAATGAAATATTAAATTTTGTAGAAAACTCTGATAGTGTTCAAATTGAAATTTTAGATAAGGAAACTAAAGAATTTGTAGAATTTAAATATCTGCATTTTGAAGACGACATAAAAAAAATAATTCGCTCCTATTTTATGAATTATTGGATAGCAAGTCTTGCATATCTTAGATCCCTGGATTACTCTGAGACTTTATCTAAAGAGTTAGTTGAAATTCCATATTTCGAAAATAATGAGAAATTTAGTTATCAGATGAAGTTCTTAAAGAGAGACACAATTGAAACAAAAATTGGTCAATATAATTCACTAGTTTTCGCACCAATCATTCCTAAAAATAAATTATTTGAGGAAGAGGATGCTGTAAAATTTTGGTTAACAGATGATGACAAGAAAATACCTCTGAAGTTAGAGGCAAAGATGAACTTTGGGAGCTTTGTTATTGAGGTATCTAATTATTCTAACATTAACTAAAAATTAACTGTATTTAATCAAAAAATTAACAATTAAAATTTCGTTTAAATTTTGATATTAATTATTTTAATACAGGTTAAATTACGAATATGCCAAAATCAGAATTTAAGATACTTGCTATTGATGATGAGAAGGATATTTTAGTACTTCTTAAGTATAACCTTGAATCTGAGGGATATTTAGTAAAGACTGCATCTTCGGGTAAAGAAGGTCTTGAGATAGCCTCTAAATATAATCCAGACCTTATATTAATAGATATTATGATGCCTGAAATAGATGGTATTGAAACATGTCGTAATTTAAGAGAGATAGAAAAGTTTCAGACAACCTTTATTTTATTCTTAACCGCGAGAGTAGAGGAGTACTCTGAAGTAGCTGCCTTTGATGCTGGAGGTGATGATTATATTACCAAACCTATAAAACCAAGAGCTTTAATAAGTAGAATCAATTCATTCTATAAAAGAAAATCATCAGTGGATAATAATAAGAATCTTATAGAAATTGAAAACTTATCAATTAATAAAGATAGTTATGTTGTCAAAGTAGATGGAAATGAAGTTTTCTTCCCAAAAAAAGAGTTTGAGTTATTACACTTTTTGGCGACTAATCCGAAAAAGGTATTTAGTAGAGAATCTTTACTTAGAAATATTTGGGGTGCTGATGTTCATGTTGTTGCAAGAACAGTAGATGTTCATATCAGGAAAATAAGAGAAAAATTAGGTCAAGATTTTATAAGTACGATAAAAGGTGTAGGATATAAGTTTAAAAATTAATTTTAATTATAAATATTAAAAGTAATTTTAATCTATGAATAACTCTCAATCTATCTCTATTCTTTTTGGTATAATTGTTGGAGTTATATCATTAACAACTGCATTATTACTAGGTGTTAATGATACTGAGAAACTTTTGACTGCAGGAATTATTTCAATTTTTTCCTCGACACTTCTATTTGCGATCATTACTGAAAATTTATTTGATAAGAAAATTAAAGAGATATATAAATCTTTTGAAAGAATTAGAAATCAAGAATTTGAAAGAGTGCAGGTTGATACTTCTGTTTTAAGAAATATAAACCCATTAAGAGGTATAAACGATGAGATTTATAATTATGCAAGTTTAAAACAGCTTGAGATTGACGAACTAAAGAGGTTAGAGGCATTTAGGAGAGATTTTTTACAGGATGTATCGCACGAACTTAAAACTCCAATTTTTGCAGCACAAGGTTTTGTCCATACACTACTAGATAATATGGATGCCGATGATAAAATCAGAAAAAAATTTTTGAGTAAGGCAGCCAAGAGCTTAGATTATCTTGATATTCTAGTTAGAGATCTTCTAACAATATCTCAAATGGAATCTGGAGAAATTAAAATGAAAATGGAGGCCTTTGATGTTATCGCTCTTGTCACTGAGACTATTGAACAGTTAGAGCCACTTGCAAAAACTAAGGAAATAAGTCTTAAACCTGAGTTATCAGATTCTAAGTCTGTAATTGTTATTGCTGATTACTACAGAATATTTCAGGTTCTAAAGAACCTAATTTCAAATAGCATAAAATATTCTGATGAGAATTCTAAGATTACCATTTCTTGTGAGAAAAGAAAAAAAGTAATAAATCTTAAGGTAATTGATCAAGGGAAAGGAATTCCTAAAAATCATAGAAGAAGAATATTTGAAAGGTTTTATAGAATAGACAAAAGTAGATCTAAACAAAAGGGAGGTACTGGTTTAGGACTTGCTATTGTTAAGCACATAATTGAAGGCCACAGAACAAAAATTAAATTAAAATCTAAGGTTGATAAAGGTTCAATTTTTTCATTTAATTTAAAACTTGCTCCCAAATCTTCTAAAAGAAGAAAATCTCTCAGAAAAGTCTTGAAAAAGAATAAGGTAGAAATGATATAATATTTACTTAATAAATATTGTTTTTATTTATTAATAAATCTATTTTTGCTCACTTTTTAGAAGCAAATGGATTCAAACAGTTATAAAACAAAATACCTCAAAAAAGAGTCAATTCAGAAGAATTGGTTTGTTGTAAATGCTGATGGAAAAACTTTAGGAAGATTCACTTCAGAAGTAGCAAAAATCTTAAGAGGTAAAAATAAAGCATCTTTCACACCACACATGGATTGTGGAGATTATGTTGTTGTAATCAATTCGGATGGCATTAAAATGACTGGGAAAAAGTGGAGAGAAAAACAGTACGTTTCTCATAGTGGATATCCAGGTGGTCAAAAAATAATTAATCCACTTGATTTAAAAGAAAAGAAATCCTCGACGTTCATCATTGAAAAAGCTGTACGGGGTATGCTTCCTAAAAATAGATTAGGTAGGCAGTTATTCCGAAATTTATTCGTTTATGAAAATTCTGATCATCCTCATGAGGGTCAAAAACCAAAAGAATTAAATATTTAACATGGAATATATTAATACTGTCGGGAGAAGAAAAACATCAGTTGCAAGGCTCTACATGAAACCAGGGAAAGGTAATTTCACAATTAATGGAAAAAAACTTGATAAATATTTTGCATCAGAGCTATTAAGGCTAATTGTTGAGCAACCTCTAAAACTTGTTGATAGTCTGAAAAACTTTGATTTTAAAGTCAACCTCCACGGTGGTGGACTCAAAGGTCAAGCGGAGGCTGTTAGACTTGCTGTGGCACGAGCTCTAGTAAAAAATAATGATGAAACTAGGCCGGTTTTAAAGAAAGAAGGTTTCCTAACAAGAGATCCAAGGATGGTCGAAAGAAAGAAATATGGTAGAAGAAAAGCAAGAAGAGCATTCCAGTGGGTTAAGAGATAAAATATAATATGATTAAAAAATTAGAACATAAAGATTTATTAAAAGCCGGTGTACATTTTGGGCATCTTACTAGGAAGTGGAATCCAAAGATGTCTGAATATATATTCATGGAAAATAATGGTATTCACATAATTGATCTTCATAAAACAATTGATTGTGCTTTTACTGCTGCCTCATCACTTCAAAATATTGCAAAATCTGGTAGAAAAATTATGTTTGTTGCTACAAAAAAGCAGGCTAAAACCTATGTATCGGAGAAGGCTAAGGAATTAAACATGCCATATGTAACAGAACGATGGTTGGGTGGTATGTTGACTAATTTTTCAACTATTAGAAAATCTTTGAAAAAGCTGTCTTCTATTGAAAATATGCAGAGTCAGGATTCATTTACCCAAGACTTTTCTAAAAAGGAAAGATTAATGATTTCCAGAGATAAGGATAAACTTGAGAGAGCTCTTGGCGGGATCTCAACATTAAATAGAATTCCTGCGGCCTTATTTGTTGTAGACATCAAGCATGAAGAAATTGCTATTCAGGAGGCAAAGAAATTAAATATACCAGTATATGGTATGGTCGACACAAATTCTGATCCTAACCAAATTGATTTTGAGATACCATCTAACGATGACTCTTTCACCTCTGTTGCTACAATCATGGATTACATATCTGCGGCAATAGCAGAGGGCCTCAAAGAGAGAGAGAAGATTAAAGAAGAAATTAGGATTAAACAGGAGAAAGAAGCATCTGAGAAGGAAGCTAAGGAAAAAAAAGAAGCTGAGAAGAAGGCAAAGGAAGCTAAAAAACAAGTAACGAAGTAATTATTAAGTACTATGTCAGTAAGTATTTCTGCAAAAGAAGTTAATGAGTTAAGGCTAAAGACAGGGTCAGGGATGATGGACTGTAAGAAAGCACTGGTTGAGGCTGGAGGTGACTTTGATAAAGCAATAGATGTATTAAGAAAGAAGGGACAAAAAGTATCTGCAGCAAGATCAAACAGAGAAACATCTGAAGGTGTTGTGATTTATAAATTAAGTCCCAATGAGGATAATGCATCTATATTATCATTTACTTGTGAAACCGATTTTGTAGCTAAAAATGAAGATTTTCAAGAATTAGCTTCTAAGATATTAGATACTGCATTTGATAATAATTTATCATCAGTCGAAGAGATTTTATCTTCTAGTTTTGGTTCCTCTACTATCAAACAAGAAATCGTCAATTTAATTGGTAAGATTGGTGAAAAAATTGAGATTAGAGAATACCAATCTTTAGAAGGAGAAAAAATTGTACCTTATATTCATGCTGGAAATAAGTTAGGAGTTTTAGTTTCCTTGGTAAATACATCTTCTGTAGATTATGTTGAAGCTGGTAAAGATGTAGCAATGCAGATCGCTGCAATGAATCCCATTGCACTAAATAAAGATGGTGTTGACCAAACTGTGATAGATAAAGAAATAGAAATTGGGAAAGAGCAAGCTCTTAAAGAAGGTAAACCAGAAAATATCGTTGAGAAAATTGCTCAAGGTAAGCTCCAAAAGTTCTTCAAGGATAACACTCTTCTAAGCCAACCATTTGTCAAAGATAATTCAATGACAATCGAGTCTTACCTAGGAACATTTTCTACTGAATTGACTGTTGATAAGTTTCTTAGAGTTTCAATAGGATAATCCTCTTCTAATTATTCATTATATCCTCTATCTCCTCAGGAAGGATAGGAATATTTTTCATCAAATTATAGTTTTTGTCTTCTCCAACAAGAATATTATCTTCGAGCCTAACACCTAAGCTTTCTTCCCTAATATAAATTCCTGGTTCGACAGTAAACACATTTCCTGGACATAAGTCAACATAGAAGTTACCAACATCATGTACATCTAAACCAAGATGATGTGAAGTCCCATGCATAAAATATTTTTTGAATAAAGGATTTTTAGGATTCTGTTTTTTTACATCATGTTTATCGAGCAACTTTATTTCTATTAATTCACTCTCCATAATTTTACCAACTTCTTTATGATATTCATTAATAGTTATACTTGGTCTTAGGATATTAGTAGCTTTATTTTTAACATTTAGAACAGCATTATATATTTCTAACTGTCTTTTTGTAAATTTTCCATCAACTGGTATAGTCCTTGTCATGTCAGACTTATAATTTGAATATTCAGCTGCAATATCCATCAGGATAAGATCTCCAGATTTACATAGAGAATTATTTGTGTTATAATGAAGAGAACATGCATTTATTCCCGATGCAATTATTGGTTGATAAGCAAAGCCCTTAGATTTATTCTTTATGAACTCGTGAATTAACTCTGCTTCAATATCGTATTCCCATATGTTTGGTTTAATATAATTTAGAACTCTCCTAAATCCTTTCTCTGTTATATCACAAGCTTTTTGAATTAAGTCAACCTCAGTATCATTTTTAATCATTCTTAAATCACTTAGAATAGGGTAAGACCTATTAATTTTATAAGTTGGATAAGATATTTTAATTTCATTTAGGAATCTATCTTGTGGTGTTTCAATTTTAGTACTTGATCTTATATGTTCATTCTTTTCTAAATAAATACTTTCTGTCTGAGCTAATATTAGATCTAAAACATTTTTGAAATTATTGTTCCACATAATTGTCTCAATTCCAGATATTTTTCTTGCTTCTTCTTTTGTAAACTTATTCCCCTCCCAATTAGCTATTTCTTCACTGGTTTCTTTTATAAATAAAATCTCTCTCATCTTCTTATCAGGAAAATTTGGAGCTAAAATTAAAAATGTATCTTCTTGATCAATCCCTGTCAGATATAAAAGGTTAGTATTTTGAACAAAGTGTAATGTCTCATCCGCATTTGTTGGCATGAATTCATTAGAGATAAATACTGATGCAGAATTTTTATCAACTTTATCTAAAAAGTTTTTTCTATTATTAATGAAAAGAGAGTTATCAATTATTTCGTATCTCATCGGTATATTTTGTCTTAAAGATACATTAATTGTTAATAAATTTTTAATTTGCCTATTATGGATTTTGTTGATAAAAATATCGAGAAATATGTTGAAGCTTTATCTGACAAAGAACCTCCTCTCCTCAAAGAAATCAATGAATATACTTTTCGAAATATTCATCAGCCAAGAATGTTATCCGGCCATCTACAAGGTAGGATTCTGAGTTTTATATCTCAAATTAAGAAGCCAAAAAATATTTTAGAGATAGGAACATATACAGGCTACTCCGCATTATGTCTTGCTGAGGGTTTATCCACTGATGGCAAATTGATCACAATTGATAAGGACAAAAGCCTACACAGTATTGTAGGTGATTTTTTTAGTAGGTCTAAGTATTCACACCAAATAGATCGAAAAATTGGTGAGGCGTTAAATCTAATTCCAGAGATTAAATTAAAGTTTGACCTAGTCTTTATTGATGCAGATAAAAAAAATTATAAAAATTACTTTAATCAAGTATTTGATATTTTAAATGTGGGAGGAGTAATAATCGTTGATAATGTTCTTTGGAATAGTAAGGTAACGGATCTTGAAAAGAATCATAATGACAAGATAACCGTATACATGAATGAATTTAATGAGTATATTAAAAACAATAAAAAAGTATCCAAGTTGATACTGCCTGTCAGAGATGGACTAACAATTATTATTAAGAATGAGAATTAATTGTCTTTACTTTTTTTTAGTATGTAACTTATTTTTTTCAGAATCATTTTCTCAAAACTCTCCAAAAGTTCCACAAAAAATTAGAGTTGATAACATGGTACTGAATATCTCAGATGAAATCATCCCTATTATCCAAAATGAAGTAGATGTAATTCATTTAAATGAAAAGTATTTTCAAATATTTATCGATAGAATAAATATTTATTTTCCAATAATTGAGAACATCCTTGAAGAAGAGGAAATGCCTGATGACTTAAAATATTTAGCACTCCAGGAAAGTGCTTTAATTTCAGATGCTGTATCATCTTCTAATGCAGTGGGCTTCTGGCAGTTTAAGAAAGAGACAGCAGAAGATTATGGTTTGACTATTGATGATAAAGTTGATGAAAGGAAAAATATTATATCTTCAACAAGAGCAGCTTCTAAATATATCAAGAACAGTAATTATCTTTTTGAAAATTGGATCTTTTCAATTTTTTCATATTATCAAGGACTAAGTGGAGCAAAGGCTCTAGTTGATCCTCAACTTTATGGATCAAAGAGAATGATAATAGATAAGAATACTCACTGGTACATAATTAAATTTTTAGGCTATAAAATTGCATTTGAAGATTTTATAGTCAAATCTAATTATAACAGAAACTTTACAGTTTATGAAAATGAAACTTTTAATTCTTTGAAGGACTTATCTAGAAGCCTATCAATTGATGAGAAGGAATTAATTTCAATTAATTCATGGATATCTTCAGATAGAATTCCAAATAATAAAGTTTTTTCCTTCCTTATACCAGACAGTAGAGAAAATGTATTTAAAAGATCTTCATCTATTAAAAAATCATATAGTCTTAACCCTGAACCTTACGAAAACTTTTTTTCACCTATTGATATCAAGGTTTCGGAAGTAATTCAAAAGAAAAAGATTTTATTAAATGGGCTACCTGCCTTTATTGCAGACTCAGGCGATAAGATCAACGATATAATAAAATTGTACAAAGTTCCAAAGAAGAACTTTTTAGTATTTAATGATATTAAAGGTAACCATGAATTAACTCCTGGAACTCCATATTATTTAACTAAAAAGAGGAAAAAGGGGAGAGTACAGTTATACGTGAGGAGAGAGGATCAATCATTATGGGAGATATCTCAACTATTTGGTGTGAGACTTTCGTCCTTAGAAAAAATGAATAAGGAGAATGCTTCTAGTAAAATTATATTGAGGAGAAGGTCTATTCTTTAACTATTTTCTCAATTATCTTACCATCCTTCTTTCCTTTAAGAATTAGCTTTTTATCTCCGTAGTGAGTCATTTCCTCTTTGACCAGATAAAATTTATCATCATAACTTTCAAGCGTACTTATTTTATCAACTCTCTCTTTACCTCTCCAAATATCTAAATTTATTTTTTCCCATTTTTTTGATTTTATTGACTTGTAAGAAGCATCAATTATTGCATTAACTATGTATCCATCATAAAATGTCTCCGATGGATTGTCTCCTTTTTCTAACGAATCAAACATATTTGCGAACATATGGTTATAACCTAACTCATTAAGTTCATCACCTACTGGAAAGATCCATCCCGAATCTGATTCAGCTTTCTCAGCTACATAATCACTTCCTTTACCTGTTGTAAACATTTCAAATCCTGTTCTTAGAAATGAATTAACCCAAATTGTACCCTCAGTACCCATAACTTCATCTCTCAGATCTAGCCCTCCCCTGAAAGTCCAACTCACCTCAAATTGTCCAATGGCCCCATTTTCATACTTTACAAGACCAATTGCATGATCCTCAGCATCAATTGGTTTCACCTGAGTATCCCCCCAGCACATCACTTCTACTGGCTTTATATCCTTACCAATGTAATTTCTACTTATTTCAATACAATGGCACCCTAGATCTAAAATACATCCACCACCTGCCTGCTCTTTATCCCAAAACCATTCACTGTGAGGCCCAGGATGAGTTTCTCTAGATTTAGTCCATATTATTTGACCCAGGCTCCCAGACTTCACGCTTTCTAAAGCTTTTAAAAATTTTGGTGTATAGCAAAGGTCTTCAAGATAACCTGCAAAAATACCAGCTTTCTCTACTGCTTCTACCATCCTCTTTGCTTCTTCAGCTGTCCTTCCAAGTGGTTTAGTACATATTACTGCTTTATTATGTTTACAACATAGGTGAACAGCTTCCTCGTGTAAGTTATTTGGAAGAGATATACATACAACGTCCACGTCTTTATGGGAAATAGATTCCTCCATATCAGTTGTCCAATGTGGGACACTGTAATCATCTGCAAACTTTTTTGCACTTTCTTCTCTTCGAGAATAAATTGAAATTACACGGTCTTTATTTCTATACCCGTGTAATGAGTCGGTATAGAATCTACCGATGAAACCTGAACCTAACATTGAAATTTTTTGCATAGTTTATTTATTTTTTTCTTTAAAGAATACAACTAAAAATAATAAGACTGCTCCAGAAATATAAGCAGGAACCATCCAAATATCTCCCCAGTTTTTAATTCCCTCAATTGTATTGTTGTCAGTGACAATTCCTGAAAACCAAGAACCAATAGTCATACCAATACCATATGTAGCCACAGTAAATAATCCTTGTGCAGCATTTTTAATTTTATCACCAGCCTTATTTTCTGTATACATATAGCCAGTTACAAAGAAGAAATCGTAACATATTCCATGAAGTAAAATACCAGAGATTATCATCCAGTAATACGCTTCAAGGTCGCCATTAGCAAAGAAGAAAAATCTTAGTGACCATGCGGCAATACCAATAATCAAAATATTCTTTACACCCAATCTGTAATAAAGAAATGGGATAGCGAGAATAAATATTGCTTCTGATATCTGACCATATATCATTTTACCTGCTGCACCTTCCATTCCCATGTCATTTAAAAAAACATTCGCAAAGGAGTAGTAGAAGGAGAGGGGTATGCAAATCAAGACAGCTGATATAAAAAATATCAGATACGATTTATCTTTTAATAAGACTAGACCTTCTAGACCCAGTGGTGAGCCGTCACTCTTTCCTTTAGGTGGAACATTAGGTAACGAAAATGAAAAGAGACCAAGAACAATTGATGCGCCAGCTGCTATATAAAAAGTATATGCTATACTTGTTACATTATTTTCTAGCTGTAGATTTCCTATTATGAATCCCGCAACAATCCAGCCAAAAGTACCAAAAAATCTAATTACTGGAAACGTCTTTCCTGAATCACTCACGTTTGCAAACACTATATTATTTGATAATGCAACAGTTGGCATATACATTAAGGAGTATATTAGAACAGTTACAATAAATAAAAATGATGATGAGATCTCAGTTGCATAAATTAATAACAAGCCACCAACTATGTGAAGGGCACCCATAGCCTTTTGAGCAGAAAAATATCTGTCTGCAATTGAACCTACAAAGAATGGAGAAAATATTGCAGCAATAGCAAATGCACTGTATGCCGATCCTATCTCCTCACCAGAAGAATTTAAAATCTTTGCCATGTAAGTTCCGGCGGTAACATACCATGCCCCCCAAATAAAATATTGGAGAAACATCATCACCGATAATTTGAAGTTTTTCATAGATAGTTTAGTTTATTAGTCTCAACAATTATTAAGTTAAAAAAAAAATTTTTAAATTAAAGTGATTTTATACCAATATTAAACTGACTAACTATACCAAATACTCAAATGAAAAAAAATAATTCAAAAAATAACAATAGAAGAGAATTCCTAAAAAAGGGTGCTCTTGCTGCATCTAGCTTTTTTATAGTCCCAAGATATGTTCTTGGAGGTAACGGATTCACATCTCCAAGTGATAAAATAAATATAGCAGGTATTGGTATTGGTGGGAAAGGTACATCTGACTTATGGTATGCTTCAGATGAGGGTAAGGAAAATGTCGTTGCCCTGTGTGATGTAGATAAGGGAGAAATTAGTGCAAAATCTAGATCAAGGTTTCCAAAGGCTAATTTTTATCAGGACTTCAGAGTTATGTTCGATAAGCAAAAAGATATCGATGCTGTTACCATTTCTTCTCCAGATCACGTTCATGCAATCCAAGCTCTTGCAGCAATGGATGAGGGAATTCATGTGTATGTTCAGAAGCCTTTAACTCATAATATTAGAGAGGCTAGGATGCTTACTGAGACAGCTAGGGAGAAAAAAATAGTGACTCAGATGGGAAATCAAGGAGCGTCTAATTCTGGAATGAGTAAAGTTCAAGAGTGGTTTGATAATGGATTAATTGGAGAGGTGGATGAGGTATTTGTCTGGACAAATCGACCTGTTTGGCCTCAAGGAATTCCAGTTCCAAAATCAGATGGAAGTCCTACTCCCGAGGGTCTAGATTGGGATTTATGGTTAGGTCCTGCTCCAAAGATTGACTATACGAATGCATACCATCCCTTTAATTGGAGGGGCTGGTGGGCATATGGAACAGGGGCTTTAGGAGACATGGGTTGCCACTTAATAGATGTTCCATTTAAGACTTTAGGACTACAATATCCAACAGCTGTAGAGTGTAGTGTAGGTCAAGTTTTTATAAAAATGTGGAGTCCAGAGTATATTCCTGAGGGATGTCCTCCCTCATCCTCTGTTACTTTAGATTTTGAGTCAACTGATAAAAATAAATCTCCTCTGAAAATGAGATGGTTAGATGGTGGATTAAGACCACCTCATCCAGATTTGATCCCTGCTAGTGATTCGTTGGGTACTCCCAATAGTGCAAATGGAGTTATGATGATAGGATCTAAGGGAATTATAACTACCGGTGTATATGGTTTTACTCCAAAATTGTATCGAAAAGGGGAGGATACAGTG
The DNA here is from genome assembly GCA_913052485.1 of uncultured Flammeovirgaceae bacterium. Taxonomy (GTDB): domain Bacteria; phylum Bacteroidota; class Bacteroidia; order Cytophagales; family MED-G16; genus MED-G16. Next base: position 113,262 of record CAJXDN010000002.1, on the reverse strand, counting down.
GAGTTTGATACCTCTAACCAGCCTGGAAATGAATTTGGTCATCAGACAAAATGGATTGAAGCTTGTAAAGCAGGATTCAATAGCTCTGAACACAAGTCTTTAACCTCTTCTTTTGATTATTCTGGACCAATGACAGAAACAGTTCTCATGGGTAATATCGCTATAAGAAGTTTTATGGAGATGAAAAAAAATAAGATTGGAAATGCATTTTATCCTGGAAGAAAAAAATTATTATGGGATGGTGGTGCTATGAAAATTACAAATTATAATAATGCCAATAAGTTCGTATCTAGAAATTATCGAAAAGGTTGGGAAGTTTAAAATTCATAGTCTAATCCTAGTTTATTTTGAAGATGCTTTAGATTTTTATTTTTCTTAGATAGATAATCAAATTTATCTTTATTAGTGTATATCGCTTTTTCTTTTACTGTTTGGGTTACATCCTTTCCTAAACTAACTTTTTTTTCAAATCTAACTTTTAATTGTTCTTTAAATTTATTTAATATGCTATCGAATATGGTTCCCTCCAGATCATTGTCAAGATGAAAGGTGATCTTATGATCTTTAATAGTATATTTTTTTTTGAGGATGGCAATCTCTGAGTTTTTATCATTCAATGATTTAGTAAATTCTTCTAGAAGGACAATAAAACTATCTTCAGTGAATGGAACTTTCTCAATTTTATTTGTTCTGCTCTCCTTATAATCTAAATCTTTTTCAGTCTTCTTGTCAACTGTTAGTAAACTTTTAAGGTTAGGTGTTTCCTGACTTTGTTCTGATTTTTTTATAATTACTTCTTTACTTACTGAAGTATCTTCATCTCTCTCATCAACTAATTCTGTTTTATTACTTTTTGCTGATAAATGAGTTTCGTCTACTTCAATTATATTAGACCCCTTTTCAGTTTTTAAAGTTTTTTTTTTTGAAAGAGAAGAAATTTTGATTAAAGCAATTTCTGTATGAATTTTATTATCATTAGATCTTTTATAGTTTATTTCAAATTGATTTAAAATTTCTAGAGATTCTTCAATGAAATTAGTTGGTATCAACTTCGATTGATCAATATATTTTGATTTTTCAGAATTAGAAACTTCCATAATTTCTATTAATTTATCATTTTTTGATAGAAGTAAATTTCTAAAATGGTTAGAAAGTCCATTTAGAAGAGCTGAACTTTCAAAGCCTTTTTTCAAAATATCATTATGGATTAGTAATGTTTCTGAAATTTTAGATTTATAAATTAAATCTGCCACATTAAAGAAATATTCGCTATCTAAAATATTCAGATTCTTAGTTACAATATCCAAAGTAATTTTAGAGTCTTTCGAAAATGTTCTGATCATATCAAGTGTAGAAAGTGCATCTCTCATAGCACCATCCGCTTTCTGGGCAATAATGTGTAGAGCTTCATCATCAAATTCAATTTTTTCTTTAGATAATATATCTATAAGCTTACCTTTTATTTCTGGAATTTCAATTCTATTGAAATCATAAATTTGACATCTGGATAAAATTGTGGGAATTACTTTATTTTTTTCTGTTGTTGCAAGTATAAATATTGCATAGGATGGGGGTTCCTCTAATGTTTTTAGGAAAGCATTAAATGCAGCATTTGAAAGCATGTGAACCTCGTCAATGATATATACTTTATATTTTCCAGATTGTGGTGCGTACCTTACTTGGTCAATTAAATTTCTTATGTCATCAACAGAATTGTTTGATGCTGCATCTAACTCATAAATATTTAAATTATTTGAAGTTTCTAATGGATTATCGATATTAAACCCATTTATTTCATTAGCTAAAATTCTTGCACATGTTGTCTTCCCTACACCTCTGGGGCCACAAAATAAAATTGATTGAGCAATTTTTTCATTTTTTACTGCGTTATCGAGAGTAGTTGTTACGTGTGACTGGCCAACAACATCCTCAAATTTTATAGGTCTATATTTTCGTGCTGATACAACATATTTTTCCACAGATGTAAATTAAATAAATTAGATTTGCTCAACAATATTGTTCTTTGTTTTTTGGGGTCGACTGGAATTGACAGTATGATAAATTTTATTTTTGCATGTCGGGTGAATGTAACATCCGTAATCAAATACTAAATACTTTAAACGGCGAACGTAAATACGAATACGCTATGGCGGTTTAAATTCTAAGAATTTGAATTGCCACATCATAATTTAATTGGTGATCTTCGATTAATTAATATGGTGTCATAAGGAGATCTACTATATGTATTAACCTACAGTTATGTATAGGAAATTTCAGTAGGTAAGGGTAGAAGTTGGTTGATATTTTCCTGCTCTATCTCGAAAATTAAATATTATCTAAGCATGTAGACGAAATACGGTTTCCATAGCTGGACGCGGGTTCGAATCCCGCCGACTCCACAAGTTTAGTACGACAATCCTTATGATTCAACCTCTTTATCTCTAGAGTATAAATTTATCTTAAACAGAGATGTTACATGATAAAAATAATAGAGTAAATGATAAAAGGTGTATAGGGTTTTTTTGAGTTTAGGTATTTAATTAAAAGCTAAACTAGTTAAGTTCAGTATGTCAATTTATTCATATTATTTTTTTTATTAATCATGTTTCTAATTCTATTTTCAGAAATAATTATTTTATAATTTTCAGAGATAGTAAAAAGACTTTTATTTAAATTTTCTCTGTCGCTTTCAATTGTTCTAACTAAAAGGTCAATTTCTTGATTTTGGAAATCACTCAAATTTTTAGAGTTTTTATAAAAACTAAGTCTATCATATTTTACTTTGACATTAGATTGGAGTTTGATTGTTTCTTGTAATAAGTTTTTAATCTCATTATCATCTCTAGATAATACTTCGTTAATAACTGACAGAACAGCACCACTTGCACCAATTATTGGACCGGCTTTTCTTGTAACTTCCGAGTTGGAAGATAGAACTCCCATCAAAGCTCCTAAAAATGTTATCCCAGCTGCACTAAAGGTTCTTATTTTTCTATTATTTTTTGATGTTGCCTCAATCCATTTTAAGTTTTCATTAATTTCTTCTAGCCCATTTTGTTGTTCTTCTAACTCATTAATTAACTCTGTAATTTTTTCCTGAACTTTTAGAGGATTAATTGTATTCATTACTACAACATCAAGAGTAATTTGAGATGATAGACCAGATAAATCGGTTGCTTTTAGTTCAAGGTTATAATTTTGAGTTGAGTTTGTTCTCTCAACGTGGTCGTAGTCTACAGAAAAGGAGATTATTTTGTTATTACTCTCAAGTTTCATGCCTCTAGGTAATTGAGCGCCAACATTTTCAATAACTATTGAGTCATTAACATTTGGATCATCAACAGGAATTTTATATGTATATGAATTGCCTTCCTCAACTATCCATTTTGAGGTTTTACCAAAGACTGGAGGGTAATTATTCTCTGAATATATTATTTTGAAGGTGTCCAAATCAAATAATTCTGGTTTATTTTTTTTGTAAGCTCTTAAAATAAATTGAAAGGTTTTTTCAAGTTCATTGATATTATTAGGATCAATTTTCCAATCTATATTTCCATTTATTGGATCAAAATTATCAATTGGAGCATCTGTTTTTAATTCAAAAAGAATTTCACCATCACCATCGGATATTATTGGTTGGTAGTTAAAATTAAAATTACTCCTTATAATTTTATCAATCTGTTTATTTATAATTTTTGGTGGATATTCTAAATTATTAATTTCAATTAAGAAATCATACCTTTCAAGGTTTGAGTTCTGTTCTTGAGCAAAAAGATTCCATGTGATGAACCTATTTAGTGCCTGGTTATCATCAGGTATAAACTCAAAATATATTCTTTTACTTCTTTTGTCATATATGATTTTTCCGTTGTCTAAAATTCTAAAGTTAGGGTTATCATTAAAATAATAGTTAAATATTATTTCATCCTCTTTACCAGCTAGCTGAATAATCATAGACAGGGTATCTCTCTCGTCAAGTTTTATACTGGTAGGGTTGTATTGACTCTCTATTAAAATTTTTTCTTCACTATTAATGCTATAATTAATGATATTAAAATAAATATCGGGATAATTCTCTTGTATATTTATTGTTTTAGATGATATACTATTTGTAGAATCTCTTTTTACTATTTCTGTTGAATCAATACTATTATTTTGAGCGTAAATTGATATTGGTACCTGAACTAAATTTAAGATAATAAAGAGAATAAAGTTTCTCATGTTATATTTAAATAAGATACATGTTAATAACATGTAATTTAATTTAATAATTTTTATCAATGACTTTAATTAATTTTTTAATTCTCAATCTCAATATACTCTCTTTTGAAGGTATTACTAGTGATATTAATGACTGGGTACTAAAAAAAAATGAAAATAACATTAAAGTATATCTTAGAAAAAATGAAAAAAATACTTCAGAGTATTTAGCTGAGACAGTTGTAAGTTCAGATATAGACTCAATTTTAAAATTTATTTTAAATTTCGATAACTCCTACAAGTGGATGTATAGACTAGAGGATAGTAAAATTTTAGAAAAAAGTAATGACACACTTTTTTATGTTTATTTCAAAATGGAGATGGGTTGGCCTCTAAAGAAAAGAGACTTAGTATCAGATGTAAAAATTTTAAGTGAGGATAATAAGGTTACTGTTAATCTAACCTCAACCCCCGGATACATTCCATTAGACAAAAATTTAATAAGGATTCTCGACTCAAAATCCACTTGGATATTATCAAAAATAGATTCAAATAGAACTAAAGTTACACTTCAGAGTTACGCAGTAATTGATAAAATACCTTCATTTGTAGTTGATATGTTTATTTTGGATGGGCCTCTACACTCCATGAAAAACCTAAGAAGAAATTTTTAAATTCTTTCAATATCTGCACCAAGATCCCTGAGTCTTTTGTCAATATTACTGTAACCTCTATCTATTTGGTCAATGTTATCAATAATACTTTCTCCATCTGCAGAGAGGGCAGCTATAAGTAATGAAACTCCGGCCCTTATATCAGGGGACGTCATTTGAATTCCTTTCAAAGGTATTTTCCTATCTAATCCGATTACAGTTGCTCTGTGAGGATCACAAAGAATAATTTGAGCCCCCATATCAATTAATTTATCTACAAAAAATAACCTACTTTCAAACATCTTTTGATGTATGAGAACTGTTCCTTTTGCTTGGATAGATGTTACAAGGGCAATACTTAAAAGATCAGGTGAGAATCCAGGCCAAATTGAATCAGATATAGTCATAATTGAGCCATCTATAAATGATTCAATTTCATAATGATCTTGAGATGGAATATGGATAGAATCATTTTCTAATGACATTTTTATTCCAAGTCTGCTAAATGTTTTTGGTATAATCCCTAGATTTTCAGTACTTACATTTTTAATTAAGATATCTGATTGAGTCATTGCTGCTAAGCCTATAAAGCTACCTATCTCGATCATGTCTGGAAGTATTTTATGTCTAGTTCCAATTAATGTAGATACTCCTTCAATTTTTAAAAAGTTTGAACCAACACCTTTAATACTTGCTCCCATTGAATTTAACATTTTACAGAGTTGCTGGAGATATGGTTCACATGCTGCATTATATATAGTTGTTTTACCTTCAGCTAGAGCCGCAGCCATTACAATATTAGCCGTTCCAGTTACAGAGGCCTCATCAAGCAAAATATTACTTCCATGTAGTTTTTCACTTGAGACCTTAAATAATGAATTATTTTTTTCTAAGGTAAATTTTGCACCTAGTTCCTGAATGCCCACAAAGTGAGTGTCAACTCTTCTCCTGCCAATTTTATCTCCTCCCGGTTTTGCCAAATAAGCATTACCGAATCTAGCTACAAGGGGTCCCATTAGCATTATAGACCCCCTTATTTTTGAAGATTTTTCAAAAAACTCATCAGATTTAGTATAATTTGTATCAATAGATGATGCTTTAAATTTATAAGTTGTTGGATCTTGTTTTTCTACATCTACACCCATTCCTTTGAGTAAATCAATCAGGAGATTTACATCTTTTATATCAGGCACATTTTCAATTATGACATCATCTTCTGTTAAAAGTACAGCACAAAGAATTTGGAGTGCCTCATTTTTTGCTCCTTGAGGATGAATAGTTCCCTTTAAATTTTTACCACCATTAATTCTGAATGATCCCATTACATTCTCCTTTTTCTAAAGGGTCTGTTTGATTTAAAGTTCCTTTTAGATTTTGAATGGTAGTGATGCTTTGATCCTCTCTCTTTTGTTACCTTGTAGAATAGATTTAACTCCTTTACTTTATCCACATCAATTGATAATTTATTATTAGAAAGTTCTTTTATATTTTCAATAATAACTTTATTATCTATTGACTCTTTATTCCACATTCCAAAAAATGATTTCATAATTTTACCAATATGTATTACTGCTGCCTCTTTTTCATCCTCTTTCTTTAACTTGCATGCCTCTTCTATTAGTAACTCAATTTTTTTCCCGTAGTGTCTATACCTTATCTTAGTTTTAGGATATTCTAACCTTTTAGGCCTTTCTGACTCGCTTTTTCTTTTAGGCATTGGGTATGGACTATCAATATCTAAACCATAATCAGACATGATATATAAGTCATCCCACATCTTAGCATCAACTTCACTTTGGTCTTTAAAACTTGGCTGAGTAATCTTCATCATCTCGACAAGAGTTTTAGACATTTTATTTCTTTTTTCTTTGTCTTTTTCATTACCGACATAGTCGACTAATTTATGAAAGTTTCTGCCGTACTCTCTTAGTATCAGATTACTTCTTGTTGTGTTATATTCCATCTTCATAATTTTTTTCAAAACTAAGTAATTTTTTCATCAATTAAGTATTAGATTCATCTACTTATTATTTATGAATTATTTGGATGACCTTAATGCTAATCAAAAAAAAGCTGTTCTTCATAAGATCGGTCCATGTTTAGTTATAGCTGGAGCTGGGTCTGGCAAAACAAGAGTTTTAACTTATAGAATAGCGCATCTTATTAAGGAAGGAACAGATCCTTTCTCAATTTTAGCTTTGACATTTACAAATAAAGCTGCTAAAGAGATGAAAAAAAGAATTGAAAAAATAGTAGGTACTGATGCAAGGAGTCTATGGATGGGCACATTTCATTCTATTTTTGCAAGAATTTTAAGGTCTGAGGGACACAAATTAGGTTATCCTCCAAATTTTGTAATTTATGATACCCAGGACTCTAAATTACTTATTAAGTCAATTGTCAAGGAATTAAATCTTGACCCAAAACTATATAAAGAGAATTATGTTTTTAATAGAATATCAAATGCGAAGAATAAATTGATTTCTCCTTTAGAATATAAAAATAATCCTATTCTTCAAGAAGAAGATTCAGCTTCACTAAAACCAATGATTGGTGATATATATAAAATTTATTCAAAGAGATGTTTTAAATCTCAAGCAATGGATTTTGATGATTTATTATACAATACAAATATTTTATTTGCAGAGCATATTGATACACTTAATAAATATCAACAACTTTTTCAGCATGTCCTCATAGATGAGTTTCAAGATACCAATTACTGTCAATATTTAATTACAAAAAGATTGGCATCCGTTAGCAGAAATATATTTGTAGTTGGGGATGATGCTCAATCAATTTATGCATTTAGAGGTGCAGAGATAAGAAACATACTAAAGTTTGAAGATGATTTTGATGAGTTGAATATAATTAAGCTTGAGCAAAATTATAGATCCACCAAAAATATTGTTAATGCAGCTAACTCAGTTATTGAAAAAAATAAATCTAAAATAAGTAAAGAGGTATGGACTGAAAATGAGGATGGAGAATTAATTTCTATTAAAAAATCTTTTTCAGATAATGAAGAGGGTAAAATAGTATCAAATTTAATTTTTGAAGAAAAAAATAGGAATCAGTTAACTAATTCTAACTTTGCTGTATTATATAGAACAAATAGCCAATCAAGATCTATTGAGGAGGCATTGAGAAGAATAGGATTGAAATATAAAGTTTTTGGTGGAGTTTCATTTTATCAGAGAAAGGAAGTCAAGGATCTGCTTGCCTATCTAAGATTTTCGATAAATCAAAATGATGAACAATCATTCAGGAGAATTATTAATTACCCAAGAAGAGGAATAGGTCAAACATCAGTTGATAAAATTATAACTATTTCTAATAAGGAAAACTTAAGTTTATGGAATGTTATTGAGAGGTCATCTGAATTACTTGGACCAAGAATACATAACCTATTAGGTCCATTTAGAGATTTAATAATATCATTTTCAAATTTTTTAAATAATAATGATGCATACACATCAGCTTCACATATTGCCTCTAATTCAGGTCTATTAAAAGAGCTTTGGGACGATAGAAGTGTTGAGGGAATAAGTAGATTTGAAAATGTTCAGGAACTTTTAAATTCAATTAAGGAATTTATTGATAATGAAGATAATGAAGATAAAAGATTAGAAAATTTTCTCCAAGAAATTTCATTATTGACAGACCTGGATAAAGACCTGGATAAAGACGAAGAGTTTATATCATTGATGACTATTCATATGGCAAAGGGTCTTGAATTTCCAGTTGTTTTTATTGTGGGGGTAGAGGAAGATCTCTTCCCATCACAGATGATGATATCTTCTCGTGAGGATCTTGAAGAGGAAAGGAGATTATTTTACGTTGCAATAACTAGAGCTATGAAAAAATTATACCTCACTTATTCTAGCACAAGATATAGGTATGGTATGCTCAAAGACTGTGAGAGAAGTAGATTTATAAAGGAAATAAGTCCTGCATACTTAGATAGTGAAACATTTAATACTAATAGATCATTAGTTTCAAATGTTTTGAAAGAGAAAAAAAGAAACCTTTCTCCAATAAATAAATTAATTAATAATAAAAATATCATAACCCAAAGTGAGATAAATGATTTAAGGGAGGGTATGCGTGTTAGACATCAAATTTTTGGTATTGGCATAATAAAAAAGATAGATTTAAATTCAAATCAAAAAAAAGCAATTATTAATTTTAAAGATGCAGGAGAAAAAACTTTACTATTAAATTTTGCTAAATTAGAAGTTATTAAATAATGGAAATACTTGGAATTGATATTGGTGGATCTGGAGTTAAGGCTGCTTTAGTTGATACCGATAAAGGTGAATTATTATCTGATAAGATTAGATTCCAAACCCCAGAGAATGGTTCTCCCAAAAAAATTTTTGACGGAATAGCTACTAATTTTATAGAAGAATTAAAATGGAATGGTAAAGTTGGTTGTGGTTTTCCTGGCATAGTCAAGAAGAATAAAGTTTATTCGGCAGCTAATATTAGTAAAAAATGGATTGGCGTAAATATCAAAAAAAAATTTTTGAATAAATTCAATTTAGAATGTAGAGCTATTAATGATGCAGATGCGGCAGGACTATCTGAAATCAACTTAAATAATAAAATTCCGAAGAAAGGTACTGTGATGATAATTACTGTTGGAACAGGTCTCGGAACCTCTATCTTTGTAGATGGAAAACTTGTGCCAAATATTGAGTTTGGTCATCTTAAAATGTATGGTGATTGCGCAGAAAAATATGCATCCAATCTTGCAAGAAAAAAACTTAATTTAACCTGGAAGGAGTGGGCTGCTCGATTTAGTGAATATATTCATTACATCGAATTATTAGTATCACCTAATGTTATAGTATTTGGAGGTGGAATAAGTAAATATTTCCATGAATTTGAATCTGACCTCATCTCAAATTGTAAGATTATACCTGCAAAAAATAGAAATAATTCAGGAATAATTGGAGCAGCTTTTTCAGTTACCTAAAACTTTTAGATAACCGACATCGTCAATAAGTTCCCTCTCCTGTGCAAGATTAGCAAGCTCATCACACCGTTCATTCTCTATATTTCCTGCATGTCCTTTGACCCATTCAAATTTTACATTAAACTTTTTATATAAAGGGATTAATACTTTCCAGAGATCTGAATTTAATTTTTTTTTAAAATTTTTCTTTTCCCAATTCCAAATCCATCCTTTTTCTATAGACTCAACCACATATTTTGAATCAGAATAAATTTTTATTTCTATCTTATCGTTTTTAATAGCCTCAAGTGCTTTGATAACAGCTGTTAATTCCATCCTATTATTAGTTGTCAATTTATAGCCCTGACTAATTTCTTTTCGATTATCCTTATATAGTAACACTATTCCATATCCTCCTGGACCGGGGTTTCCTCTGCTAGATCCATCAGTATATATTTTAATCATTCTTTTCAATGAAGTATTTTATAGCAGCTTCATATCCTATCAGGCCCAAGCCAGAAATAATGCCAGTACACACATCGCTTAAAAAACTTTTTTTTCTAAAATCTTCTCTGGACAAAATATTACTAATGTGTACTTCAATTGCAGGTGTGTCAACAGATGCGATTGCATCTCTTAATGCCACGGATGTATGAGTAAATCCCCCAGCATTTATTATTATTCCATCATATTTAAATCCAACCTCCTGAATTTTCTCAATTAACTCTCCCTCATGATTTGACTGAAAGTATTCTAACTTAATTTTTTCAAATTTTTTTAATAAGCTCTCATAATATGTCTCAAAAGATATATCACCATAGATTTTTTTTTCTCTTATCCCAATCAAATTTAAATTTGGACCATTTATTATAATTAACTTCATGATTATATAAATTTAGCTTAAAAATAAGATTTTATGTGGGAACATGATATAATTGAGTTTAAAAACTATCTTAAGTTAGAAAGGTCACTTTCAGACAATTCAGTCTCGGCATATATAAACGATATTAATAATTTTATTGTTTTTCTAAAATCTAAAAATTTAGGTGGATTAAAATATTCTGATATAGATTCATCTCTAATTAGGGATTTCTTAGAAAACTTTTATCAGTCAGGCAAGTCAACATACTCACAGGCTAGAGTTGTTTCTGGTATAAAATCATTTTTTGGATATCTATTATTAGAGGAAAAAATTGATATTAATCCGACTGAATTAATTGAGTCTCCTAAATTATCAAAAAAGCTTCCAGACACATTAAATATCGAAGATATTGAAAAAATGTTGTCCTCAATTAATATTGATAACTTTGAAGGTTTAAGAAATAGAGCCATAATTGAAACTTTATATAGTTGTGGTTTGAGGGTATCGGAACTAATAAATATAACTTATCAAAATTTATTCTTGGATATTGGATTTATTAAAGTCCTTGGGAAGTCATCAAAAGAAAGACTTGTCCCGATTGGTAAATCGGCAATTAAATATATTAAGTTATATAATGAACGATTCAGAAATAATATCAAGGTAAAACCTGGTAATGAGGGGTATTTATTTTTGAACCGTAGAGGATCAAAAATATCAAGAACTATGATTTTTATAATTATTAAAAATATTTCAGATAAAATTTTATTAAAGAAAAAAATTAGTCCTCATACCTTTAGGCACTCTTTTGCAACTCACATGATTGAAGGAGGTGCTGATCTAAGAGCTGTCCAAGAAATGTTAGGTCATGAGTCTATAACGACAACTGAGATATATACTCATTTAAATAGGGAGTATTTAAGAGAAGTAGTAAACAAATTTCATCCAAGGAGTTAATTCTATGGTTATATTTGTATTATGTATAAGAAATTATTTCGTCCTATACTTTTCTCCTTCAGGCCTGAGTTTATTCATAATTTTTCCTTTCTTTCGATCAAGATATTATTTAAAATTCCTTTTGTTAAATTCCTCTCCAAGAAACTTTTTCAATTACATAATAAAAACTTAGAGATAAATATCATAGGTAAAACATTTAAAAATAGAATTGGATTAGCCGCTGGATTTGATAAAAATGCAGAATTACTATACGAGATGGAATATTTTGGTTTTAGTCATGTCGAAGTAGGGACAATAACCCCACTTCCGCAAGACGGTAATCCAAAGCCAAGACTTTTTAGATTACCAAAAGATAAATCTCTTATAAATAGGATGGGTTTTAATAATGATGGAATCGAAAAAATTGCCGCTAGGATCAAATCTTATAAGGGAAAAATAGTTATTGGTGCAAATATTGGAAAGAATAAGATGACACCAAATGACAGAGCCGTAGATGATTACCTTATATGTTTTAAGAAACTAAGGGATCATGTTGATTATTTTGTAATTAATATAAGTTCTCCAAATACTCCAAACCTGAGAAAACTTCAGAGTAAAGGTAGTCTTAGTGTTATTTTGAATAAAATTCAGATTGAAAATAATTCCCAAAAGAATTTAGTCCCAATTTTTATTAAAATTGCACCTGATCTATCTTTTAAAGAGATTGATGATATTCTTGAAATATCAAAAAAGTATAAAATTGATGGAATTATTGCCACAAATACAACAATATCTAGGTCTGGATTAAAAACAAAAAAACTAAAGAAAATAGGGGATGGGGGATTAAGTGGAAAACCTCTTGCTACTAAATCAAACTCTATTATAAAATATTTAAGAAAAAAATCCGATGATAAATTTGTGATTATTGGAGTTGGAGGAGTTTACAATGTAGATGACGTCATTAAAAAAATAGAATCAGGAGCTGATCTAATTCAGGTCTACACAGGTTGGATATATGAGGGACCATCTATGGTAAAAACTATAAATAACTCGCTATTAAAATTAGAAAAGAGAATCGTTAAATAATTATGTATTATTAAATTTGATAGATGGTAGAGAGTTCATATAATAAAGATTACTACGAGGAAGAGGATAGTAAAAAGAGTATTATTGAAAAATTTAAAATCTCTTTGGGAGCTATCTCTCTAGCATTATCCATAATTATATTCCTATCTCTACTTTCATATTTTTTCACTGGTAACGCGGATCAAAGTCTGATAGATTCTGGATTATCATTCTCAGCTCTGGGTGAAGAATCAGAAAATTGGCTAGGTATTGTTGGTGCATTTTTATCTTACTATCTAATTTTTATAGGTTTTGGAATTTCTTCTTTTTTAATAGTTCCTCTATTATTTGTCATTTCTTTTAGACTACTTTTTGGTTCAAGATTATACTCTTTATCCAGAATTTCTATTTTCACTTTTTTTGGTATTATGTGGATATCCTCAATTATGGGTTTTTTCCTCAATATATTTCCTGAAAACTATATTCTTACTAATTATACCGGTGGTATTGGTTATAACTTATCTCTATTTCTAAATAATTTATTAGGGGTATCTTCAATAATTGTACTTATACTGGTACTATTTTTATTTGTTATTTTTTTCTACAATATATACGCCATTTCATCTATTAGATTTAATAAAAATAATGATTCAAGTCTGGTTGATGAGTCATCACAGGAAATCTCAAGTGAAGAAATTGATAAGGATGATAAAAATGATGAGATAGGTGAAGACCAGTTTGAAGATGAGGATTTTCAGGAAGATGAAGATACATATACTCATGATGATAGCGTTTTAAGTGATGATGAGGTAGAAGAAAATAAAGAAAGTATAGAAAATGAAAAAATACATTTGAAGGTAGAAAAAGGAGTTGATGAAAAAAAATCATCAAACCTTATCAGTGACGTGTATGACCCTGAATTAGATCTATCCAATTATAAATATCCAAAGGTTGATTTATTAAATGATACAACTAATAAAAAAATACAAGTTTCAAAAGATGAGCTAACTACTAATAAAAACAGGATAATTGAGACATTAAAAAACTTTAAAATTGAAATTGCAAAAATTAAGGCAACAATTGGACCTACAGTCACTCTATATGAAATTGTTCCTGAGGCTGGAGTAAAAATATCTAAAATTAAAAATCTAGAAGATGATATCGCATTAAGTCTTTCAGCTCTTGGAATAAGAATAATTGCTCCAATTCCTGGGAAGGGAACAATTGGGATTGAAGTACCAAATAAAAACAGAGAGGTAGTAAGTCTTAGGTCTGTAATGAGTACTGAAAAATTTATTAAATGTGACTATGAGCTCCCCTTGATATTAGGAAAAACAATATCAAATGAGGTTTTTCTGGCAGACTTGACAAAGATGCCTCATATACTTGTAGCAGGTGCTACAGGTCAGGGGAAATCAGTTGGATTGAATGTTATGTTAGCATCATTGTTATATAAAAAACACCCTTCAATATTAAAATTCGTTTTGATTGATCCAAAAAAAGTTGAGTTATCATTATTTAATAGAATAGAAAAACATTTTTTAGCGAAATTGCCAGACACTGAGGAACCTATAATTACAGAAACAAAAAAAGTAGTACATACCCTAAATTCATTATGTACGGAGATGGATGTGAGATACAATTTATTGAAAGATGCTCAGGCTAGAAACTTAAAAGAATACAACAGGAAATTTATTAATAGAAAATTAAATCCTAATGAAGGGCATAGGTATTTACCCTATATTGTTTTGGTAATTGATGAGTTAGCGGATCTTATGATGACAGCAGGAAAAGAAATTGAGACACCAATTGCAAGATTAGCGCAACTTGCCAGAGCTATAGGGATTCATTTAATTGTTGCAACTCAAAGGCCATCAGTAAATGTGATAACTGGTGTGATAAAAGCCAATTTTCCTACCAGATTATCATTTAAAGTTACCTCAAACATGGACTCAAGGACCATATTAGATACTAAGGGAGCTGAACAACTTGTAGGTATGGGGGATATGCTTTTCTCTTCAGGTTCTGATATTATAAGACTACAATGTCCATTTGTTGATACCCCTGAAATTGAGAGAATTTGTGAATTGATCGGTAATCAAAGAGGTTATGTTTCTGCATATCTTCTGCCTGAGTATATTGATGAGAATGAAAAACAGATAGCTGATATTGATCTCTCAGATAGAGATCCTTTGTTTGAAGATGCTGCAAGATTAGTAGTCTCATCACAAACTGGGAGCACATCTCTGCTACAAAGAAAATTGAAGCTTGGTTACAATAGAGCTGGAAGATTGACCGATCAACTAGAAGTTGCGGGTATAGTGGGTGCCTCGGAAGGGAGTAAACCGAGACAAGTTTTAATTCAAGATGAATATAGTTTAGAAAAATTACTTAATGATTTAGGTTAACATTACTTAACGATTTAGATTTACTTAAAATTATTAATTAGGTTAGATTTAGACATGAAAAATATTTTTTTATTATTTATTATACTTTCTGTATCTATTAATTCAGCTTATTCTCAGGTGGGAAAAGATGCCCTTGAAATGTTAGATTCTATGAGTGATAAATATAAAAAAATGAAGGGATTTACTTCTTCTTTCACATATACAATGAAAAATCTTACTGAAGATATCTCTGATTCATTCTCTGGAAAAATATCAGTAAAAGATGATAAATATGTTTTATTTATTGAAGGTCAAAAAATAATTAATGATTCAAAAACAGTTTGGACTTATCTTGAAGAGTTAAATGAGGTAACAATTTCTGACTTTGATCCATCGGAACAAGATATTTCTATCAATAATGTATTCGAAGTATATAAGGAAGGTTTCAGACATAAACTTATTGGAAATAAAGATGGTATAAATACTGTTGAAATTTACCCTGAAGATGAAGGTAAACCTTATTTTAAGATATCATTTAGTATTCATAATGATTACAGCCTTAGTAGCTTTACTGTTCATGATAAATCAAATAGTATTTTTATCTATTCAATAGATGATTTTTTAGAAGAGGAATTAGATAATTCTCTTTTTACCTTCAATATAGATAGTTATCCTGATATTGAGGTAATTGATTTTAGATAAAAATGAAGTTTACTGAAATTGTAGATGAAATTAAAAATAAGAGATCATACCTATGTATTGGTCTAGACTCTGATTTAGATAAAATACCTGAATATTTAAAGGATATGGAGGATCCTATATTTGAGTTTAATAAAAGGGTCATAGATGCAACAAAAGATCTAGTTATTGCATACAAACCTAATATTGCTTTTTATGAATCAATGGGTCCAAGTGGTTTATCTTCTCTAAGTAAGACATTAGAATATATACCTAAAAATATTTTTAAAATTGCCGATGCCAAGAGAGGAGATATTGGTAATACATCTAGGATGTATGCAAAGACCTTTTTTGAAACTTATAACTTTGATGCTGTTACTTTATCGCCATATATGGGAGAGGACACATCTAAACCATTTCTGGAATACGATAAAAAATGGATTATTTTACTTACTCTAACCTCAAATAAAAGTTCAACTAATATTCAACATTATACTAACTCAGAAAATGAAAAGTTATACAGCCATGTGATTAAAGATTCATTGAGATGGTCTGATGAAATGAATACCATGTACGTAGTTGGAGCAAATAGAATTGATGAAATAAGGGAAATAAGAAAAATTATTCCTAAAAACTTTATTCTTATTCCTGGAGTAGGAGCCCAGGGTGGAAATTTAAAAGAAATTTCCTCTCATTCAATGAACAATAATTGCGGAATAATTGTTAACGTTTCAAGGGATATAATTTATGCTGATTCATCAACCTCATTTGAGTCAAATATTAGAGAAAAGGCGTTAATTTATAAAAACCAAATGGAACTAATTCTTAATGAAAGGGGATTGATATGAAAAATCAATATCAAATACTTCTTTTCTATTGTTATACAAAAATTAATTCACCAAGAAAATTTAAAAAGCAACACCATTTGTTTTGTATAAAAAATAATATTAGTGGAAGAGTTATAGTTTCTAATGAAGGAATTAATGGGACTGTATCAGGTATTAAAACTGACTGCCAAAAATATATAGATGAGTTAAAAACAAAAGAAATGTTTTCAGATATTGATTTTAAAGTTGAGAATTATCATAGAAATACATTTGATAAAATTAATGTAAGGGTTAAGGGGGAAATAGTAAATTCAGGGTTAAGTGATAAAAGTCTAATTAAAAAGAGAGGAGATTATATTACTCCAGATGATTTTAATAAAATAATTAAAAAAAAGCGAGAAAATATTACTGTTCTTGATGTTAGATCAAACTATGAACATAATATCGGAAAATTTAAAAATGCCATAACTTTAGATATCGATAATTTTAGAAATTTCCCAGATAAAATTGATGAAATAAAAAAGAGTATAAATAAGGATAATAAAATTATAACTTATTGCACTGGAGGTGTAAAATGTGAGAAAGCTAGTGCTTTTCTAAAGGATAACGGGTATAAAAATGTATACCAACTTCACGGTGGAATTATTAAATATGGATTAGAGATGGGTGGGGAGAATTTTGAGGGTAAATGTTATGTCTTTGATGATAGAATTGTTAAAGATGTAAATAAAGTAAATCCAATTACAATAGGAGAATGTTACGTCACTGGTGAAAAAACTGATAGAATGGTAAACTGCGCTAACGCACTTTGTAATAAGCACATCCCTTTAAGTGAAAAAGGAGCAAAAAAGTATAGAGGATGCTGTTGTCAAGATTGCTCGAAAACTCAGAGGGTACGTGAATATGATGGTTCTGGTGTATATAAAAAAAAGTTAAATGGTTATAACCCATTGATAGGGATTGAGAAGTAATTTATTGGTATATGATCTGGCTTTCAGTATTAAACCATTCCATATAAAACTTTTTATATTTATATTCAATTACATTTCTCTTAATTTTTAGTGTTGGAGTCAGAATATTATTTTCAATTGACCAAACATCTTTAAGAATCACAATTTTTTTAATTCTTTCATGATTTTCAAGTTGATCATTAATTGATGTAATTAAATTCTCAAAACTATTTTTCATATCTGATGCTATCTTTTTCCCCTCACTTAAGATAACAAGAGCTATAGGTTGGGTTAAATTTTCTCCAACAACACAAACTTGTTCTATGAAGGTACTTTTACTAAGTTTCATCTCGATTGGGTTAGGAGCAACATATTTTCCTTTCGCAGTTTTGAATATATCCTTTATTCTTCCAGTTATTTTAAGATACCCGTCTTTGTCTATTTTACCTTTATCACCAGTATGTAAGTATCCATTTCTAATAGTTTTTTTAGTTAAATTGCTTTCTTTAAAATACCCTTGCATTATGCAATCATTTTTCATTATTATTTCTCCCTGCTCGGTTATTTTCACGTCTGTATCTGGCATCGCTTTACCAACTGTACCAAATTTTATATTTCCTGGATAGTTACCGTGGGAACAAGCTGAGTTTTCAGACATCCCATAAGCTTCGTATATCTTAAGTTTAAATATATCAAACCACTTCAAAGTAGATTTTGGTATTGATGCTGCTCCTGTTATGCATATCCTTGATTTATTCAAACCCAGTGCCTTCCTAATAATAAGTGAAAATAAATTATTAAGAATAGGTATTTTCATTATAAAATTTATAGCTCTCTGAGGAAAAATTGATGATATTTTTGTCATGAACTTTGTATAAATTCTAGGAACACCAAAAAAAATTGTTGGTTTACAGTACTTTAAATTTTCTAGAAATGTCTCTAAACTCTCAACAAAAAATATTTTACCTCCTGAAAGTATGCCTCCATGTTCAACAAGTGCTCTCTCTGCAATATGAGATAATGGTAAATAAGATATAAATCTATCATTTTCATTCAAAGGAAAAAGAAGATCCAAGTTCTTTGTTGCTGTTGCCGCGGCTTTATAGTTAAGTACAACACCCTTAGGTATTCCTGTAGTTCCAGAGGTATAAATTATAGTTATAATATCATTTAGTTTGATATTAAAAACTTTATCAGTTGGTTTATATTTTGAAATGATTGAATCCCATTTAGTAAATTTTGAATCTAAATTATAGAAACCATAGTCAACTTTTTCGATATTTTTTGGAATATAATTTTTGATTTGTTCCCAATCGTCTTCTTCTAACTTCCCCAAAAATAACATCACTGATTCACTATGTTCTAAGATATATTTAGCTGTTTTACCGTTAACATTTGCATAGATCGGTACCGATATGTTCCCACTCATCATTATTGCTAAATCAGTAATTATCCAGTGAGCACAATTTTTTGATAGTATAGCAATCTTTGATTTTTTTGGAAAATTAAAGCTATTAATATAGTTGCAGACTTTTCTTGCCTCTTCACCAACTTGACTCCAAGTAAATTCTTGGTTATTACCGTTTATGGGTTGTATCAAAAATGTCTCCTCTCCTTTTAAATTTTCCCATTTTGTGAAGTTATCTACTGGTGATTTTAATTTATTATTCATATACAATTAATTTATATAGCCCATGTTCTTCCGATCTCGCTAAATGGGACACACCCTTTATATTCACCAAGAACTACTGATGGACCATTATATTTTAGAACTTGAGTGGCACCTACTTCTGTTAAGAAGTAAGATTCAATTATAATCTTTTTAAATGACATGTATATTCTTCTTATCTTATCATTTCTTTTCATTTTTTGAATCGAATTCAAAATTGTTGTCTTCTCTGATAAAATTGACTCATAAAAATTATTTTCGATTAGATTTTCTTTTAGAAGTATAAGATCAGATAAAAACTTATTTAATTTTTTTTCATCATATACATTGAAGACATATTTTTCAATTTCAGGAGGTACACCGAGTGCTAAAGCTCCTGGAAATTCGGTGTTTGGTATAACTGCGTTACACAATTCATTTAAAAAGAAAGCATCTTCAATATTAAGGAAATCAGCTTTCCATTCGATTTCTTGACTTGGACTTGAGCAAGAATTTATTAATAGCGATGAGCTAGGTATAGCCAAGCTCCCATAAAGGAAAGCAGATATCTTCTTTAGTGACTCTCTTCTCTTCATTACAGGTTCCTTTTCTTTAGTTCATTTATAGCAAAATTTGCAGCTCTTGCAGTAAGAGCCATATATGTTATTGATGGATTGACACAACCACCAGAAGTCATACAGGCCCCATCTGTAACAAAAACATTTTTGGCTGCATGGACTTGATTCCATTTGTTAAGTACTGATGTTTTTGGATCATTTCCCATTCTTGCAGTACCCATCTCATGAATACCGTTACCTATACTGTACTTATTATCATAACCCTTAACGTTTTTAAATCCACAAGCTTCTAACATTTCTGCTGCTGAATTTTTCATGTCTTCTCTCATTTTTATTTCATTTTCTTTTATTTCAGTTTCAAATACAACAGTTGGCATTCCCCATTTATCTAATTTATCATAGTCTAGATACATCATATTGTCATGATATGGTAGGATCTCTCCAAAACCAAGTAGATTCATATTCCATCCCCCGGGAGTAGATGCTGCATTAATTAAATCTTCTCCAGTCAGTCCTCCCTCTCCAGAATTTGCCCAGCCGTTTCTTCTGGCTCCACCCTGATATCCAAATCCTCTGAGAAAATTCATGTTTTTTTTATCTAAATTTCTGAATCTTGCTAAATATCCATTAGTAGGTCTATTTCCGTAATAGTAGTAATCTTCATATCCGTCAATATTTGCTCTAGCTCCAGCTTTGAAATGATGATCCATTATATTACGCCCAAGTTCACCCGAGTCATTTCCAAAGCCATTTGGAAATCTTCTAGATTTCGAGTTAAGCATTATCAATGTGGTATTAATTGCTGATGCATTTAAAAAAATTATTCTAGCATAGTACTCTGTCATTTCAAGTGTGTTGCTATCTATAACTCTAACACCTGTTGCTTTATTTCTTTCATCATCATAAATTATTGAATGAACAATAGAATTAGGTTTTAGTGTCATATTACCGGTTGCTTCTGCTGCTGGTAAAGTTGATGAGTTAGAACTAAAGTATGCTCCATGCGGACAGCCTCGGATACAAAGATTCCTACTCTGACATTTACCTCTTCCGTTATGATTTTGGGTGATATTAGTTACTCTTCCCATTGTATAGGTTCTCCCTAATTTTTTATATAAATTCTTTTTAAAATCTTTCTCAACGCAGTTCATTTCGATAGGTGGTAAGAAATTGCCATCAGGTAATTGAGATAAGCCCTCCTTCATTCCACTCACACCGATAAAATCTTCAACGTGTTCATACCACTTGTCAATATCTTTATAGCGTATAGGCCAATCTATGCCTATTCCCTCTTTAGCGTTAGCCTCAAAATCTATTTCCCCCCACCTATATACATGTCTACTCCACATAATTGATTTGCCACCAACATGATATCCTCTAATCCAGTCAAAAGACCCCTTCTTTTCATTGTAAGGTTGATCTGTATCTTTAACCCACCAATGTTTCGTAGATTGCTTTACAGTATAGCCAGTCCTTATTTGAACCTTATAATCTTTTCTTTGCTTAGCGGTTAGTTGGTCTCTGTATGGAAGCTCCCATGAATTTTTATTCATAGTTGGGTAATCTATCACGTGTCTTACGTCCCTGCCTCTCTCCAGAACTAAAGTATTTAGTCCTCCCTCCGTCAGTTCTTTTGCAGCCCATCCACCACTTATCCCCGTACCTACAACTATTGCATCAAAAGAATTCTCTTTATTTGACTTTGAGTTAATGTTCATTTTAGGTTTAATATTATCAATATTACTCAAAATATTTTTTTAATAAAAAATTAATTTTAAGACATTATTTTTATATTATATAATAATGAGTTTATTATTTATTAAAATACTCTTTTTACTACATCCATTCTATCTGAGTACTACTGAGATATTTATAAATGAGGATATGAGTGATGTAAAAATTAAAATTTTTAGAGATGATCTCGAAGATGGGCTCAGACTATTTCACGGTAACTCTATATCTATTGACAGTGATAGAAAACTAGAAATAGCATCGGAAGAAATTGATGAATACATTAAAAATAAATTTCAATTATCTATCGATAGATATGACATTGATATATCTATGATTAGATACAAACTTATAAATGATTTAGTTGAAATATCTTTTGGCTTTAATTATGAAGAAGAAATCAATGAAATTAATATTATGATTAATATTTTATTTGACGTCTATAAAATTCAAAAAAATGTAGTTTTGATAAATTATAAAAGTAAAGTTGACTCCTACATTTTTTCTTTCTCTGATAGAGAAAAAACATTTATCTATTAAAGAGTTGAATCAATGACTCGGTACTTACTTTAACCCCTGTTCTGATAGAATTTTCAATATCAGGATAATAAAATGGAGAATGAAGTCCAGGAAGAGCATATTCTCCTGAATTATATTTATCCATTCTTTCTTTAGGCACAGTTCCTAGCCAATACATTGCTGTAGGAATATCTTCTTCAGTGCTTCCATATCTAGCAAAATCCTCACCCACCATCTGTGGTTCAGCAATAACAACATTTTTTTCACCAATTATTGAATTTGAGACGTCTGTCATTATATCAATAAGTAATTCGTCATTATAATTTGCTGGAGTATATTGTTCTGGCATTATTATCTCTGGCCATCTCGATTTATCAAGTCCCATTGAGGCAGCAATTCCATCACATATTTCCCTAATTCTTTTATGAATTAAGTTTCTTACTTCTTCTTTATATGTCCTAATTGTAAGTTGTAAATTAACTTCGTCAGGAATAATGTTATGTTTTGTACCTCCCCTTATAGATCCAACTGTTATAACGGCATCATCTAGTGGATTTAAATTTCTACTAACAATTGTCTGTAATTCCATTACAATCATTGAGGCAGTTACTATAGGATCAATTGACATGTGTGGTGCGGCTCCATGAGAACCTTGTCCAAATATTTTTATATCTACAGATTCTGTATTTGCCATGATATAACCCTTACCAAAACCAACTTTACCTGATGGAATTGTTGGTGACGCATGAAGAGCAATTCCGTAATCAGGTACCGGAAATTTTTCGTAAAGTCCCGCACTTAACATCATAGCTGCCCCAGCACCAATCTCTTCAGCTGGCTGACCAATCATCATAATTGTGCCATTCCACTCATCTTTTCTCTCTACCATTGCTCTGGCTGTACCAGTCCAAACAGTCATATGCATGTCGTGGCCACATGAATGCATAGTGCCAACATCATTCCCATCAAAGTTTTTAGTAACTAACTTACTTGAGTAGGGAAGACCAGTCTTTTCTTCCATAGGTAGAGCATCCATATCAGTTCTATATAATATAGTAGGACCATCTCCATTTTTTAGAGTACCAACTATCCCATATCCTCCAAAATTTTCCTCAACCTCAAAGCCAACTTTCCTTAATTCACCTGCTAATTTTTTTGATGTTTCTCTCTCCATAAGAGATATTTCAGGGTTTTTATGAATATTTATATATAATTCTTTGAGATATGGAATCTCTGTCTCTAAATAATTATCAAAACTTATATTTCTTGATGTGAAAGATAGCATCAAAAATAATGTTATAGCTGTTATAAGATTGATTATCATAACTCTTTAATTTTTATATTTCTATAGTAAACTTTTGTGCCGTGATCTTGAAAAGCAATAGGGCCCGATTTAAGTTTTGCAAAGCCTTTCCAGTCTTTAAATTTTGAATTATAAATTAATTCTTCCCACTTATCTCCAGAAAGTGGAAAGCTGATTGATCTCTTTCCGTTCAGATCGACATTTGCAATATTATTTTTATAATTTATTTCAATTAAATAATGATTCCACTCACCAGTTGCATTTGCATATAATTCTGAGGGAGAAACCATATCATATAAAGCGCCGTTCATATGATGAAAATTAGATGTGTCTTTTGTGCCATAAATGTTATCATCAATAACTTGAATTTCAGGTGCACTGAGATAGGGTACTGAAAACTCAGAAGATTCATTCACTCCCCAGAAAATACCACTGTTTCCATTCTCCTCAACTTTCCACTCCAATGATAAGATGAAACTAGAATAACTCTTATTTGATACTAGGCCATTATTTTTACTACCCTCATTGGGATATAACACATAAACTCCATTTTCAATTTTCCAACTAATTACAGAATCGGATTGAAATGTATGCCAGTTTTTGAATGAATTATCATTAGATAGCTCTATCCATTCAGAATTATTTGACTCATTTTTGGATAAACATGAGGTCAACATAAAAAAATATATAATAAATAATGTTGGTCTAGATGACATAGAGTATAATTTTCATAAATATAAATAATTTATATTTATTTGATGAAATTAGTAATTTCTTTGAATACGTAAGATTTTTCTAGGTCATTATGAGGTTCATGGTACGTATTTTCGAATAATATCCATTTACAATTCGTAATTTTATTACTAATCTTTTTCGAACCCTCATATGAGATTATCATGTCATCTTTTCCATGATAGATAAGTATATCATTTTTAATCCTTGAAGAATTCTCTAAAACGTCATCAATTGTTTTTAAAGCTTCCGAGAAAAGATTTAGAGATATCCTGTCGTGAACTAGTTTATCTTCCTCATATTTTTTTACGATGTCTTTATCCTTAGACAAATGACTTGTTATCAAGTTATTATGAAGCTGCATACCAGGAAATATATTTTTAAAGATTTTATGGATAACCAATAAAAAATCTGGGATTTTAACTTTAGTCTCTATCCAGGGAGATGATATAATTGACTTCTCTATTTCTTTACTTTCTCTGTCAATTAAAAACTTCAATGAAATTAATCCACCAAGGCTATGACCAAATAATATAATTGGTATATCTAGAAATTTCTTTCTTATATAAATTAAGCTTAGCTCCACGGTATCTAAATACTCTTCGAATGACTTTATATGGCCTTTTCTGCCAGAACTTTTACCGTGCCCAATTAAGTCAACAGCAAAAACACCAAAATTCTTATTAACAAGAAAATGAGCAAGATCCTCATATCTACCAGTATGTTCACCCAACCCGTGTATAATTAGAATATTTTTATTTTGATTTTTTGATGGGACCCAGCTCCTTATCAGAAGATTATGAGCTCTACTTTTTTTAATAAAATTTTCAACATATTTCATATCATGAAAAAGCCGGAATTCCTGTTATTTCATTCCCTAGTATAAGTAGATGAATATCGTGAGTGCCTTCGTAAGTAATAACTGATTCTAAATTCATCATATGTCTCATCATTGGGAAATCATTTGTAATTCCCATACCGCCATGAATCTGTCTTGCCTCTCTCGCGATTTTTAATGCTACCTCTACATTGTTCCTCTTTGCAAGAGAAATATGTGAGGATGTCACATCTCCAGAATCTATGAGTTTTCCTAGTCTCCAACATAAAAGTTGAGCTTTTGTTATCTCTGTGAGCATTTCAGCTAACTTTTTTTGAACTAACTGAAATGATGCTATAGGTTTATCAAACTGCTTCCTTTCAAGTGAGTACTTTTTAGCACAATCATAGCAATCCATCGCAACGCCAACAGCACCCCAAGATATTCCGTATCTGGCCTTATCAAGACAACCCAATGGAGCACCTAGACCATCCTTTCGAGGTAAAATATTATCTTTTGGGACCTTTACATCATTAAAAACTAATTCACCAGTTAAGCTAGATCTCAGTGATAGTTTTCCCTCTGTTTTTGGTGCTGAGAAACCTTCCATTCCTTTTTCAACAATTACACCCTTAATTCTTTTATTTTCATCTTTAGCCCACACAACGGCGATATCAGCAATCGGAGAATTTGATATCCACATTTTTGAACCATTAAGGAGATAATAATCACCATGGTCTTCTAACTTAGTGATCATCCCACCTGGATTTGAACCAAAATCTGGTTCTGTCAAGCCAAAGCATCCTAAAATTTCTCCTGAAGCAAGCTTTGGAAGATATTTTTTCTTTTGTTCCTCTGACCCATAAGCCTCAATTGGATACATAACCAGAGAGCTTTGAACACTGGCTGTAGATCTCATTCCCGAGTCACCTCTCTCGAGTTCTTGCATAATGAGGCCATAAGAGATATTATCCATGCCACCTCCACCGTATCTTTGGTCTACATTTGGACCAAAAATACCTGTTTCTCCCATTTTCTTAACAATCTCAAGGGGAAAGTGGCTATTTTCATACCAATCTTCAATGAAGGGGCTTATCTCTTTTGTAACAAAATCTCTGACTGTTCCTCTTATAAGTTTTTGTTCGTCAGTTAAAAGCTCATCAATATTATAGAAATCAACCGAATCAAAGTCTCTATTATTAGTCATAATTTTTTTATAAAAGTAATATTTTAATATTTAGAAAAGGATAAAAAATTTGATTTTATCACATTGTTTAAATATCAATAATTAAGCTTTAAAACTATAATAAGTGCTAATTTTTAATTAATTTTATAGTGTAAAAACCAAACAAAAAAATGCCAGATAATTTAGATAATAAAAAACAATATTCCGCAGGTAATATTCAAGTTCTTGAGGGCTTAGAAGCAGTAAGAAAAAGACCTGCAATGTATATAGGTGATGTTGGAAATAAGGGGTTACATCATCTGATTTGGGAGGTTGTTGACAACTCTATAGATGAAGCACTAGCTGGCCACTGTGATCTAATTACCGTCGAAATAAATGAAGATAATTCTATAACTGTAAAAGATAATGGAAGAGGAATTCCTACTGGTATCCACCCCAAAGAAAAAAGATCTGCGTTAGAGGTTGTAATGACTGTTCTACACGCTGGGGGAAAGTTTGATAAAGATACCTACAAAGTCTCTGGTGGTCTTCATGGAGTGGGAGTATCATGTGTAAATGCACTCTCAGAAAATTTAACTGCAACTGTTCATAGGGAAGGTAAAATATTTGAGCAAAATTATAAGAGAGGAGTACCTAGTGCTGATGTGAAGGAAATTGGAAAAACCGATGAAAGGGGAACTATTGTTACTTTTACACCTGATAAAGAAATTTTCACATCTCATGAATATAAATATGATACAGTTGCCTCGAGACTGAGGGAATTATCATTTCTAAATGCTGGAATTAAGATAGAGCTAACTGATAACAGAGATCTTGATGAAAATAATATTCCAAAATCAGAAATATTTTTCTCCGAGGGGGGGTTGACGGAATTTGTAAACTATCTAGATGGATCCAGGGAGAAATTGATTTCTAACCCCATATACATGGAGGGTAAAAAGGAAGATACTCCTGTTCAGGTTGCTTTATCCTATAATTTATCTTACTCTGAAAATGTTGTTTCTTATGTTAATAATATTAATACAATTGAGGGTGGGACTCATGTAGCTGGTTTTAGAAGAGGATTAACAAGGACATTGAAGTCATATGCTGAAAAATCTGGTCAATTAGATAAAGTAAAAGTTGATATTTCAGGTGATGATTTTCGTGAGGGTTTAACTGCAGTAATTTCAATAAAAGTTGCAGAGCCACAATTTGAGGGCCAGACTAAAACAAAACTTGGTAATTCAGAAGCTATGGGAGCAGTTGACAAATGTGTTGGTGAAATGCTTGGAGATTTTTTAGAGGAGAATCCAAAAGAAGCAAAACAAATAATTTCAAAAGTAATTCTTGCAGCACAAGCTAGGCATGCCGCGAGAAAAGCAAGGGAAATGGTACAGAGGAAAAATGTTTTGACTGGTACAGGTTTACCCGGTAAACTTGCTGATTGCTCAGAAAAAGATCCATCGTTATGTGAGATATATGTTGTTGAGGGTGACTCTGCAGGTGGATCAGCGAAACAAGGGAGAGATAGAACTTTTCAAGCAATTTTACCATTGAAGGGTAAAATACTTAATGTTGAAAAAGCCCAAGAACATAAGATATATGACAACGATGAGATAAAAAATATTATAACTGCTCTAGGTGTAAAGTTTGGTACTGAGGAAGATGAGAAAGAACTAAATTTGGAGAAATTAAGGTATCACAAAGTTATAATTATGACTGATGCTGATATAGATGGAAGCCATATAAGAACTTTAGTGCTGACATTCTTTTTTAGATATATGAGACCTCTTATCGATAAAGGATATTTATATATTGCCCTCCCACCTCTTTACCTAATATCTAAAGGTAAAAGGGTAGAATATGTTTGGTCTGAAAATGAAAAAGATAGGTTAGTTAAAGAGTTAGCGAAAGATGGAAAGGAGTCTTCAGTTAATATTCAAAGGTATAAAGGTCTTGGTGAAATGAATCCTGAGCAGCTGTGGTCGACAACAATGGATCCAAAAGAAAGGCTATTAAATAAAGTTACAATTGAGTCAGCAGCAGAAGCAGATGTTTTATTTTCGAAATTAATGGGGGACGAAGTTGCTCCTAGGAGAGAGTTTATCGAAAAGAATGCTAAATATGCGAATGTAGATGTTTAGGTATATACTTCTATTTGCCATAAACATAGTATACTTTAATTCATTTTCCTATTGGCAACAAAGGGTTGAGTACAATATTAATATTGATTTTAATCATAAGAATCATCAATTTGTTGGCCAACAAAATTTAATTTATTTTAATAATTCACCAGATACTATAAATAAGGTTTTCTTTCATCTTTACTTTAACGCATTCCAACCGGGCAGCATGATGGATGTAAGGAGTAGGTCACTTCCTGATCCTGATAGTAGAGTTATGGATAGAATCTCAAAATTGAAAAAAAATGAAATAGGGTTTCATGAAATAAAAATGATTCAACAATCTGGAATGAAATTGGAATATTACATACAGGGTACCGTTTTAGAGGTTAAATTACAAAACCCGTTGTTGCCAAATCAGTCGACAGATTTTTATTTAGAATATAGTAGTCAAGTACCTAAACAAATTCGGAGAAGTGGTAGAAATAATAAGGAAGGTATTGATTATTCAATGGCGCAGTGGTTTCCTAAAATTGCAGAATACGATAAAGACGGATGGCATGCGAATCCATATATTGCCAGGGAGTTTTATGCTCCATGGGGGGATTTTGATGTATCAATTTCTATTCATAAAGATTATGTTGTAGCAGCAACAGGAATCCTTCAAAGTCAAATTAATGATAATCAAAAGAAAACATGGAGATTTAAAGCTGAGGATGTTCACGATTTTGTGTGGGCGGCAGATCCTGATTATGTACATGACATACTAAAAGTCAATTCTGAAAATTTAGAATTACATTTTTACTACCAAAAATCTAGCGATGAGATGGTCCAAAATTGGAAAAAATTACAAGACGATACTGCAGAAGCTTTTAAATTTATAAATAAAAAATTTGGTAAATATCCGTATTCAAAATATTCAATAATTCAGGGAGGTGACGGTGGTATGGAATATCCAATGGCAACCTTGATTACTGGAGAGAGGACTTATTCTAGTTTATTGTCTGTTACTATTCATGAGGTTTTACATTCGTGGTATCAAATGTTATTAGGTACCAATGAAAGTTATCTAGCTTGGATGGACGAGGGTTTTACCTCATTTGCTCAAAATATCACTTTTCTTAATAAGTTCAATAATATTTATAATTTAGATTTAATCAACCCTCTTAAAAAATCTTATAATAGATATTATAATTTTGTAAAGACCGGTTTGGAGGAATCATTATCAACTCATTCGGATCATTTCTCTACAAATGAAGCTTATGGAGTGGGCTCCTATACTAAAGGAGCTATTTTTTTAATGCAACTATCTTATATAATTGGAGAAGATAATTTGTATAAGGGATTGAGAAGATATTACAATCAATGGAAATTTAAACATCCAAATGAATATAATTTTATTAGAATTATGGAGAAAGTAAGTGGAATAGAACTTGATTGGTATTTAGATTATTGGATTAAAACTATTCATCAAATTGATTATTCAGTTGAAGTGAGAGATAAAGACAATAAATATTTGGGAATTATAATAAGTAGAATTGGAAAAATGCCAATGCCTATAGAGGTAGAGATTCAATATGATGATTTTTCAACAGCTAATTACTATATACCTTTATCGATTATGAGAGGTGAGAAGGATTTAGGAGATAATGTAGTTCTATTAAAAGACTGGGAATGGGTAAATGAGCATTATGAATTCGATATAGATCTATCTGAAAAAAAAATAACTAAGATTGAGATTAATCCATCTGGAAAAATGGCTGATGTGGATAAAACAAATGATATAATTAAATTTTAAAAAAAATTACTTATCAAGAAAATTTTTAATGATTTCTTCTACTTCCTCATAGGATATGTCTTGAATACTATTTTTATATTTCTCTAATTTATCCTTTGGGATGCCTACAAATGGTTTTTTTCTTTTTTCTTTAAATGTATTTCCAATATCAGTGCCTCTAACTGCTAACAAGTAGGGTGGTTTTCCATATTTTCCCATTCTTATTTGCAAACCATTGTCAAATTCTTTTAGAATATCTTTAGATTTTTCTACTGGTGTATTAACGATATCGATTGCGTCTTCTTTTGTAATTTTTTTTGGTTCGGGGTATTTATCTTTATCGATTTTATAGTTTTTATCATTAAACCTAACATAAAAACCGTACCTCCCATTTTTAAGTTCAATACTTCCTTTATAATACTCGAATACTGGAAGTGAGTTATTTTCTTTTTTCTGATTTATAATACCTAGTGCTTCATTAATAGAAATATGTCTTATAAGTTGTTCAGATGACATATTGAAATATTTTGGAAAACCCTCTTCAGAATCTTCCTTTTCACCTACCTGAATAACTGGTCCAAATTTAGCCACTCTTGCAATCATTTTTTTGCCGTCAAATTCACCAAGTTCTTTTTCTAATTGGTATCTTTCTTCGGGAACATTTTTAGAAAGTTTGGAAAAAATCTTATAGAATTCCTCAATCATATCATTCCAGTTTCTTCCTTTATATGCAATTTGATCTAGTTGATTTTCAGTTTTTGCGGTAAAAGAATAATCCATAAAACTAGAATTGAAATTTTCATTTAAAAATTCAGTAACAAACATACCCATATTGGTAGGGTATATTTTATTTTTCTCAAATCCAGTTTTTTCTTCTTTAATTTCCTCTGAGATATTGTTAGATACTAATCTAAGTTCCTTACTTTTAATTATTTTACCATCTCTCTCTTCTTTAACAACATATTCTCTGTCCTTTATTTTTCTAACAGTTTCAGCAAAAGTTGATGGTCTACCTATTCCTGAATCCTCCATCTTTTTAATAAGACTTGCTTCGGAATATCTTGGAGGATGTTTTGTAAATACTTCTTTACAAAGTATTTCAATACAACTTAATTCTGAGTTTTTTTCGAGCTTTGGTAGAAGCTTGGTATTTTCAGTTTTTTCATTGTATAATTTCAAAAATCCATCGAAAATCATGACCTCTCCGGAGGATTTAAAAGTTTCAGTTTTTCTGTTACTTATGCTTACAACTGTCCTTTCAAATTGAGCCTCACTCATTTGAGATGCTAGAGTCCTCCTCCAAATGAGATTATATAATTTTTTTTCAGTATCATTTTTACCGGCATTATCATTATTAAAGTTAGTTGGCCTTACTGCCTCATGTGCTTCCTGTGCAGAATCACTTTTAGTTTTATAAACTCTTCTTTTATAGTAACCATTCCCAAAGTTGTTTATTATGGTAGATCTTGAGGATTCAAGTGCTTCATCAGATAAATTCACAGAATCAGTTCTCATGTATGTAATATGTCCTGCCTCGTATAACCTCTGGGCAGTTGACATTGTTAGGGATGGAGAAAACCCTATTTTCCTGCTTGCCTCCTGCTGAAGAGTTGACGTTGTAAATGGTGAAGATGGAGATCTTTTAGAAGGTTTTTTTTCAATATCTTTTACCTTGAAAGTTGTATCAATACATTCCTTAAGAAATTTTTCAGATTCATCTTTATTGCTAAATCTTTTACTGAGTTCAGCTGTAAAATTATCATTATTAATAGAAAATATTGCGGTAGTTTTGAAAGATGCTTCTGGTGAGAAGATACTTATTTCATTTTCTCTGTCAACAACGAATTTCACAGCAACAGATTGAACTCTCCCAGCAGATAGACCTCTTTTTATTTTTTTCCAAAGAATTGGAGAAATCTCAAAACCTACTAATCTATCCAAGACTCTTCTTGCCTGCTGAGCATTTACAAGATCCATATTAATTTTAGTTGGACTTTCTAATGAGTTTAATACAGCTTTTTTTGTTATTTCTCTAAATACAATTCTTTCATAATCATCCTCATCTAATTTTAAAATTTCTTTTAGGTGCCATGCAATAGCTTCTCCTTCTCTGTCATCATCAGTTGCTAGGTAAACTTTACTTGATTTTTTTTTAAGAGATAGTAGTTCCTTGATGACTTTCTTTTTATCAGGTGAGGGAATGTAAGATGGTAGAAAGCCATTTTCTTTATCAATCGATTTATCATCTTTTGCTAAATCTCTGATGTGTCCGTAACATGATGTTACTCTAAAATTCTTGCCTAAATATTTTTCAATAGTTTTTGCCTTTGCTGGAGACTCTACAATAACTAGATTAGAACTCATTTTATTAAATTATGGTTTTTAGGTTGCCAAAGATGAAAATTTTTTTTTTATAATTATAATTTCAAATTATAATAAATTTAAATTTCTGTTTTCAATACGTAGTATTGAATAATTTGTTTGTATGGATATATTAATTTCTCCAAATTCTTTTAAAGGAACTTTATCTTCTGTTGAAGCATCTAATATTATTGCAGAAGGGTTATTAAAAATTGACCAAAATATAAAATTTAAAAAACTTCCCATAGCTGATGGTGGAGACGGTACTCTTGAACTTTTTAAATTTTATTTTGATTATGAATCAGTAAAGGAAGAATCTGTAAACTCAATAGGAGAGAAAATAGAATCTGAGTATTTAATATTAGATGACGGTAAAACAGCATTTATAGAGTATGCCAACACTTGTGGTTTATCTAGAGTAGAATTAAGGAAGAATAATCTTAATCTTTCAAATTCATATGGATTTGGACTACAAATTAAGTCAGCAATAAAAAAAGGGGTTAAAAACATAATCTTAGGTTTGGGAGGATCTGCTACAATTGACGGAGGTTGTGGCGCAATGATGGCGCTAGGTATAAATTTTTATGATAGAAATGAATGTATATTAGAAAATATAAATCCAATTGTATCGGTTGACAAAATTGATATTTCAAATTCAATAATTGATAATACTAAATTAAATTTTACCTTATTAACTGACGTGGATAATTATATAATAGGGGATCAAGGTTGTGTTAAGGTATATGGGAAACAAAAAGGTTTAAAAAATTCAGAAATTCCAAAATTTGAATCTTACCTAAAAAATTTATCTCAAATTTTTGATTCACTTTTTAATAAAAATGTTTTAAAAATAAAATCTGGGGGAGCTGCTGGGGGAGCTGCTGGTTTTTTAAAAATTTTTTTAAATGCAAAACTTGATTACGGTTCTAAATTTATTTTTAAAAAAATTAATTATACGAAATATGTTAAACCAGGATCTATCATTATAACTGGGGAGGGTAGATTAGATGATCAGACAATTAATATGAAAGCACCCTATTCTTTGATATCTTTTTTAGATAATAAAAATTTTTTTTCTGTAGCTATTGGAGGATCAGTAGAATATAAAAGTTTAAAGTTACTATTAAATACTTTTGACTTAATTTTTTCAACATCTGATGATATAAATACATCTATTAAAAAAGATGAAGCAATTAAAAATTTAATGAAAACTTCTATGGATATTTCTAAATTATTAAATTTTAAAAAAAAAATTAATTAATATATCATTACTTAAAATCATTCGTTTCATATAATATGAAATTTTTTCTTATAATTTTTTTTTATGTTTTTTTACCATTAAATATATTATCTCAGAACCTTAATTATTCTCAATTTTATTCCTCTCCCTTAAATCTTAATCCTGCAATGACAGGTATAGGTGAATTTGGAAGATTTGGTATAATTTATAGGAATCAGTGGCCAAATATTGGTGATGGTCTTCATTATATTTCATCTTGGGCAGACTATAACTTTTTAAAATCAAACTTTTCTTTTGGATTAAATTTTTCTAGGGAGGTTGAGAGTTCTTCGAGCTTGTCTTCGTCAACTTTTTCTCCATCGATTTCTTATGAGGTTAATCTGAATTATAATTGGGTATTAAAATCAGGAATACAGGTTTCTCACTCTAGTTCAAATTTTAAAAGGAAAAACTTAGTCTTTTATGATCAATTGAATGAAGATGGTTCTACATCTCAAACAAATGAAAATTTTTTATTAAATGATAGAAAAAGTTTTATAGGATTAGCTGCCGGTATACTAGCATATTCTGACAAGACATGGGTAGGGTTTTCAATTTTTAATATAAATAAACCAAACATATCGTTAATTGATAAAAACTCTAATTTAAACAGATTGTATTCTTTTCATTTTGGTTATACAATTGATAATCTAAAGTTATCCCCCTCCATTCACTATAAACAATATGCTAAATTTAGGCAATTAGATGTTGGTACATATTTTAATTTGAATCCAATAAATATTGGTATTTGGTATAGAGGAATTCCAATTGACTCTAATAATTACTTAAACTCTTTGGTAGGATCATTAAGTTTAAAAATTGATAACTTACGCATTGCCTATAGTTATGACTATAATATGTCATATTTATCTAGTTTTTCTGGTGGCTCTCATGAAATTTCTTTGATATTTGACTTTCATTTTTTTGGGACAAAATTACCACCTAAAAATGTAAGATATTTAGAATGTCCTATCCCTAATTTTTAAGTAATTTTGAAAATGAACTCTGAATTAATATTATTAATAATATTATTTGTTATAGCAGTAAATTATCTCCTAGATTTATTTAGTGGTTTTCTTAATTATAGAAGCTTTAATGACGAAATTCCTAGTAATGTAAGAGATATTTATAATACAGATGAATATGAAAAATCACAGAAATACAAAAAAGAAAACTTTAAATTTAATTTATTTGTTTCATCCTACAGCTTTATAATTTTAGTCACAGTTTTATATGCTGGTTATTTTGGAGTTCTAGATTCAACTATTAGAAATTATACTCTTGAAAATGAGATTAGTCCATCCGTACTATTTTTCTTTTCAATCTACCTAATTAATGATATAGTATTACTTCCCTTTCAATTTTATAGAGTTTTTGTAATTGAACAGAAGTATGGATTTAATACTATGAGTCTAAACACATTCATCATTGATAAACTTAAAGGATATCTCTTGACAGTAATAGTTGGGTTAGTTATAATAGTTCCTCTGCTTATTTTAATTTTATTATTTTCACAAAGCTTCTGGATTTATTCTTGGTTACTTCTTTCATTTTTTATGATTTTTTTAAATATGTTTTATACCTCACTCATTGTGCCATTATTTAATAAATTAACTCCTATAGATGATGGTGATCTTAAGGATAGCCTCAATTCTTATGCTAAGAAAGTTGGATTTTCTTTATCGAACATATTTGTTATAAATGGATCTAAGAGATCAAACAAAGCAAATGCCTTCTTTACAGGATTTGGTAAAAATAAAAAAATAGTTCTCTATGATACATTAATTAAAAATCATACCGTAGATGAGTTAGTTGCTGTCTTGGCTCACGAAGTTGGGCACTATAAACTAAGACATGTAATATCAAATTTGGTAATATCTATTGCTACTACTGGATTTATGTTATTTCTGATGTCAAAGTTTTTATTTAATAGTGAGGTGAGTTATGCACTTGGTGGGAATGTGTCATTTAGACATCTAGAAATATTAGCTTTTTTTATATTATATACTCCAATTAGTAGATTTATTAATATTCTAGTTTTTATAAAAAGTAGAAAAAATGAATACGAAGCTGATAATTTTGCAATATCAACTTTCAAGAAATCTCCACTAGTCAGTGCACTGAAGAAGTTGTCACGAGATAATCTTACCAATTTAACTCCTCACCCTTTATTTGAATTTATTAATTATTCTCATCCGTCATTAAGCAAGAGGTTGATATCGATTGAACTTAATAGTTAAGTTTTTAAAATATTTTCAATTTTGTATCCATCTAATCTATTTCTATAGTAAAAAAGCATCTTGATATTTTTTATAATTAGTATATTATTTTTCAATTCAATAGGTCTGATTGCATGATAAAGCCCAAGATTTTTACATCCTATTTTTATCTGATCTTCAATTGAGAGAGATAGCTCATCTGAAAGTTTTATTTTTTTATCCTGAGAAAGTTTTAAAATATAATCCATCACCTGTTTGTATTTAGGTTTAAAATATTTGAGGTTGATTGTAAGTTCATCTTCTGGGAGTGCAATTAAATTCTGAATATCCATTTTTTTAAACTTTTTACGTATAAGCTCAAAAGAAGTAAAGGATAAAATTAAACTTGAGTAAACTACCGTACCGGCCATCAGCTCATCAACAATATTTTCAGATAGCTTATTTAAAATTTCTGTTTTATTATTTTTTTTTATTGATAAATTATTTTTATTAATGGCTTTACCTTTATTGTCAACAATGTTACCATAGATATCTAATGGGTTCCCAATTGAAACAGCCATTCTATTAGATCGAGTAAAATATTTAATCAAAAATGTAAAAATTTTGAATGTATTTGAATATCCTAAATCTTTCAGATGATTTCTATTATTTTGATTATTAGATAGGTATTGATTTATCAAGGCCGGTCCTTCTAATACAAACTGGTAGTTGAAAGTTATAGGTACTATATATATTTTTTTATTTTTATTATCTAACTCCCTCTGTGCCTCAATTGTACTTCCTAATAATCCGAGTTTTAAATTTTTTTCAATTGCACCAGATCTAGATCTGGTTCCACCTGGATAAAAGAGGTTATGACAACCATTGACTATTGCTCTTTCTGTATATGTTTTTAATGTTTCTAGGTAGAGCAAATGTTTTTTTCTTCTATCAACCTTATAGGCTCCTAGACTATTAAAGAAATATGCAAAAATTTTTAAATTATATAAAACTAAACCTGCACCATACATAAAGGCAGGTAATCCAAGTTGAGAGATAATCCATCCAATAAGTGCAGAGTCTAGATGTGAAAAATGTGTTGGAACCATAATAATTGTCCCAGTTTTAGATAATTTCCTTAACCTCTTGTGTTTGCCGACTATCTGTATTGTACTATCTAGGTTAAGGCTCCCAAAAGGATTCCTAAGTCTTGCTGTATTAAGTAGTCTAGCTAAAAAAGATGTAATTAGTCTCCTTGCAAATCCGTGATGACTTCTCTTAAAGTTCCCTGTAATCTCTTTAGTGTATCTATTTATAATCATTGGTAAAATCTCCTTTCTAATTTTTGGATTATTTTTATCTTCCTCGAATTCAATGATTTTTTCTTTTAATTTATACCAAAATCTCTTGTCGTCTACTGGGTCAGCTTTCCATGGAATATTAGAAATTCTTAGTTTTTCTTTATAGACTGTATTAATAATTTCTTCATACAAATCTTTTTGTTTTATTTTTTCAAGTATTTTTTTTTGTGATTTTTGAGAAACCTCATTCATAAATCTATTTCTATGTTTAAATAGCTGAACAATAGGCCAAAACTTAGACTTCTTTACAATATTTTTATATCTCTTACTTTTATTTTTTTTTATGTCGTTCATCTTTTTATCAATAATGACGTAGTATATAAAGTTAATCCAAATAAGTAATTTATATGAATCTCAGAGAAATTGTAAGACCAATAGATAATGAAATGAAAGACTTTAAGATCAAGTTAAGGACATCAATATCTAGCAGAAATTCATTAATTGACACTGTCGTTAGCTATATTTTAAAGAGAAAGGGAAAACAAATTAGGCCTATTTTTGTATTTCTGACAGCAGGATTAAATGGGAAGATTTCAGATTCAACATATAGGGCTGCAATTCTAATAGAAATTTTACATACAGCAACACTAATTCATGATGATGTAGTGGATGATTCAAATTACAGAAGAGGTTATTTTTCAATTAATGCATTGTGGAAAAGTAAATACTCAGTTTTAATTGGGGACTACCTTTTATCAAGAGGTCTAGAGTTATCTGTTCAAAGTAATGATTTTAAATTTTTAGGTATTTTATCCAATGCTGTTAAGCAGATGAGTGAAGGTGAGATTACTCAATTAAAAAAATCTAAAAGTTTAGATATTGATGAGGATACATATTTTAAAATTATAAAAGAGAAAACAGCAAGTTTATTCTCATCTTGTTGCATGATGGGGGCTATTTCATCAAATGCCTCTGAAGAAAAAATTAAATTAATGAAAAAATTTGGGTTGTTAGTAGGAAATGCCTTCCAAATAAGAGATGACCTATTTGGATACCTCTCTTTCGATACAGGAAAACCATCTTTAAATGATTTTAAACAAGGAAAAATTACTCTTCCATTAATTCATTCACTATCAAAAGTTAGTTCTTCAACAAAAAAAAAAATTATAAAAAATTTAAAAAATTACAGATCAATAGATGAAATAATTGAATTTGTCAAAGAAAATAAAGGTATAGAGTATAGTGAAAAAATAATGATTGATATGACAGAGAAAGCATATTCAATTTTAAATAAATTTCCTGATTCTAAATATAAAAAAAGCTTATATGATCTTCTAGATTATACGATTAAAAGAGACATTTAAAAAATTCTTATTAATAAGTGGGATAAAGTGGGATAAAGTGGTGTAAAATGTAAAAATCTTTATTACATTTGTCTCTAAGTGGTTTATATTAATACTCTGATATGGCTTTTTTCACAGGCGAACATGAGTGTAAATTAGATGCTAAGGGTAGGCTGGTTTTGCCGTCTAGGTTAAAATCAGTCCTCCCTGAAGCTTCTAAAAATAGTATAGTTATAAGGAAAGGATTTGAATCTAATCTAATTATATACCCTCTTAGTGAATTTCAAAATATTTATACCAGGATTAGTTCATTGAATGAATTTAGTTCTGAGCAAAGAAAATTAAAAAGAAATTTATTTAGCGGTATATCTCAAGTTGATCTTGATTCGAATGGTAGGTTTCTTTTAGCAAGAAATATGCTATCTCATTGTAATATCAAAAAAGATGTTATTCTTATTGGTGTTGGAAACTTTATAGAATTATGGAATCCTGATATTTACAGTAAAAACTTAATAAAAGATTCTAAAGAATTTTCTCTTCTTGCCCAAAAATATTTAGATGTATAAAAAATTATGAAATATCATGTTCCTGTATTACTTAATGAATCAGTAAATGGATTAAGTATCAAACCAGAGGGAACATATGTTGATTTAACTTTTGGAGGGGGAGGGCATTCAAGTCTAATATTAGATAAATTAAATGTGAAAGGTAAATTATTCTCATTTGACAAAGATGATTCAGCTATAAAAGAAAATAAATTTAAGAATGTTAATTTTCAATTGATTAAGAGTGATTTTAAATTCTTTGATCTACATATTAGGGATAGAGGTATAGAAAAGGTTGACGGTATATTAGCTGATCTGGGTGTATCTTCACACCAAATTGATAATAAAAAAAGAGGATTTTCATATCTGGGTAATGGTGTTCTTGACATGAGAATGTCGACAGATAGTGAGTTATCTGCTGAGGAAGTTTTAAATACTTACGATCAAGACAGCTTACAAAATATTTTGTTTAATTATGGAGATATAAAAAACTCAAAGATTATAGCTCAAGAAATTATTTCCTACAGAAATAAAAAAAGAATAATAAACAATGAAGATCTATTGATGGCGATAAAGAACATCTCAAAAAAAAAATTGAGTTATAAGTTTCTTTCAAAACTTTACCAGGCGATAAGGATTGAAGTCAATGATGAAATTTCATCCTTAAGAGAAATGTTAAAAAAATCTGTAGACTTTTTAAAAAAATCTGGAAGATTGGTAATAATTTCTTACCACTCTATTGAGGATAGGTTAGTTAAAAACTTTATAAATAAATCAAGTTTTAATTCTGATTTTAAAAAAGATCTATATGGGAAAAAAATAGAATTCTTTAAGAGAATAAATAAAAAACCTATTGTACCACCAATAGAGGAGATAGCTTTTAATTCAAGATCAAGAAGTGCTAAACTTAGAATTGGAGAAAGAATATGAAAATAGATGATAAAATAGATAACATATTTTCCTCTATAAGAGATAGATTGCCACAAGCATTTAATTTTGATTTATTTAAAGTCTTATACTTATTATTTTTTTTGATAATATATATAAGTAATCAACATTCTGTTGAAAAAAAAATTCGAGAGATTAGCATACTGGAAAAATTAGTTGAAGAATTAAGAACGGATTATATAACTCTTAACAATAATTATATGTTTTCAAGAAAAGAAACCGAAATTTTAAAAAGAGTTAAAAATTTAAAATTGCAGAGTTCAAAATTACCACCAGAAAAAATCACAGTTGAAAAATGAACATTAAAAAGGAAATATTATTTAGAGTTAAAATTTCATTTGCTTTTTTAGTTATTATTAGTCTAGCTATAGTTTATAGTATTTTTGATCTTCAGTTTAGGCAGGGGGATCATTGGAATTCAAAATCAGAAAATATCAACTTTAAGTTTGATAATATCAAAGCTAGTAGGGGTAATATTTTAGCTGATGATGGAAGTATTTTAGCAACATCATTACCTTTCTACAAGGTGGCAATTGACCCTTCCATTGCCTCCAGTAAATTAATTGAAGAAAATATAGATTCATTAGCTCTATTATTATCATCCTACTTTAAGGATAAATCGAAAGCTGAATATAAAAATAATATTCTGTCAGCCCGAGACAATAAAAAAAGATACCTTCTTTTAAATAGAAAAAAAATTGATTATCAAGAAAAAAAGAAATTATCATCATGGCCAATATTTAGAGAAGGCAGATTAAATGGGGGTATCCTTTTTGAAAAGAAAGACGAAAGATTTAGACCTTTCTCAAAATTAGGATATAGGACAATTGGCTCTGTTGACGAAAATAATAGGGGAACAGTTGGCTTAGAATATAGTTTTAATTCTTACTTAGATGGTAAAGATGGAAAAATTTTGACAAGAAAATTAGCAGGAAATAATTGGATGCCAATATATGATGGTTCTGAAATTCAGCCAAAAAATGGATATGATATTGTAACAACTATAAATGTGAATTTACAGGATATAGCCGAATCAGCTCTTTTAAAGGGTTTAGAATTAAATAATGCTGATTACGGGTCTGTTGTATTAATGGAGGTAGAGACAGGTGAAATTAAAGCTATTTCTAATTTTAGTAAAAATAAATCAGGTTATTATACAGAGAATTATAATTATGCAATTCAGGGTATGCATGAGCCTGGATCAACATTCAAGTTAGCTAGTATGTTGGCATATATTGAAGAAACTAATAGGTCAGTACTTGATAGTATTGATACTGGCGATGGAGAGTTTAGATTTTATACTGAGACTATGAAGGACCATAAGCCAGGAGGTTACGGTAAGATCTCAATCAAAGAAGTTTTTGAAAAAAGTTCAAATATTGGAGTTGCGATGTTAATAGATGACACCTTCAAGGATAAACCTCAAAAATTTTTGAGTTATTTAAAGAAATTCGGATTTAGTCATGAATTTAATTTTCAAATTTTTGGTTCTTCGAAACCACAAATTAAAAATTTTGCAGACTCTACTTGGAGTAAAGTTTCTTTACCTTGGATTGCCCATGGTTATGAACTTATGCTCACCCCACTTCATACTTTATCTTTTTATAATGCTATTGCTAATAATGGGTATTATGTTCAGCCTCGGATTGTAAAAAATGTAAAACATGCAAATGATATAATTCAAAAGTTTGATGTACCGTACCCAGAAAAAATAGCAACTAAAAATTCAGTTAATACTATGAAAGTTTTATTAGAGGGTGTAGTCGAAAATGGAACTGCTGATAATATTAAACATAGTAACTACAAAATAGCTGGTAAAACAGGTACTGCAAAAAAAGTTTTAAATGGACGATATGTTAATAGGTACTATACATCTTTTGCAGGTTTTTTTCCTTCTGGAGATCCCAAGTATAGTTGTATAGTTGTGATTGACAATCCAAAAAAATATAGGATATATGGAAGTGATGTAGCTGCTCCAGTTTTTAAGGAAATTGCTGATAAAATATTTATTTCTGATGATAAATATTTTACAGAGATAAAAGAAGATGAAATTAAATTTTCATTTCCACAAATTAGATCAGGATACAGGGAAGATCTTATTTATCTATCAAATAATATGGCATTATCTAACCATTCAGTAGATGAAAGTAAGTGGGTAAAAACTAAATTAGTTGATAACTCAATATATTGGGAAAAAATCAATTCTAATGAAAGATACATTCCAAATGTTGTAGGTATGACTCTAAAAGATGCTATTTACTTGTTAGAATCAAGAGGTTTAAAAGTATCTTTCAAAGGAAAAGGGAGAGTAAAATATCAAAATATTTCTCCGGGAAAATTATCAAAAAACTTTGACACTATAAATATTAAGTTAGGATGAAAAAGTTGAGGGATCTTTTAGATGGAATAAAAATTAAATTAATTGAGGGTGATACAGATAAATTAGTTAGTGGTATAACAGATAACTCTAAAGACGTTAAAAATGACTTTTTATTTTTTGCTATTTACGGGAATAAATTTGATGGTCATGATTTCATAGACAAAGCAATTAAAAAAGGCTCGAATACTATAATTTGTACAAAATTACCTAAAAGTCTTCATGAAAAGATTACTTATATTTTAGTTGAAGATATAAGAGACAGTGTATATAGCATTTCTTCAAATTTTTATGGAAACCCTGAAAGCAAAATTAAAATAGTAGCTGTTACCGGGACCAACGGAAAAACTTCAATAGTTTATTTTTTATTTCAATTTTTTAAGTCATTTAATAAAAAGGTTGGGATGATTTCAACTATAGAAAATAGGATTAATAATAAACTTTTAAAAGCTAAACTAACAACTCCTAATCCAATTGAATTTCAAAAGATATTAAATGAGATGGTTTTAAGTAATTGTGAATATTGTTTTATGGAAGCTAGCTCCCATGCAATACATCAAAAAAGAATAGTGGGTAAAAATATTTTTGCAGCTATTTTTTCAAATTTATCTCATGACCATCTGGATTATCATAAGACATTTCAAAATTATATTGATGAAAAAAAAATATTATTTGATGAGTTAGGTAATAGTTCATATTCTATTGTAAACCTAGATGATAAGAGAAGTAGATACCTAGTACAGAACACAAATTCAAATGTATTTACCTATGGTTTAAAAAATTTGGGAGATTATAATACAAAAATTCTTGAGAGTACGGCAGAAGGACTTAAATTAAGATTTGATAAGGTTGACGTTTCATTGAGAATAATTGGAGATTTCAATGCATATAATATCTTAGCTGTTTATTCTCTCGCAAGTATTTTAAAATTTGATAAAAATAAAATTTTAGAAAAAATATCAGAACTTAATACTCCTAGTGGTCGATTTGAGTTTTTGGTTGGTAAAAATAATAAAATAGGTATTGTAGATTACGCTCATACACCTGATGCATTAGAAAACATTTTACTTAATATTTTAAAATTTAAGAGAGATAAAAAACTGATAACTGTAGTAGGGGCAGGAGGCGATAGGGATAAATCTAAAAGACCAAAAATGGGTAATATAGCATTAGAATATAGTGATTTTGTTTTTTTTACATCTGATAATCCAAGAAATGAAAATGAAAATGATATAATTAAAGATATTATAAAAGGTGCTACTAGAACAAATTTTGAAATAGAAACTGATAGAAAGAAAGCTATCAAACTGGCATTTAAGAGATTTGATAAAAACTCAATTATTCTCGTTGCTGGCAAAGGGCATGAAAAGTATCAAATAATTGGAAATAATTCGATTCCCCATGATGATAAAGAAACTATTAAAAAAATAATATTATAGAGTTATGCTATATAATCTATTTGAATATCTGAGTAATAATTATGATTTGGTAGGATCTGG
Source organism: uncultured Flammeovirgaceae bacterium (assembly GCA_913052485.1). Lineage (GTDB taxonomy): Bacteria > Bacteroidota > Bacteroidia > Cytophagales > MED-G16 > MED-G16. Next base: position 69,500 of record CAJXDN010000002.1, on the reverse strand, counting down.
TGTTTTCCAGTACTTATCATTCAGAGCAGGAATGGCAGCTATATTTTCATTAGTAATCAGTATATTATTTGGGAAGAAAATAATTGCAACATTAACCAAATTCCAACTATCTGAAAACATTAGAGATTTAGATTTAATTGGACAGAATGAAAAGAGTGGGACTCCAACTATGGGGGGGCTTATAATTCTAATATCTATTCTTATTCCAACTATTCTTTTTGCTGATTTAAGTAATATTTACATTTTGATAATGATAATAGTTACAATTCTAGCTGGTTTAATTGGTTTTATAGATGATTACCTAAAAATCAAAAATAAAAATAAGGATGGATTGAAAGGTAAGTTTAAGGTCACTGGTCAAATAGTTATAGGTATTATTGTCTCATATATAATTATAACTAATGAATCCGTTGTTGTAAGAAACTTTTCTGATGGAATAACTTCTGAATCACTTAAAAATGGAGTTGAATATTTTGACACAAAGGATCTGATTACTACTATACCATTTATTAAGGATAATGAATTTAATTATAATTGGTTATTACCCGATAACTTTGAAGATTATACCTGGTTAATATATTGTTTAGTTATAATTTTTATAATTACTGCTGTTTCTAATGGGGCTAATATAACCGATGGCTTAGATGGTCTAGCTGCTGGTACATCTGCTATAGTAGGTATAACACTTTCAATTTTTATTTATTTATCGGGAAATATTATTTTTTCAGATTACTTAAACATTCTTTATATACCTGATATTGGTGAATTAGTAATTTTTTCTTTTTCATTTGTTGGAGCATGTATTGGATTCATTTGGTATAATTCATACCCTGCCCAAGTATTTATGGGAGATACTGGAAGTTTATCTATTGGTGCTGTAATAGCTGTCCTTGCAATAATTGTAAAAAAGGAATTATTGATTCCCCTTCTCTGTGGGGTTTTCTTAATTGAAAACTTGTCAGTTATACTACAGGTTTTATATTTTAAGTACACTAGGAATAAATATGGTGAGGGTCGAAGAATTTTCCTGATGGCTCCTCTGCATCATCATTATCAAAAAAAAGGAATTCATGAAACCAAAATTGTTGCACGATTTTGGATGATTTCTATTCTACTAGCAATTATGACATTAGCTACTTTAAAATTGAGATAAATTATGATAAATTGGATAAAAACAAACATTCAAGGAGATAAATATATTTGGGTAATTGCCATTGTTTTATCAGTTATAGGTTTATTATCGGTCTATAGTGCAACGAGTTTACTTGCCTTCCAGCAGAAAGGAGGAAATACTGAATTTTTTTTACTTAAACACTTTCTGTTAATTTCTTTCAGTTTTATCGCAATGTGGTTTGCTCATAAAATTGATTATAAATATTATTCTAAAATTTCTCTTATTAGTCTATATATTTCTCTACCTCTACTATTTCTAACATATAAGTTTGGAGTAAATATAAATGAGGCTTCTAGATGGATAAGTATTCCAATAATAAATATGGCATTTCAGCCATCAGATCTTGCGAAATTATCCCTAATTATTTATTTATCAAGTTTTCTGTCTAAGAAACAGTATGACCTAGGGAGTATGAAAACATTAATAATGCCATTTATTTGGATAGGTTTAATATGTATGTTCATTGCATTAACTAATTTATCTACTGCTCTCATATTAGGTGCAACTTCTATACTATTGATGTTTATTTCAAGAGTTAAAATATCACATTTATCTATTTTAATTTTATTTATTTTAATGAGTGGTGGGCTAGCTTTATTGACAGGCCAAAGAGGTTATACCGCTATCAGTAGGGTTGAGGACTTCATTAATAAAAAAAATATACCTTATCAACTAGAACAGGCATACATAGCAGTTTCTACAGGTGGGCTGTTTGGTAAAGGTCCAGGTAACAGTAATCAGAAAAACTTTCTTCCTCAATCATCCTCTGATTTTATTTATGCTATTATAATTGAGGAGTATGGATTAATAATGGGGGTCACAATTCTTATTTTATATTTGATTCTTCTATACAGGGGATTGAAAATATTTATTAAATCTGATAGACCATTTGGGGGTCTTTTAAGTGCCGGATTGAGTTTTGCTCTTGTGATTCAAGCTATAATAAATATGTGTGTAGTGGTTGGTTTGCTACCTGTAACTGGTGTGACATTACCTCTTGTTAGTATGGGTGGTACATCTCAGCTTTTTACAGGAATTACTTTAGGTATTATACTGAGTATTAGTAGAGAAAATAAAAGTGGGCTAAAGTATGCATAATTCAAAAAAAATAATTTTATGTGGAGGAGGGACTGGAGGTCACATCTTTCCAATGTTGGCAATTGCAGAAGAGTTTAGGAAATTAGATAAAAATAATAAGGTATTGTTTGTAGGTTCAAGTGATAGAATGGAAATGGACATAGTCCCAAAGTATAACTTTCCTATTTACGGTTTATGGATTTCAGGTGTCAAAAGATCACCTTTTATTCTAAATATTATTTTTTTAGGACTACCGTTTCTCTTAAAAAATTTATCTCTGCCGCTCAAAATATTTTTTTCGGTTATAAAGTCAATATATATTCTTGCCACTTTTAGACCTGACTTTGTTATTGGTTTTGGTGGTTACTCTTCTGGGCCTTTTTTATTAGTATCATCTTTTTTCAATTTTAAGACAGCTATTCAAGAACAAAACTCATACCCTGGATTAACAAATAAAATTTTATCAAAAAAGGTAAAATATATTTTTTCGGCATATGATAATATTACTAAGCTTTTCATCCATAATAAAGTTTTTAATTATGGAAACCCTATCAGAGATTTGAATAGCGATTCTGATCAGGATCCTTATAAATATTTTGGATTAGATAAATCTAAAAAAACAATTTTGGTTCTTGGTGGAAGTTTAGGAGCTAAAAGTATTAATGAGGGTATTTTAAATAATATTTCTTTGATAAAAGAGTCTTCATATCAATTAATATGGCAAACGGGAAAACTTTATTACGATGAAATTAAATTGAAAAAATTTGATAATGAAAATTTGATAATTAAGGATTTCATAGATAGAATGGATCTAGCTTACAATGCAACAGACATTATAATCTCAAGAGCAGGTGCAATTGCTATTTCTGAGTTATGTGTAGTCTCTAAGCCTTTAATTTTAATTCCATCCCCAAATGTTGTAGATGATCATCAAACAAAAAATGCTAATGCTATATTAGAGAAGGGCGGATGCATACTGATTAAAGATTCCGATGTTGAAAAAAATATGATAAAAATAGCTTTTGACCTATTTGAAAATAAATCTCAGATGGAGAGTATGAAAACTGAATTGGGTAAGATGTCTTCTCCTAATGCCTCAGAAAAAATTGTAAAAAAAATATTTGAAATAATTTCATGAATTTGATAAAAGGATTTGTCGTATTTACTATTTTGATTTTAACTTTTTTTTTAATAATGGTATTTAAAAAAAATGATAACATTATTCACAAAGATTTAATAATTGAGGTTGATAGTTCTTTTTTAGATAAGAGTTCTGTTAGGGATTTTTTATCTAAAGAAACCTTATTAGACTCTTTAAAAATTAATTATAATAATTTGGAAACCAAGTTTTTATCTAATTCTCATGTGAAAGATGTTACTATCTATAAGGACTTGTTAGGTAACTTAAATATTGGAATAGAACAGTACCAGCCTATTGCAAGAATTGTTTCTGGTAGGTTAGAAGGAAATTATATAAATAAAGAAGGTCATATTTTCCCAACATCTCAAAAATTTTCTAAAAGAGTTATTCTTCTTCGTTTAAATGATAAGTCTATTGATGAGAAAACAATTTTATCCTCTGATTTTGGAAAAAATTTAGTTGACATGATAAAATATATTAATGACAGCGAGTTTTTTTCTAAAATAATTTCCGAATTAGAGATAAATCAAAATAAAAATATTATAATTCATCCTCAATTTTCAAAACAAAAAATTATTTTTGGATACCCTGATAATTTGGAGGAAAAATTTGAAAAAGTTAATATTTTTTATAAAAAAATAATTCCAGCTAAAGGGTGGAATACTTATAGTACTGTGAATGTAAAATTTAAAAATCAAATAGTTTGCGATAAAAGCTAATAAATGAAAAGAGAGAAGAAATATTATACAGCCTTGGATATTGGAACATCAAAAATATGTGCCATTATTGCTGAGAAAAACGATAATAATAAATTAAAAATTATTGGGTTTTCAGAGACAGAATCAGAGGGTGTATCAGAGGGAATGATTCAAAATCTAATTAAAGCAACTAATAAAATTAAAGAGGTAATAAAAAAAGCAAGTGATATGGCAGATGTTCCGATCGAATATGTTAATGTAGGTATCGCTGGTAAACATATAAGAAGTTTTAGCACACACCACTCCATTGGCCTACAAAATAATGAGAATGAGCCTGTAGAAATAAATAGTTCCCATATCAGAAAACTTGAAAAAAGGTCAAAAATGGCTGTAATACCAACAAATCATAAAATTATTCACAGTATGCACCAAAAGTTTACAATTGATGAAGATCACGAATCAGTAGACCCAGTTGGGGAATATGGAAAGAAATTAGAGGCAGACTTTCATATCATAAGTGCAAATAAAGTAGATATCAAGATAATGGAGGAGTCAATTAGAAGATCATACGTGAAATGTAAAAATTTAATTTTAGAACCTATTGCATCAAGTTTGGCATTACTTGATGAGAACGATAAAGAGGACGGAATATGTTTGGTAGATATTGGTGGTGGGACAACTGACATATCAATTTTTCACGATAACATCATTAGACATACATCAGTAATTCCACTGGGAGGAGATATTGTCACTCAGGATATTAAAGAAGGTCTAGGTCTACCAAGGCATCATGCAGAAGCTTTAAAAATAAAATTTGGTAAGGCTTTATATGTTAAAAGACCTGTAAAGGAATATGTGAAGATTAAGGGTGAGGGCCAGAGAGAAGATAAAAAAATTTTATTGGACAATCTATACAAAATTATTGAGGCAAGAATGGAGGAAATATTTGAAAAAGTTCATCAAGAAATTTTAAACAGTGGCATGAGTGAAAAATTATCTGCTGGAATAGTCATAACCGGTGGAGGTTCTCAACTCTTAAATTTAAAGCAACAAGTAAAATATATAACCGGGTTAGATGTAAGGAAAGGTTTTCCCTCATCATATTTAACCAAATCCGACTTAGTAAATTTAGAGTTTCCAAAATACTCAACATCGGTAGGTTTATTACTTTGGGATTATATAAATTCCTTTAGTGAATCTAATAAAAATGAAAAATATTCTTTCGGAAGATCTCCGCTACCAAAAGTGAATAACTTTGGTAAACTAGTTACAGAGAGGATAAAAGGTTTTTTGAAAGATGATGACCTTACTGAGTTTAAAGATGAAAATTTATAAAAATGAGTTTTGAATTTGATATACCTGCTCATCATAAATCAATTATTAAGGTAATCGGTGTTGGCGGAGGTGGGAGTAATGCAGTAAATTATATGAACTCAATAGGAATTAGAAATGTTGAGTTTATTATTTGTAATACTGATATCCAAGCACTTCACTCTTCCAATGTTAAAAATCAGCTTCAAATTGGTATGGAGCTTACAAAAGGACTTGGAGCGGGGGCAAATCCCGATAAAGGTAGAGAGGCGGCACTTGAAAGTAGTCATGAAATCAGGGAGATGCTGAGAAATGATGGCACAAAAATGTTATTCATAACAGCAGGAATGGGAGGAGGAACGGGAACAGGTGCAGCTCCCGTAATTGCTCAAATTGCTAAAGAATTAAATATTTTAACTGTTGGGATTGTTACATTGCCTTTCGAGTTTGAAGGTAAATCTAAAATGGATAAAGCTCTAGTAGGAGTGGATCAACTTAAAGAAGGTTGTGATAGTGTAATAACAATTTTAAATCAGAGGCTGATAGAGATTTATGGAGATTTAAGCCAGTCTAAAGCTTTCGAGAAAGCAGATGATATTATAGCTACAAGTGCTAAATGTATTGCAGAAATTGTAACTGTGCCTGGGCAAATAAATGTTGATTTTGAAGATGTGAAGACAGTTATGAAAAATGCAGGTACATCTGTATTAGGTTCTGCAGAATCATCTGGAGAAGATAGGGCAAAAAATGCTATTGAAAATGCAATAAACTCTCCTCTGTTAAATGATAGAAGTATAGAAGGCGCAAAAAAAATTCTTTTAAATATAGTTTCAGGAGGTGGAGATAATGAGTTAACTACTATTGAGCTTAATACAATTACAAAATTAGTAAATGAATCATCTTCAGATGACGTTGAAATCATCTTCGGAACAGCGATTGATGGAGAATTAGATGATATGGTTAGAGTAACAATAATTGCAACTGGCTTTGATTCAGTTGTTGATCATTATAATATCAATAAGAATAATGAATTAGAAAGCAATGAGAACCAAACTAATTTATTTAATGATAATATTGAATTTATTCAAAGAGATGAAGAACCTAAGGAGGAGATTGTGCATGATATTGAAGATGACTACAAGGAATATGAAGATAATATTGATCAAATCTATGAAAATGAAGAGACCAATGATAAAAGTCATGAAGTAGTTATCGAAGAATTAGATTCTACTGATCCATTTGAATACGATGACTCCTCGGTCAAAAAGAATGAATATATAGAGAAAAGGAATAAAAGGATTTATAGTCATAAAAATAAAAGTTTTAGTCAGGATACCCATGAACAAAAACTTGCAATTCCTGCATATAAAAGAAAAAATATTAATTTGGATAACGAGTCATCTGAAAATGACCAGAGTAAAACTCTAGATTTTACTGAGGAAGATTAATTATTATTTATAAATTTACTTTCACTAAATTTTATTGAAATGAATTTTATTGTCTCTTCTTCCTACCTACTAAAAAATTTAAATGCAATAAGTGGTGTAATAACCTCGAACCCTGTTGTCCCAATTCTTGAAAATGTTTTATTTGAAATTGAAAGCGGAAATTTATTGATTACGGCCTCTGACCTACAGACCTCAGTAATTGTTGAATTGCAGGTAGAATCTAAAGAGGATGGAAGTGTTGCTATCCCTGCAAAAATACTTATAGAAACGCTTAAAAATTTACCAGAGCAACCAGTAACTTTTTCTATCGATGACCAAAATTATAATATTGAAATAAACTCTGATAATGGAAAGTATAAACTTGCAGGAGAAAATTCTGCTGATTTTCCCAAAGCACCAACATTAAACGATGGTTTTTCATCTGCCATTGATTCTGGTATTCTTAATTCAGCTATATCAAATACAATTTTTTCTACTAGTACCGATGACTTAAGGCCTGCAATGACCGGAATATTCTTCAAATTATCAAATAGTTCAGGTACATTCGTGTCGACTGATGGTCACAGGTTAGTTAAGTATATCAGAACAGATATTAAAGGTGATGAAGTTGATCATGACATGATTATTCCTAGAAAATCTTTAAATTTATTAAAATCAGTTATTCCCACAGATAAGTCAATAGATATTAATCTTGAATTCAATGCTTCAAATGCTTTCTTCTCATTTGAAAATGTTAGGATGGTTTGTAGACTTATTGATGAAAGATACCCTGATTATGATAATGTAATTCCTAATGATAACTCTAATATAGTTATTTTGGATAGGTCAGAAATCTTAGGTTCACTAAAAAGAATTTCTATATACGCAAACAAAACAACTAATCAAGTAAGATTTAAAATTTCTGGATCTGAGATTTTAATATCTGCTGAAGATCTAGATTTTTCTAATGAGGCTAACGAAAGAATTTCATGTGAGCATGATGGAGATAATATTGAAATAGGATTTAATGCAAAATTTTTAATAGAAATGTTATCAAATATTGAGTCTGATAAAGTCCGTTTTAAATTATCTGAGCCAAATAGAGCTGGATTAATTATGCCTGATAATATGAGTGAAAATGAAGATATCACTATGTTAGTTATGCCAGTTATGTTAAATGATAATGCATAGTCTTTTAATATTTATTTTTCTTAATATAAATAATTTTTTTTCAAGTGATATCCAGAACACATCTTGGGTTTTAGAGTCTGATGATGATTTTGAGTTAAGAATCTATTCTGACAAATTTTTTACAGTTGTTAGATATGATAATAATAATATTTTCATAAGTACTTCCGGTGGGATATTTTCAACTGATAATGGCTACTATGAATTACTAGAATATAATTCATTGGATTCCTCATTAGTAGGGGATACACTTTTTTATTCTAATGTAAATATTGAAGCTATTAATGGTAAAGAATATCTTAAAATTGATGATAAAATCTTCTCAAAAAATATAGAAAAATCTCAGTTAAGTGGTTCTTGGTTGATGAGTGGTATTGAAAGAAGAGGTGAAATGAGGATGAGAGATGTAAATAAGCCGAGAAAGACTATGAAGATATTAGCTGGAAATAGATTTCAATGGATTGCTTATGATATTTCTAAGAAAGGTTTTTATGGTTCTGGTGGTGGCACATATTCAACCAAAAATGGGAAGTATGTTGAGAATATTGAATTCTTTTCGAGAGATAAAGAGACGGTTGGAAAATCTCTAGAGTTTGATTTCGAAATCAAGGAGGGAGATTGGCATCATAGAGGTTTTAGTTCCAAGGGAGACCCTAAATACGAAATTTGGACAAAAAGAAGAAAGTAAATTATAAAGCGCATGTGGCGGAATTGGTAGACGCGCTAGGTTGAGGGCCTAGTGACTTTAATTAGTCGTGGAAGTTCGACTCTTCTCATGCGCACTGAATATCTTTTATCCAAAAATTGAAGACAGTTTCATAGCTACTGTCATCTCTCCCTCAATTTTCATTTTCCCGCTCATAAATGCTTGCATAGAATCCATTTCCTTATCTAATAGTTTAACTAAATCTGAGTTATTAATAATTATTGTACAGTGCGCTTCACTATCCTCATTATTAATAAGTGTTGGTTCTACTGTATCGTCTATAAAAATACATCCATCTGTCAGTTTGAATTTTATTTTGGATTCAATTTTTCCTGAACTTTCTTTTGAAAGCTCTTTAACTCTATTAGTTATTTCATTTATATTCATAATAGTTAATTTATAATTTTTATTTCGTACATTGATGGCCACCATTTTCCAGTTACAATTATAGAATTATTTATTTTATTATAGGCAATACCATTTAATACATCTATCTTATTATTATAATTTTTTCTTGTAAATAAGTTTTCAAGATTTATTTTACTCTCAACTCTTCCAGTTTTTAAGTCAATAATAAGAATAATATCTTCTCCATAAACATTACAAAATAATTTTCCATTTATAATTTCAAGTTCATTTATGTTTTCTATTTTACCATTATCATCATACACTTCAATCATATTTAAAATTTTAAAACTTTCTGGATCCCTAAAATATATTTTTTCTGTTCCATCACTCATCAATAATTTATCTTCATAAGTTGATAACCCCCATCCCTCTGTCTGATATTCAAAATCTCCAATTTTTTTAAATGAATCTAGATCATATATAAGTCCTTTATTGCTCTTCCAGGTCAACATATAGAGTTTGTTATTATATATTGAAATTCCTTCTGCAAAAAAATTATCATCAATATCTACTTGATTGATAACTTGATTACCATATAATTTACTCTTCCTTATAAATGATTTACCATATTGACCTGAACTTTCTATTATATTCTCTTTGTCAATCAAAAGTCCCTGAGTATATGAATTTTTATCATGTGGAATTATTTTAATTATCTCATATTCTAATTCCTTTGGTTTTTGACTTGGATATAAATAAAATGTTTTATGTAAAGTCTCATCTTTTTTATTCTTCAATTCATTTTGAACTACTATTTTTTGTTTACCATATTTTCCTAATCTATTCGAAGCAATAGATATTTTGTCATTAAAATAAAATGTATCAAGATTTATAATTAGTCTTGATTTTAAAATTTTTTCAGTGTTACTTTTTACCTCAATTTTTATTGAATCTGTATCTCTGATAATAGAGTTACTTAATGGGGATGAAATTCTTGTTTCTAATTTAATCCTTGCTGATTGATTTTGATTTTTATTATCACATGATATTTGTAAGAAAGTTATAATTAAGATGAATATATTAAATTTCATTTATTATTTTTTTACCTTTTTTAGTCAAGTTGAAACCTATTCCAATTTCTCTGTTATCATAATCAACTAAAGAAATTTTTCTTATTAATTTTTTTCCTAATAAAGTAGAAAAGGACCTACTTAACGAGGCTTTTGATCTTTTAAGATATTTACATTCTCCTCTTATCACTCCTCTTTTGTGGTTTCCGTCTTCTCTAATATATTTTCTTTTTTTTATTTCAAAATTCTTTCTTATTTCACTTGAGTTTTCAAGCATAGATGAGTTTTGTTTAATAAATGTTTCTTTAGGTCTTATCCTGAAAAAATATATAATAGGCTCGTAGAAATATATATGTGCATTAGAATTAGAATCAGGCTCAATATATCCAAATTTAGTTCTGAACTCATTTTTTATGTTCTCCTCCGATTTCTTTTTTATATGTAGAAGATCATCGATTGTTGAATTTATAAGGTCTATATTATCCTCTTTTTTTGGCGTGAACTTTTCAATACCATCTGAATATAAAGTAAGATTCTCATTATTTATATTAATTAATGAGTGTTTTAAAATAAATCTTTGAAGTTTTGAAAAATACAAATTTATACTGTTATCGTATAAAATTATTTTTTTTAGATCTAATTTCCAAATATACCGCTTCCACCCTGGAACTCTGATGGATCATAATTACCTCTTTGTCCACCTCTCCTTTTATTTTGATTAATCCGATACTGCAGTGATAATCTAAACTCTTGTGTTCTCCTCCACGCAAATTCACCCACAGTAAAGTAATTGTCTCCGGCTTTACCTCCTCTTTCGTATCTTCTGAGTCTACTCTTAGTTAAATCTCTCACTGTTAGGCTAATTGTCCCTCTCTTATTTTTAAATATATCCTTAGATAAACTTAAATCAATGCCGTAGGAAGATAGATTTTTACCCTGGGGCGAATCTGATGGTCCTCTGTAATCGAATGTAACTTGACCTTCTAATTTATCATCAAACATTTTGATATTATTACTTAGTCGAGTTCTCCAGCTGTAGGATCTTGAGTAGAAGTTTTGATTTTTATAATCTCCTTCTGTCTCAGAGTTAAAAAAATTAAAAGAGCCTGTTGTCCTGAATCTTTTTGTAAACTCAATTGATCCATTAATTTCTATGCCATATGCATTTGTATAACCTAGGTTAATAGGTTTGAAAACAGAATATCCTGCATCATTTACATCAAAAATTCTTTCAATCTCATCTTCAGTATGTCTATAGTATGTTCCAATGTAAATGTTACCTGACTTAAATTCTTTAAGATAACCTAACTCATAAGAATCGGTAAGTTCTGGTTCAAGGAATGGATTTCCCTCCCAATTAAACCTCCCATCACTTAAACCCCAAAATGGATTTAAATCCCAAAACCTTGGTCTCCTTAGTCTCTTACTGTAACTGAGCTGGAAGGAGCTACTTTTTGACAACTCATAAGTTATAAATGCAGAAGGGAACCAATTTGAATATCTTAAATTAGTTTCCTTATTGTCACTCTCCATATTCGCATAGAAATCAGTATCTTCAAATCTAATACCTAATTGATAAGACAGGTTGCCTGTTTTATTTCCAGCTTGAAGATATAACGCATTAACATCCTGGTAATAATTATATTCATTCGATGGAGGTATATTTTGCCAGACATTATCAAACAATTGCTCTGCATAATAAATACTTGACATTCTATCATAATCTCTCTTATAGCCTAACTCAATTTTCCCTTTATTTTCGTTAAAGGGATGATTATAGTCAACTCTTATACTTTGATCATATCTTGAACCCTCTTGAAATGATCTTTGTATTAATCTTGACTCATTATAATTACTGTTATTTTCAGAATTATTATCACTCCACGATAAGTCAAACTTTAAATTGTGACCTCTCTCTTTGAAGTTTTTTGTATAAGAAAAACTATAACTTAAGTTGTTGCTTAAATCCTCTGAATTTTCTATCCTGTTACTTCTTGCGATTTCATTTTCTGCAATATCAAAATCTATGTAACTATTATTTTCTTCAGAGTTTCTATCACTAAACCTTGAGCCAACTGAAAAAGTAAAAATATTATTTATATTAGGAAAAAATGAAAAACCAGCTCTGCCTCCAAATGATAAACTGTTATTTAGATTGTCTCTTTCGATGTATGATGAATAAGTTGTATCGGATAGAAAAAAATCTGAATTACTAAATCCACCACCATTTGTCTCTCTTTGATTTGCACTTAATGATGCAAATACTGAGAACTTAGACTTCCTGTAATTAAAATTAGTTGAAATACCATTTTGAGTAGGATATCCAGTGTTCAAATTTATTGACCCATTTAGACCTTTCAATCTTTCTTTTTTTAAAATTATATTAAGTATTCCAGATGACCCTTCTGCACTGTACCTTGAAGAGGGATTTGTAATAATTTCTACTTTATCTATCTCACTTCCTTGTAATTGCTTAAAAGCATTTGGCCCATCTAATCCCATCATACTTGCAGGTTTTCCATCTACAAGGATTCTTACGCTCTGTGATCCTCTTAGACTAACATTTCCCTCAATGTCCAAGTCAATAGATGGTATATTCTCTAAAATTTCTTCAGCTGTTCCCCCTTTATTACTCAAATCTTTACCTACGTTGAAAACTCTTTTGTCTAACTTAAGTTCAAGACTGCTTTTTTCTGCCCTCACTGTTACTTCATTGAGAGATGTTGCATCTGATTTTAATTCAATATTTTTCAGATCGATCTCCCTTTTATCCTTTGTGAATGGTAACTCAATGTATTTTATTTTGTAGCCAATATAAGTTACTTCTGCTCTTAGTGACATTCCAAGTCCTCTATAATTCTTATCTCTCTCTGATCTAATTTTCTCAAACATTTTTCTTGGATCAATATCTATCTTGAATTTACCGTTATCATCTGATATACCTCCAGATACTAAGATTGAGTCGACGGTATTTATTGAAATAGTTGCGTAAGACAGTCCTTCTCCAGTTTCATTATCAATTAGTCTTCCCTTAAGAGACATTTTTGGAACTTGTAAGTTTTGACCTGAAGAACTCCTGCTCCATTGTGATCTATCCTGAGATAAAGAATTAAATGTTAATATTAGAAATATGACTAAAATCAAGTTTTTCATGCACCTGGTTATACGAGGTTAGATGTCAATAGTTTTTAAATCTTGTATGCTATAAGAAAATACTAATTAACATAATGATAACTACCAAAGTTCCTAAACTTTGAATAGTTGTCATGAGGGTGTAATATTTGATGCCGTCCAGTAAATTTAATTTTGTTTTTTTTACTACTATCCAGAAATAGGAATCATTCACATGAGATATCATCATAGATCCTGCACCTATTGATAAAATTATCATAGATAATTCTATTGATTCTAATTTAAAATCTTGAATTATAGGAAATAAAATAGCACTAACAATAATAATTGATGAGGTACTAGATCCTTGACTGGTTTTAATAATTGAACTGCATATAAATCCAATAATACAAATATAAATTATGTCACTGCTTTCAATATTCATTAATCCTGGTAATAAACTAACTATCTCTGAGTTCTTGATAATATTAGCAAATCCAGCTCCTGATGAGGTAATTAAAATTATCGGAATAAAGTCTTTGAACGAATTTTTAATTATTTCAATATTATTCCTATTTTCTCTTGGAATCAAATAGGAAAATATTGACCCTAAAAGTAAAGCTGAAATTGGATTTCCAATTAACCTAAATGTATTTTGAAGCAGAATAAATTCATTTTTGTCAACTAGGTTAGTCAAGGTGTTAAGACTTATTAATCCTAACGGAATTATGATAGACAGATAAGCAAGAATATGAGGTTTGATAATTTTTTGTGATGTTTTTATATTAATCAACTTACTCTTTACCATAATTTTTTTTGCAAAAAGATATGAGATAATAGATGAAGGGATAGCTACAATTACTCCAAGTATCATTACCATTCCAATATTATCTAAAAGATTAAAATTACTTATTGCTGCGATCGGTCCCGGTGTTGGAGGTATAAGAGTATGTGAACTATATAAACCACCAGCAAGAGAAAGATTTAAACTATTTAAAGAAATTGAGGATGTAGAAGCAATTGATCTTGATATACCGTTTAATATTAAAAAGGCTGAGTCACAGAATACAACTGTTCCAATAAATAAACCAAGAATATTCAAGGATAAAATTGAATTTGACTTAAGACTTTTTATCAATAAATTTCCAAAGTTTTTTATTGAATTACTTTCTTTTAAAAATTGACCAATAATACAACTGAATAATATTATTAAACCTATTCCTTTTACTGAGTTCCAAATACCATCTAAAATTAAAATTAATATTTGTACAAGTTTTAATTCTAAAATTAATCCCAAAAAAAAAGCTGCAATTAGTAAACTTATCGCAGGGTTAAATTTAAATCTAGATGTAAGTGTAATAATTAAAACTACTGCTATAAGAAGATAAAAAAAAAATATCATCAAATATTTTTTTGAGATAGTAAGTACATTACTGCCATTCTAATAGCAACTCCATTCTCGACCTGATCTAAGACTAAAGAGTTTTTTGAGTCAGCAACATCACTGCTTATTTCAACTCCTCTGTTAATTGGCCCAGGATGCATAATTATTATATCCTTTTTTATTTTTTCTAATAATTTTTTATTAATTCCATAATATAGGCCATACTCTCTCAGCGACGGAAAATTATTATTTCCCTGTCTTTCAAGCTGAATCCTTAAAACATTCGCTACATCACACCATTTTAATGCATTTTTAATATCATTTTCAATATGAACATTTAGTGAGCTTATATGCTTAGGGATTAGTGTACTTGGTCCGCATAGCATAACTTTGGCTCCTAATTTTTGAAGAGCATAAATATTAGAAATTGCAACTCTTGAATGTGAGATGTCTCCTATAATTGCTATCTTTTTATTTTTTATTTCTCCTAACTTCTCTTTAATAGTATAGCAGTCTAATAGAGCTTGAGTAGGATGTTCATGAGTTCCGTCTCCAGCATTAATAACTGATTTATTGATATTTTTTGCTACAAAATGAGGTGCTCCAGGGTCAGGATGTCTCATTACAATCATATCCACTTTCATCACTAAAATATTATTGATTGTGTCTAGAAGTGATTCTCCCTTTTTTACTGAGCTCATAGATGAGGAAAAATTGATGACATCTGCTGATAATCTTTTCTGAGCTAGTTCAAAAGAGAGTTTGGTTCTTGTACTATTTTCAAAAAATACATTTGCAATAGTCATATGTCTCAGTGAAGGAACTTTTTTGATCGGTCTCTGTAATACCTCCTTAAATTTATCAGCAGTATCGAAAATAAAATTTATCTCATCTAATTTTAGATTTTTTATTCCGAGTAAATCTTTTGATAATAATTGTTCCATTTATCTATTTATAACCCAAATATTATCCTTTTCAAAACCTTGTTCGGCTAAATTAACTTCAATTCTATCAGAAGTAATGGTATTAATTTTAATACCACAATATGTAGGCTCAATAGGAATATCCCTACTATATTTTCTGTCAACTAAGACAAGTAATTCTATTTTTTTTGGTCTACCAAAATTCATAATTCCATCCATAGCTGATCTAACTGTTCTCCCAGTAAATAATACATCATCAATTATTACTACATTTTTATCATCTACTAGAAAAGGTATAAGTGTCTCTTTGGCTTGGGGAATTTCATTAGATCTAAAGTCATCTCTATAAAATGTAGTATCAAGAATTCCAGATTCAATTTCTTTCTCTAATAATGAATTTATTTTTCTTTTTATTCTATCAAGGAAAAAAATGCCTCTTGGCTGAAGCCCGATTAGTACTGAATTATTAAAATTTTTATGATTTTCAATAAGTTGATGACAAAGGCGATCGATTGTTATTTCGAGTCTTTCTCTATTAAACAATCTAGATTTATTAGTCATTTATTTACAAATATAATTTGTATTTAATAATTTGTTATGATTAGTCAATTAATTTCAAAATTTGAAATGTAAAAAACCCTTTTATTGATATTTTGAGAATGATCTTTTATTTTGATATTTTGAATCCCATATGATAAATAGTTATTCTTATACCAATTAAATGTACCTTCAGGGTTTGTCTCGCTCTTAATAACTATCTCATTTTTATCTACTTTCAATTTAAAAACTCCTACTTTCGATTTTATATTTTTTACAATATCTTTTTTTAATAGGGTAATTATTCCTTTGTTAACATAGAACCTGATTAAATTATTACCCTTAATTAAATAATTTAAATATGGTTTATTATCAAAAGTTTTAAGGTTATTGATCCTTTCTACAGAAGATAATTGTATGTTACCTTTCATATCTAATACTAAGTAAATACTTATATCATGTGAGTAACCTCCAAATTTTGGATTTATTTTTTTATCATATCTTCCTGTATATGAATTATAATATGGCATATAAGAATAGTTACTGAACCCATCATTAGAATAGTTTGGTTTTAAACTTTCAAATGAGATATGAATTTGATTGTTTGAGATAAATAAAGTGTCTATATAAAACTCGTATCCAAGTTTAAGGTTGTTAAGGTCTTTTTTATTAATTTTTTTATTTAAAATTTTGTTCTCACTTATAAAAAAATCTTTTAATACGTTAATTTCTAGAAATTTTTTCTCGTTTAACATCTCAAGCCTTTCTCCTGATAAATCAATTCTAAACCCTAGGGCTTGTTTAGAGTTTTTAATACCTATCAATGATACATTATATTCTTCTTTATTATGTCTAATTTTTTTTGATTCAATAATGCTATTTTTACTAGATTCTATAGAGTAGGACCCTATGAAATCTCTATTAATTGAATATTTTTTTCTTTCTATTGTTTTTAGATTATTATCTCCGTTCTTGGATAATAATACATCAAATGATGATGGGTCACTTTTAAAAATATTTATTATATCATTTTCGGAATATAAATAGTCATATATGTTATTTAGTTGTTTAGTATTTATATCATAAATACTGACAAGGTTGCGTCCGTTTTTCAGATTTCCAAGTAAAATTAAATTTTCACTGTAAATAAGTGTTTTTTTTATTGTAAGGCTTAGGGGTAATCTTATCTCATATGAATTGAAAGTATTTGATACATAGTCATATTTCACATATAAATAATCTTTCTCATTTGAATAATTTTTTTTATAGAAAAGGTTAAAAAACTTATCATCAGAAATTATATTCTTTAATGTATAAGATCTGTCAAGTGCTAGGATCGTATCCTTTAAAGGGTTAAGTTCTCTATCAAAAGTCTTAAATATCCATTTTAAATTTTTCCCATTTTCAATATCACCAAGAACAAGAAAGTGTTCAGAGTTTTCTTTAACCCAAAAGTTTCCATTCATTTCACTTATATCAAACTCTATCCTTTTTTTTTGAAAAATAATGCTATCTGAACTACTTTGAGATTTTAATTTTAAATTTGAAAAAAAAATTATTAGTAAGATGAAGATTTTAATTGTGCGATTTTCTTCTCTTGGAGATGTTGTGCTATCAACTCCTGTTCCTAGACTTTTAAAAGGTAAGTACCCTGATTCTGAAATACATTTCATAACAAAGAAAGAATATTGTTCAGTATACTATAACAATAAAAGTGTTGATAAGGTTATAGAATTCAATAATAATTTATATAAAACCCTTTTAAATTTGAGAAGAGAAAAATATGATCTAGTAATTGATTTACATAATAATTTAAGATCTAATTTCTTAAAATTATTTTTAATAAAAACTCACCTAACCTATAACAAACAGTTTTTCAGAAGATGGATATATACCAATTTTAAAATCTTGACAAGTATTAATCATATAACTACCTCATATGTCGATACATTATCAAATCTAGATATTACAGATGATGGAAAAGGGCTTGATTTTAAAGTTGACGAAAAGGAAATAATAAAATTGAAAAATTATCAAGCTGATTTCAGTAAGTGTAGTGCTGTTGTTATTGGTGCTAAACACTTTACTAAAAGATTACCTGAAAAAAAAATAATTGAGCTATGTGATAAAATTAATGGACCAATAGTATTAATTGGTGGAAAAGATGAAGTTCAAACTGCAAAAAATATTGAGATTTTTTTTAATTCATCTAATACATTAGATAATGATATTAGAAATAAGCTTAATAAGAAAACTATAATTTATAACTTTTGTGGAAAACTATCAATTCAGGGTTCAGCAGGTATTATTAAATTATCTAAAAATGTTTTTACCCATGATACTGGTTTTATGCACATTGCTTCAGCCTTAAATAAAAAAATATTTGTAGTTTTTGGATCAACTCATCATAATTTAGGTTTTTATCCCTATCAGACATCTTTCTCAGTACTAGAAAATAAAATTTTACACTGTAGACCCTGTACAAAAATTGGCTTAGCATCTTGTCCTGTAAAACATTTTAAATGCATGAATGATATAAAATTTGATATAATATAAAATGAAAAAATTAATAATAATTAGACACTGTAAATCTAGTTGGTCGGATTTATCTTTAAATGATTTTGATAGGTCTCTTAATAATAGAGGGGTTCAAGATGGAAATTTAATGTCAAAAGAATTATCAAAAAAAATTGATAATATAGATTTATTAATTTCAAGTTCCTCCAAGAGAACAAGGTTGACTGCTGATTTTTTTATTGAATTAATTAAGATAAATAAAATTAGTTTTATTGACGAGTTATATCACTCGAGCAGTGAAAATATAATAAACATATTAAAGAAAATTAGTAATACTTATGAATCAATTATGGTTATTGGTCATAACCCAGGTCTAACGGATTTAGTAAATAAGTTAACTTCGATTAATCTTTATAATTTGCCGACATGTGGGGTAGCAATTGTTAATTTAAATATAGAAAACTGGGATATTATAAAAAATTTCTCTGATTATGATTTGGAATGGATCAAATTTCCTAAGCAATTAAAGTTATAGTATATACTCGCTTAAATCTTTATTTTGAGTAATTGAATCTAGTTTTTCTGAAACCATTTTTTTAGTAATTACAACTTTTGCATTTGGACCGATCTTTTCAGGTATATCAAATAAAATTTCATTTAATAATTTACTCATAACTGTGTGCAATCTCCTGGCTCCAATGTTTTCAATTTCAGAGTTTATTATGAATGCTTTATGTGAGATCTCTTCTAGCGCATCTTGATTAAAAATGATTTCAACATTTTCAGATTTTATCAGAGCTTTGTATTGTTTTGTGAGTGAGTTTTTTGGTTCACATAAGATTTTTAGAAAATCATCCTGAGTTAGATTATCTAACTCTACACGAATTGGGAATCTACCTTGTAATTCTGGTATTAGATCAGATGGTTTTGATAGATGAAATGCTCCAGCTGATATAAATAATATATGATCTGTCTTTATGATGCCATACTTTGTTGTTACTGATGTTCCCTCAACTATTGGCAAGAGGTCTCTTTGTACTCCCTCTCTACTGACATCAGGACCTCCCCCTTTTTTCGAATTTCCGCTAATTTTATCAATCTCATCAATAAAAATTATTCCAGTATTTTCAGCTTTCTTTATTGCCTCATCCTTAACCTCGTCCATGTCTATTAATTTTGAAACTTCAGACTCCAACAGTATTTTTTTTGCTTCTTCTATAGTAACCTTTCTTTTTTTATTTCTTTTAGGCATCATATTACTTATCATATCTTGGAGATTAATCATTGATGATTCATCCATCATTCCTCCACCTACCATACCTATACCTGAGTTTGATGGTTTTTGTACAATGATTTCAATTTTTCTATCATCTAACTCACCACTATTTATTTTTTCTCTGAATTTTTCTCTGGTTTTCTCATTAATCTCTTTGTCATCGTTATTACTATTTTTTTCTAGACTTAGGTTAACATTTGATTGGACTTTATTTATAGGGGGAATGAGTATATCAAGAATGATGTTATTTACACTTTCTTGAGCTCTAACCTTTACCTCTTCTTTTTTTATTGTCTTGACTAGATTTACTGATTGTTCTACAAGATCTCTAACCATACTCTCAACATCTCTACCAACATATCCTACTTCTGTGAATTTTGAAGCCTCTACTTTAGTAAATGGAGCATCAGAAAGTTTTGCAAGTCTTCTTGCAATTTCCGTCTTTCCAACTCCAGTTGCACCAATCATCAAGATATTATTTGGGATTATTTCGTTTTTAATCTCATTCTCAACATTCATTCTTCTCCATCTATTTCTCAATGCTATCGCTACATTCCTTTTTGCTTCTGCTTGACCAATAATATACTTGTCCAGTTCAGTTACCACTTCTTGAGGGGTCATATTTTTCATTTTTTCCATATTTTAATTTCTACGTAAATTATAATTTATAGATATATTATTAGTGCCTGCTATATTATTCAAAATTAATCTAGAATAGTTTAAATTAAACCTTTTTAATATTAATTCTAATCCATAAGAAATACCATTTAATCTATTAGAGTTGTTAAGTTTAAATCCTTTTTCAATTTTATGGTTATATCCAATCATAATATTTAAATACTTTGATAATAAAACCTCAATTCCCATTGAAAAGTTTTTAAAGTCAGCTTCTTTCTCTTTTTTGATATATGTGAATGAAAATCTAATTGGCATATATTCTGGTTTGAAAGATGTTCCAAATTTTAAACTTGACCTAGGACTTGATATATTCTCTTCTAACACAAAACCAATATTTGATGCAACTATAGCAATTGAAAACTGTTTATTTTTTATTGGTTTAAATATAGTTCCTACATCCACAAGGAATGCTGACTTCGAATTTTCATATAATTTAGAGTAGAAATATTTAATATTTGTCCCTATCTTAAATTTTGAAAAAGAATATGATTTGCTAAAAGATATTATATATTCTTTTGGATAAAAATCACCAGAATAATTTCCATTTAAATCATAACCTTCAAATTTTCCATGAGATAGATATTTTATGCCCAATCCAAAGTTTCCTAAAAATTTACTACTGTCACTGTACATTATGCTTGATGAATTAATATCTAGTAAATAGTTTAAATAATTTATAGAGAATAATTTTTTATCAATCAATGAAGGGTTCATTAGGAAATCGGTATGCGTAGAGGACACATTATTTCCTCCAAGAGCATTAACTTTTGCGTTATCACTTAACTCTGTAAAGCTAAAATTATTGTTTTGAGAAAGTAAATCTTGGTAGTATAGAAGAAGTATTAATTGAGCTAGAAATATAAATTTCAAATTTCTAAATAAATAATTTGTATATGTCATTAAGTATAACATAAGTCATTAGACCCAAAAGTATTATAACTCCAAATTTTGTAGAATATTCTAAAAATCTTTCAGTAGGTTTTCTTCCAGATATAATTTCATAAATAATAAATGTAGCGTGACCCCCATCTAAGGCTGGTATCGGAAGTAAATTCATGAAAGCTAAAACCATTGAAAGAAGACCAACAATTCTCCAAAAATTACCCCAGTCCCATTCATTCCCAAAGATTTGTGCTATACCAATGGGTCCACTCAAATTTTTTGAGGGATCGATATCACCTGAAAACATTTTTCCAAAAGCTTTAATATTAAGAAACACTACACCAAAAGCTTTATGTGATCCAATTATTATAGATTGAGATAAATTATATTCTCTCTTTGAGAAAACTAAAGGGTCTTGCAGAACTTTAATGCCAATTGTAGCATCTTTTGATATTTCAACGACTTTATCAATTAAATTTCCACTCCTTTCTATTGTCAATTGAGCAATAGAGCTCTTATTTTCTTCAAGAATATTTTTCAATTCATAAAGATCAATTATATGTTTATCATCAACTTTAATTATTTTATCACCTTTCTCAAGACCTGCTTTCAAAGAGTTACTGTAAACACTATCAACCGTAAAGGGTATCCTGGCTTTAAGAAATGATGACATAGCCTCTCTGGTATTCATTTTATTTATAAAATTTTCAGGAAGATTTATAATAATTTCTTTGTTATCTCTCAATACAGTAAAATTCGTATTATTATCAAAAAATAGATTTGGGTTGAACAGGTCACCATCTCTCTCCCAATTATCACCATTAATTAATAATATTTTATCACCAGTTTCAAAACCTGCTTCTCTTCCTAATTTTAATGCTAAAATTCCATTTTTATTTATTTCATCCTTGGAAAGAAACGTTTCCCCGCTGTTGAAAGTAATCATTGAAAATATTATAAGACCAGTTATAACATTAAAGATTATGCCTCCTAACATAACTACTAGTCTTTGCCATGCCGGTTTTGACCTAAATTCCCAAGATTCTGGTTCTTTATTGATATGAGATGTGTCCATTGATTCATCAATAATTCCGGATATTTTAACAAAACCACCAAGTGGTATTGAACCTAAACCATATTCAGTACCTTTATAATTGAAACTCCAAATTTTTGGTGGAAATCCAATAAAATATTGTTCCACTCTCATTCCAAATATTTTAGCTGTGAGTAGATGTCCAAACTCATGAATTCCAACAATTATTGAAAGTGCTAGAATCATTTGAGCTGCCATTATTAGTGCATCCATTACTTATTCTTTATTTTATTACTTGTATACTCTCTAGTCTTTAAATCGGTTTCGATTAACTGTTCTAAATTTGGAGATGCAATATATGATATTTTATCTAAAGATTCTTTAATAATCTTAGTCATATCCAGGTAAGATATTTTTTCTTGAAGGAATGCTTCCACAACTATTTCATTAGATGCATTAAGTATACAAGGTGAGTTACCACCGCTTCTGCCAGCATCAAATGCAAGTTTTAAATTTTGGAATGTATCAAAGCATGGTTTTTCAAAAGTTAACTCATTGTTTTTAATAAAATTAAATCTATCGAATTCATTCTCTAATCTTCTTGGAAAACCCAGTGCGTATTGAATTGGAAATTTCATATCAGGTTCACCCATCTGAGCTTTAATTGACCCATCAATAAACTCGACCATTGAATGAATTATAGACTGTGGATGTATAACAACCTCAATCATATCAATATCTATATTAAATAAAAATTTTGCTTCAATAACCTCCAAACCTTTATTCATTAAAGTTGAAGAGTCAATTGTTATTTTTTCTCCCATTTCCCAATTTGGATGATTAAGTGCCTCTTTCTTTGTTATATTTTCCAAATCACTAATTTTTTTATTTCTGAATGGTCCCCCTGATGCTGTTAAAATTATTTTTTCAATTGTCTGGTAATCTTCACCAATTAAGCATTGAAAAATTGCAGAGTGTTCTGAGTCAACTGGATATATTTTAACATTATTTTTTTTAGAAAGTTTCATTATTATCTCACCGGCAACTACTAATGTCTCCTTATTTGCTAATGCTACATCTATATTATTTTCTATTGCATTAATTGTTGGTATTAGTCCTGATTTTCCAACTAATGCTGTAACTACTAGGTCAGCATTACAAAATTGATTAAAATTATTTAGTGCATCATCACCAAAATAAATATCGATATTTTCAGATTTTAAATTTTCTCTTAAAATTTTTTTATGTGTTTTATCACCAAAAATAATTGCCTTAGGTTTATATTTTTTTGCTTGCTGAATTAATAATTTATAGTTTTTATTAGCAGATAGTAACTCTACTCTAAATTTATCATCGTGATTGGAAATAACTTCAAGCGTCTGGGTACCTATTGAACCAGTAGAGCCTAAAATTGCGATTTTTTTTATCAAAATTTAAAACTTTAAAATTTGGTTAATTAACTTATCATTATTAGATAATCTTGGTACTTTATTCTGTCCACCAAGTTTACCAATTGACTTCATAAAATTAATAAATGATTTTCTTTTTAGTTCTTTAATTCTTAATGATGATAAGACTTTATCTTGTCTTAAATCTTTATAGTATGTATTTAATTCTTGTAGGTTATTATCAATTTCATTTTCGAATGATGATAAATTTTTTGGTTTATTTTTAAATTCAATTAACCACTGGTGATGAGATTTGCCTTTTTGATTTAAAATTTTTGGGCCAACTGTATATTCAACTATCTTAATTTCATCAAACTTTTGAATTGCTTTTTTTAATGACGAATCAACTTCTTCTACGATTACGTGTTCACCAAAAGCTGAAATAAATTGTTTTGTTCTACCAGTCACCTTAATTCTAAGAGGATTCAATGATGTGAATTTTATTGTGTCACCTATTAAGTATGACCATAATCCAGCATTAGAGCTGATTATTAGAGCATAATTCTTATCAAGTTTAACATCTCCAACTGTGACTCTCTTATTATTATCTTTATTTAAATCTTTAACATCTATAAACTCATAAAATATACCAGAATTTATTTGGAGTAATAAGTTATCACTATAAAGTTGATCTTGATATGCAAAAAACCCTTCAGATGCTGGAAAGGTTTCAATAGTATCAATTTCTTCACCTATGCTATCAATTAGGTTTTCTCTGTATGGTTCAAAATTTACTCCCCCATGACATAAAAGTGTAAGGTTAGGAAAAATATCTTTAATTTTTTTTCCGGTTTTTTGAATTAAAACATCAAAATACATCTGAATCCAGGGAGGAATACCCCCTATAATTCTTAAATCTTGTCCAATAGTTTCATCTGCGATTGCTTCAATCTTTTTCTCCCAGTCCTCTATACTATTTGTTTTATCTGACGGTAATTTTTTAAATTTTAAAAAACCTGGCTCATGATAATTAACAATACCAGATAACCTCCCAATTTTAATGTTATTTTTTTCATCCAAATTTGGTGATCCTGAAATAAACATCACTTTACCCAAAATTGATTTTAATGATTTTTTATTTTTCAAATACCTTACTAATAGATGAGTTGCTGAGTTAATTTGATTACTGAGAGATTCTTTAGATAGTGGAATATATTTTGAACCAGAGGTTGTACCAGATGTTTTTGCAAAATATAATGGTTTACCTTTCCACAAAACATCTTCCTCTCCTTTTTTAATTCTATCTATGTAAACTTTTTTTTGTTCATAATCTCTTATATCAACTTTCTTTTTATAGTCTTGATAAGTTTTGATTTCATTGAAATTATGATCTTTACCAAATTTTGTGTTTTTGGCATCAATTATAAGTTGATTCAAAACTTTTTTTTGAATTATTTCTGCCTCCTTTTGAGATTTATTGTGAATTGAATATGACGGATTTAAAAGTTTAAAGATGCTATGAAGTGGTAGTAGTATTTTAGAAATCATTTTAATAGTGCAATATCCAAATATGCATAATAAAATTTATATCTAAAATATTAAATTTTATCCTGCTAAGATTCTTTTATTAATTTCTGAAATACTTTTTTTGAAAAAATTATCCGTATCGATCATATCATTTACTGATTGAACAGCATGGATTACTGTACTGTGATCTCTCCCACCGAAATGAAATCCAATTGATTTCAATGAATTGTTAGTGAAGTCTTTGGAAAAATACATCGCAACTTGTCTGGCGATGACTATTTCTTTTCTTCTTGCTTTGTCTTTCATTTCTTCAATACTGATATGAAAATATTTAGAGACAATTTCTTGAATGTACTTTATATCAATTTCTCTATTTGTATCCTTAACAATTTTTGAAATAATTGATTTTGTCAATTCAATATTGATGTCTTCTTTTGTTATTGTTGAGTGAGCAAGAAGAGAAACTAAAACACCCTCAAGTTCTCTGATATTCGTGTCTACTTGAAATGCAATATACTCTACAATTTCTTTGTTAATTGATAGATTCTCATTTTGAATTTTATAATTAAGTATATCAAGCCTTGTTTGGTAATCAGGCTTTTCAAGTTCAACTGTTAGGCCTGATTTGAATCTACTAACAAGTCTTTTTTCTAGACCATCAAGTTCAACTGGAGATTTATCGGCAGCTAGAATAATTTGTTTATTATTCAAGTTGAGCTGATTGAAAATGTGGAAAAAGACTTCTTGAGTTTTTTCTTTTCCTTTAAAGAATTGAATATCATCAATAATTAAACAATCAATATTTACATAGAAGTTAATTAAGTCCTTTAATTTATTTTCTTTAAGGGAATCAATAAATTGATTTGCAAATTTTTCTGATGTAACATAATAGACAGATGAATTTGATTTATTTATAATTTTATTTCCGATTGATTGGATTAAGTGCGTTTTTCCTAACCCTACACCTCCGTAAACCATTAATGGATTAAATGGATTACTTCCAGGGTTTTCAGAAATTCTTTTTCCTGCTGCCTTGGCAACACTATTACATTTTCCTGATACAAAGCTTTTAAATTTAAAATTAGAGTTTAGATTATTAAAAAACTGCTTTGAGGTTTCAACAGACTCTAATTTATTGGAGTTATCTTCATTGATTTTACTTGTAACATTAGAAACTTCATATTCTATTTTACCTTTTTCACCAAGAACTGTGATGATTGTATCATTCAGTAATTTAAGATAATGTCCCTCTATCCATTCATAAAAAAATTTATTTGGAATAATTAGAGTTAAAGTCATATCCTTATAGGATTTGGACTTTATAGGTTTGAACCAAGTTGTAAAACTTTGTGAGTTTATATTATCCTTGATAATAGACAAACAATCTTCCCAATGCTTCTTGTGCATTTAAAATTTTTAAGTGGTTTATATAAAATTGCTATTGTTGAAATAGGAATTCAAATATTAATGATTTTTATTAATTAAAAAAATATTTTTTTCTATTGATTTTTTAAAATCATCTGCTTTAATGATTTTTTGGATGTAATCCTTTTAAATTCTTTGAAAAGTACAATAAGTTTTTTTTCTAATTTTATAGAGATTAAATTTAACTTTTAAAAAAACTATGTGGTCTGAAGCAACAATAATATCAATAGAAAAAGAAACAAATTTGACTTGGCGTTTTATAATAGAATCAAATGATGATTTTGACTTTAAAGCCGGCCAATTTGTGACAATAAAAATAGGTGATTTGAAGAGAAGTTACTCTATTGCCTCCTACAAATTATCAAATAAGATATTTGAGTTATTAATAGTGAAATTAGATGGTGGTCAGATGACAAATGTACTGTTTAATAATATCAAAGTAAATGATAAAATAGAGATCCGAGGCCCCTTGGGAAGATTTAATTTGCCAGATAACATCGATAGTGATATAGTTTTGATATGCACAGGAACTGGTCTAGCTCCATTTAGAAGTATTCTACAAAGTATAGTATTAAATAATATTTCTCACCATAAAATTTATTTAATATTCGGGACAAGAACATATCAGGATTTAATATGTTTTGATGAGATGAAGGAATATGAAAATAAATTAAAAAATTTTAAGTATATACCCGTCCTCTCTCGAGAGGATTGGGAAGGAGAATCTGGTTATGTTCATAATCAGTATATCAAACTTATAAAATCAAAAAAATTAAAAGATCCAATTTTTTATTTATGTGGTTGGAGAGATATGATTAAAGAAGCAAGAAATAATTTAAAGGAATTAGGGTTTGATTCTAAAAAAATTAAATTGGAAATCTACGGATGAAATATAAAATCAAGCATGAATGTGGTATTGCTTTTTTGAGATTAAGAAAACCTCTTCAGTATTTCTTAGATAAATATAAAAATCCATCATTTGCAGCTAATAAGATGTTCTTAATGATGCACAAACAGAGGAATAGAGGTCAAGATGGATCAGGTGTTGCATCGTTAAAACTAAATACTCTACCTGGTAGTAGATACATAAGTAGATACAGGTCTGTTAAAAAGGATTCGATTCAGGATATATTTAATAAAATCAATAAAAAATTTAATTCAGCTAAGCAAAACCCAAACTACAAGTTAGAAGAAAAATGGGTTAAAGAAAATATTGCCTTTACAGGTGAATCATGGTTAGGTCATTTAAGATACGGAACTTTTGGTGGAAATTCTATAGAAAATTGTGCCCCAACGTTAAGGCAAAATAACTGGAGATCAAAAAATTTAATTTTTGCTGGTAATTTTAATATGACTAATCTTGATGAGCTTTTTAATGTTCTTGTTGATTTAGGTCAAAGCCCTAAGGAGAAGTCTGATACCGTCACGATTCTTGAGAAGGTGGGTCACTTTTTAGACGAAGAGAATAATAGAATTTATAATAAATATTCTGATTCTATGGAGAAGAAAAATATTTCATTAAAAATAGAAGAGGAGTTAGATGTTAGTAATATATTAAAAAATTCATTTAAAGATTTTGATGGTGGGTATGCTCTCGCTGGAATGATTGGACACGGATCATCTTTTCTTGCAAGAGATCCTAATGGAATACGACCTCTATATTATTATAATAATGATGAAATTGTAGTTGCTGCAAGTGAGAGACCACCAATAAAAACTGCATTTGAATGTGACTTTGATGAGATAAAAGAGCTTGGTAGAGGAAAAGCATTAATTATTGAGAAGTCAGGAAACTTTTCAATAAAAAAATTTATTGAACCTAGAGAAAATAGAGCCTGTTCATTTGAAAGAATTTATTTTTCAAGGGGAAATGATCCCGATATATATAATGAAAGAAAAAGATTAGGGGAGTTACTTATCCCTCAAGTTTTTGATGCTATTGACAATGATTTAAAAAATACAATTTTTTCATATATACCAAATACTTCTGAAACGTGTTTTTATGGAATGATTGATGGAATTAAGAATTATTTAACTTCAAAAAAGAAAGAAATATTTATTGATAAAAAACATTATGAAGGATCAGCTGAAGACCTTGTTTTTTTGAAAACTAGAATTGAAAAATTGGTTAGTAAAGATGTTAAAATGAGAACATTTATTACTGATGATAACAGCAGAAATGAGTTAGTATCAAATGTTTATGATACGACCCATGGAATAGTCAAGAAAAATAAGGATTCTATTGTCATTATTGATGATTCAATTGTAAGAGGAACAACACTCGAAAAAAGTATTTTGACATTATTATCTTCCCTGGAAGCTAAAAAAGTTGTTTTTGTTTCATCCTCACCTCAAATTAGGTATCCTGATTGTTATGGGATAGACATGAGTAAAATGAATCAATTTGTTGCTTTTAGGGGGTTGATGAGATTAATCAAATTAAATAAAAAAGATAAATTAATTCAGGAAACTTATTTAAAATGTAAAAAATCTCTTTCACAAAAAAATCCCAAAAATTATGTAAAAGATTTATACCACTTGTTTAAGTATGAAGAAATTTCGGATTCTATTGCAGAGATAGTGAAGCCTGAAGGTTTCAAGTCAGAACTTAAAATTATATATCAGAAAATTGAAAATTTGAATAAAGCTTGTCCAAATAATTTAGGTGACTGGTATTTTACGGGTAATTACCCTACTGAGGGTGGGAATAAAGTTGCAAACAGATCTTTTATGAATTACTGTGATGGAATTAGTGAGAGAGCATATTAGACAGAAAAACTTTCTCCGCATCCACATGTTCTCGTAGCATTGGGATTATTGAATTGAAATCCCTTTCCATTTAGGCCGTCACTAAAATCAAGTTCTGTACCTAATACATAGAACAAACTTTTCTTATCTACAATAATTTTGATTCCTTTATCTTCAAAGAATTGATCTTTTTCAGAAATAATATCATCAAAATTAAGGTCATAAAGAAGCCCAGAGCATCCACCTCCTTTTACTTTGACTCTAACATTATGATCATCCGAATAGCTTTCAGAATCTCTTAATTCCTTTAGTTTTTTTGCTGCCTTATCAGTAATTTTTATCATATTACTTTTATTGAACTCAAAACTATATATTAAAACCTATTTTTAAAATAATTAATTAATGAAAAGAACAGAAATAAGTGATTTGGGAGAGTTTGGCATAATAAATCAAATAAATTCAAAATTTAAAAATACAAAACCCTCCACAGTTATGGGTATTGGTGATGATGCTGCTGTGACCTCAACAAGTAAGGAGTTAATATTATCTTCTTCTGATATGCTAATTGAGGGAATTCATTTTGATTTATCATATACCCCTTTAAAACACCTTGGATATAAACTGGTAATGGTTAATCTTTCAGATATATTATCAATGAATTGTTATCCAAGTCAGATACTTGTAAACATCGCAATAAGTAACAAATTTTCAGTTGAAGCTGTAGATGAATTATATGAAGGAATAAAATTTGCCTGTGATGAGTATGATATAGATTTAATTGGTGGTGATACAACCTCTTCGCTATCAGGATTAATTATTTCATGTACAGCTATTGGATATACGGATAAAGGGATAGTATCATATCGGAAGAATGCAAGACCAGATGATATTATTTGTGTTTCAGGTGATTTAGGAAGGGCATTTCTTGGTCTATTAATTTTACAGAGAGAAAAAAATAATTTTATAAAAGATCCCAATAATCAGCCTGACCTTTCAAATTATAAAAATTTAGTTGAAAAACAGTTAAGGCCTAAAGCGAGAAAGGACATAATAGATTTTTTTAGATCAAATGATATTATTCCTAATTGTATGATAGATATATCGGATGGTTTATCATCAGAGTTACTACATATTTCAAATAGTTCTAATTTAGGTTTTAAAATTTTTGAAGATAAATTGCCAATCAAAGATGATGTATTCTCAGCTTCTCAAGAATTAGATATTAATTATTTAGATGCAATACTTAATGGAGGTGAGGAATACGAATTATTATTTTCAATTCCTGTTGATAAATTTGAGAGTGTTAACCTTGATAAAATTGATATAAGTCCTCTGGGACATTTTACAAATGATAAAAGAAAGTTATTAGTAGAGAAAAGTGGAAAAAATAGAGAAATAAAATCTAAAGGATGGAATCATTTCTAATTGATAACTTTTACTTCATATGAGTCAAATTTAATTTCTCTTTTGGGTAGGGTATTATCATCAAATATTCCATAAATACAGGAACCACTACCAGATAAACTAACAAATTTTGCACCAAAACCTTTTAGTTGTTTTTTTATTTTTTTTAATTCTTTAATTTTTGAGAAAACATATTTTTCAAAATCATTTTTAACATATTCTTCCCAATTTTCAATATTTTCATTTTCAAGAATATCTTTTAATTTATAATTTGGAGTTAAAGGTTTAATATGTTTGAATGCCTCTGATGTATTTATATACTTCTTTGGATTGACTATCAAGATTTTTTTATTTTTTAAATCTAGATTTATATTATCAAAATTATTACCAGTATTTGTTACGTATTTAGTTTTATTTTTAATGAAAAATGGACAATCACTTCCTATCTTATTTGATTCATATAATAATTCATCATTATTGAAAGTATTAAATTTTTTATTCAGATAAATCATTGTGAATGCTGCATCAGAAGATCCTCCCCCCAAACCGGCACCTACTGGTATACTTTTATGAAGGTGAATTCTGAATTTTTTATCAGTATTGAAAGATTTAATTGTTTTTATTAAAATATTATCAGAGGGACTGCAATCAATTTTAATTCCTGATAAAGTTAGCTTATTTTTTCTAGACTCTTTTACTTCAATGATATCATAAAGAGATACAGGAACAAAACATGATTGAATTTTATGATATCCATTATCTAATTTTCCAATGATATTTAAACCTATATTAATCTTAGCATTAGGATAAAAAATCATCCCTATTTAAATTGATCAATGATATCCTCCGATATGCCAGTATTAGAGAAACCACCGTCATGATATAAATTTTGCATTGTTATCTTTCTACTCAAGTCTGAGAATAGGAAAACACAATAATTTGCACACTCTGACGCATCTGCATTACCTAGTGGAGACATTTTTTCAGCATAATTGTAGAATGCATTGAAACCTTCAATCCCAGATCCAGCTGTTGTGATTGTTGGTGATTGAGAAATCGTATTTACTCGTGTTTTAGAATTCTTTCCAAGCCTGTAGCCATAACTTCTGGTTATTGATTCTAGAAGTGATTTTGCTTCTGCCATATCTGAGTAAAAAGGAAATGTTCTTTGAGCTGCTATGTATGATAATCCTACAATTGATGACCATCTGCTTAGCAATTTATTCTTTTCAGCAATTTGCATCATCTTATGAAATGAGATGGCTGATACGTCTAGGGTTTTAAATAACCAGTCATAATTTAAATCTCCATATTCTTTGTTTTTTCGGACATTGGGAGACATACCAACGGAGTGGAGTATAAAATCAATTTTGCCATCTAGGAAATCTTTAGATTTTAAATATAAATTATCGATATCTTCAGTGGAGGTCAAGTCAGCAGGGATGACTTCTGAAGAGCATTTTTTTGCTAATTCATTAATTTTACCCATCCTAAGGGCTATAGGAGCATTGGTTAATGTAAATTTTGCCCCTTCATCAAAACATCTTTCTGCAACCTTCCAAGCTATTGAGTTTTCATCTAACGCTCCCGATATAATTCCTCTCTTTCCTTTTAACAACATAACTAAAAATTAAAAATGCCTTTCATAGCAAAGTAAGGAATTATAATATAAAGAATTGTATCCCTCACCAAATAAAACATAAAAATTATTGCAAATAATTTCCATCCATATTTTTTTATAGTTTTTTTAAATCCATGATCTCTATAATGTGTAACATATTTCTGTAAAAATTTAGGTATTAATTTTTCTCTTAATGTCATTTTTATTCTAATATTTTATTGAAAAGATCACTATTTGATGGTGATAACTCAGTCATGATATTATATGCCTCCCTTTTTGTATTTAAGGAAGCACCCTTAAAGATATTAGTTATTTCATTTGCTTTAGCATTAATAAAAATATTAATTATTGAAGAGTTAAAATTTTTAGAATTAATTTCATTAATTGCCGATAGGTTTTCCAATATAATGCCTTGAGAATCTTCAGGCTTGGAGTAATAAATGTCCATTCCTTGTAAATGATAATTATAATATGCCTCTCTTACACCAACAAATTTTGGATTAAGAAAGTTTTCACAAATCCAGTATCTATTATTTTTTGATCCAAACTGGTCCCAACCTTTATAACCTGAGTTTTGTGAATCATTTAATATCTTCCAGGCTTTTTGAAAGTTTTCTTCACCGCCTAGTTTTTCAAAACTATCGTAATCAATTCCTAATACTATATACGAATAAAAGGCTAGAAGGGAAGTTAAATTATCATTAAAGCCATTTTGAGAATATTCTAAATTTTGTGAAGGAAAAAACTCAAAAGTCCACTCTCTATCTCCATGGTTTAGTAATACTGTTTCGTACGAGGAGTTATAAATTGGTCTTGAGGAAACAATTTGTACTGTGGCCTCATATAAATTAGCTGAGGGTTCATTCAATATATTTATGATAAAATTACAATTTATCCTCTCTTCGGAATTGTATCTATCACTTGTCCATATATTATTATTTAGAAACTGCTCAATTGCAACTTGCATCTCTTCAAATATCATAACTTCTGATGATTGAAGCTTATCTGTATTAATAATTACTTTTGAATTTAGCTCTTGGCAATAAGTGGGAAATAATGAAATTAAATATAAAAAAATGTATCTAATCATTAAACAAGAGAACTTAATCTAGGTTGATATCTTCGTTATCTTCTTCTTTTTCTGGATTTCTGAAAAACAATTCGTCATTAACTAATTCCTCAGATGCAATGGTTGTAGATTTCGGTAGTCTCTCAAAATATCTAGATATTTCTATTTGCTCTCTATTTTCAAAAACCTCTTCTAAATTATCTACATCAGATGCAAATTCAGCAAGTTTTTCATTCAGTTCTTCTTTCTGGGCTGCTGACAACTGTCTTGCTCTTTTTCCAATTACACGAACAGATTTATAAATGTTACCAGTTTTTGAAGCTATTTCATCAACATTTAGGTGAGTTATTTTAGATTTAATTTTCATATTTTAAATTTTTTACTTTGCAAATTTAGTTAATAAATTTAAACTTTCAACATACATTTTTTCTGCTTCTCCAAGAAAGATACTCTTAGGGTATTTATCAACAAAACTTAAATACAAATCAACTGTCTTTCTAAATCTATCCTCTTGTAAATCTTCGAAACTATTTATTGATATTAAGTACTGAGATAAGATCTTCAAGAAAGAACCTTCCTCGTTTAAAGATGAATCTGGAAAATCATTTTCAAAATTCTCTAAAGCAATAATTGCTGATTTATAATTCCTCGTTTTGTAATACTGTTTTGCATTATCAAAATTTTTAGTTTCAAGTTTGATTTGAAGTTCATCAATTATTGAATTTGCGTCTTTGGAGTATTCAGAGTAAGGATATTTGTTAATGAAATTTTGGATAGCAGAAATTGCTTCAATAGTACTTGATTGGTCTAAATTAGAATTAGGAGATTCTTTATACAAGGATATTGAGTATAGGTATTCGGCTTCAATTACTTTTTCACTTCTGGAAAATAATTCCATAAATCCTTTGAAGTACTTTGCACTAAGATCATATTGTTTGAGGTTATAGAGAGAGTATGCGAAATAGAAATCAACAGTTTCTGACTCTTCACTACCTTTTACAAGAGGCTTAATATCTTTAAGAAGTGTGCTTGCTTTAAAATATTCTTCATTTTCATAATATTTTAGGGCAGACTCTAATTTTTTCTCGTACCCATCTTCTTTTAAAATTTTTCTGTATTCACTACATGAAATTGATATAAAGCATATGAATAATAAGAAGTTATTTGAAAATATCTTAATCATTTCGCAAATATATCTTATTTCTAAAATAAAAAACTACATCACCTATTTTTGGTTTCTCTTCCTCTCTCCATTTAAATGACTTAATATATAAATCACCTTCTTCAATTTCATGGGGTGGGATCATCTTTGCTATTGGGTTATTGTAGAAAATTATATTATCAATTTCGTTATTATCAAAATTTAATTTTAAACTGCTACAAATTATGTAATTTAAACCGATTATAGATCTATAGTCTTCATCTAATCCAAAATAGATTGTCTCACCATTTCCCGATACTAAAATATTTTTCATAAAATTATTTTCAGAAAAAATTGCTTTCATATCTCGTCCCTTTATTTGATTATAATTTCCCATAGTATCTGTAGAAATAATAAATGAGTTCTTAATTAAATTCATTTCTTCGACTTGGTCATCATATAATTTGAAATTGATTGTATCAGAAGTAATTTGGTTAGAATAGTTCCATATTACAGGATCATTATACATATTAATTATTGAATCTTTAATTATAAAAATCATCGAGTCTGATTTTCCAATAAAATTTTTTTTGTAAAATTTAACGTTATTATAAGCAAATAACTTATTGATATCTTTGTCATCATCTATTGCTAGAATTGTATCAGAGGATAAATAAAAAGTATCATTTTCGATATTCTTTTTAAGTAAAGTATTACCAAATATTTTAGTTATGTTTTCAGATTTGTTGTATTCACCTTGATCTCCATAAACAAAATAATCTGACTCTTTAATTTTTAAAATCACGTTTTGGCTTGCTTGGTAAGTTGAGTTTTTCTCATCAAAATTTATAAAATCTGCTTCAAGGATATAGTCATTTGTTTCTACTTTGCTTGATGTCAGCTTTGAATTTTTTGTTTCCTGTTGAAATGATCCACCCAGACTTTCAATGTAGGTACTATCCTCAGAAATAATTTCTGTATATCCAAAAGTAATTGTCTCTTTTGTTATGGTGTTGTATGTCATTGAATCAGACTTAAGTGTATAATCTTCACCGACTAAAATTACTTCTTTATAAAAAATGGATAGGTCTTTGCTTCCGTAAAATATACCGTAATCACTTTTTAATGTATTAATTTCATCTTTTAATTCCCCTTCATTAAAAAAGAATCCTTTTTTTTCGTCAATAAAATAGTCAAGATAATCCGTGGTTATTTGTTCTTTATCTTTTGTGTATATCACATCTTTTCTAAGTTTGGCAACTCTTGATTCACCATCATAAATTAGGCTTCTAGCACTAATAACTGACGAGTCCGGATTGGTAATAATTATATTACCAAAAGCCTCTAAAATATTTTTTTTATTATAGTAATTTGCTGAATCACAGCTAATTTCTGTATCTCCCTGATTGAAAATAACATTATTTATTAATTTTCTTACTGGTTCCTTATCAATTCTCCTGAATTTAAGTTCATCTGCTTTATATCTAATTTTTTCTTTTTTCTGGGCATTTGAGTCAATGCATATAAATATAAATACTGAAAGAATGAAATAAATTAATTTCATTTTGTAAAAATAGATAGATAATTAAATTTATTTTGCAAATTTCAAATTCTTATTTTTACAATTAATAATGAAAAAGATAGAAAAAGTTTTCTTGTCCTCTTTCGAGGAAAGTAGAATAGAGTTATTTGATAATAAATATTTGCTTGCGGTTAGTGGTGGTATAGACTCCATGGTTTTACTTAATCTTTTTCTAAAGTTTAAGTTAAATTTCTCGGTTTCAACTTGTAATTTTCAGTTGAGAGGCAAAGATTCGAATGAAGATGTAAATTTTGTTAAATCATATTGTCAAAAAAATAAAATAAAATTCTATTCCGAGGATTTCAATGTTTTAGAGTACTCTAAAAAAAATAAAATTTCAATTCAAATGTCATCAAGAGATCTAAGATATACGTGGTTTAAAGGTTATCTAAATGCTGGATATAATTATATTGTGACAGCACACCACAGTGATGATAATGTCGAAACAATTTTATATAATTTTCTAAAAACTACAGGATATAAAGGTTTAGTAGGTATACCTAAATCATCAAACAATATTTTTAGGCCATTACTCAAGATTGACAAGGATGATATCAGAGGTTATGCTAAATTAAATAAATTGGATTGGAGAGAGGATTATACAAATGGTGAGAATAAATATTTAAGAAATAAAATAAGAAATAAAATAATTCCAATTTTTTCTGAAATTAATCCGTCCTTCAAGGATTCGATTAGGAAATCAGTTGAAAGGTTAGGAAATATTCAAAAATTTATCAATGAACATAAGAAAAAGTTTATTTTTAATTACGTTACTACCAGGAAAAATTTTATTGAGATAGATAAAAGTTTTTTAGAGAAAGAGGATGATATGTCTGTGATTATAAATGACTATTTATCAGATTATGGGTTTAATTATGATCAAATATCTCTTATAATTTTAGCATTAAGTAAAAGAAATAATAGTAAGTTTTTTTCTGACAAATATGTTCTGATCAATGATAGAAAATCATTCTATATTTTTAGAGAAAAGATATTTAAGAAAGAGAAAGTTGAAATTAAAGGAATAGGTATTGTTAATGTTGGATCAAAAAAAATCGAGGTTAAAAAGTACTCGAACAAACTATCTCCAATAAATAGAAATAAAAATAATGCTCAATGTGATTATGATAAAGTTTGTTTTCCAGTTGTGATTAGAAATTATAAAAAAGGAGAAAAGTTCCAACCTCTAGGTATGAAAAATACCAAAAAAATTTCCAGTTTTTTATCTGATAATAAAGTGTCTTTTGTAGATAAAATGGATCAACTTGTTGTTGTTGATGCAGGTGGGACTGTTATTTGGTTGGTTGGACAACAAATTAACGATAAAATAAAAATTAATACAAATACTCAAAATATTTTAGAGTTTGAAATAATTTAATTTTAAATTAAAACTTTCTCTCTCATTATCTAATTTTACAAAAAAAAAAAAATGAAAGTAACAGTAGTTGGAGCAGGAAATGTTGGTGCAACTTGTGCTGACGTCTTAGCTCAAAGAGAAGTTTGTAATGATGTAGTCTTGGTTGACATAAAAGAAGGATTATCCGAAGGTAAAGCACTTGATATTTTTCAGAAATCACCAATTAATTTATATGATACTAGAACTGTAGGGTCTACTAATGATTATACACTTACAGAAAATTCAGATGTCGTAGTAATTACATCAGGATTACCTAGGAAGCCTGGAATGTCAAGAGATGATTTAATAGGTACAAATGCTAAAATAGTAGAGTCTGTTACTAAGAACATTATCAAGCATTCACCAAATTCTATTATAATTATAGTTTCAAATCCACTAGATGTTATGACATACCAAGCTCATATAACCTCTAATTTTGATAGAAATAGGGTGATGGGTATGGCAGGAATATTGGATACCGCAAGATATAGAGCTTTTATAGCTGGTGAACTCAACATATCACCAAAAGATATTCAGGCAGTACTTTTGGGAGGCCATGGAGACACAATGGTACCTCTACCAAGATATACAACAGTCTCAGGAATACCTGTCACTGAACTTATTAATGATAAAAAACTATACGAAATAATTGAGAGGACGAAGTTTGGGGGCGGAGAACTTGTGAAGCTTATGGGAACTTCGGCTTGGTATGCACCCGGTGCTGCTGCAGCTCAGATGGTCGAGTCAATTGTTAAAAATCAAAAAAGAATCTTCCCAGTTTGTGTGAAATTAGAGGGTGAGTATAATATTGATGATTGCTATTTAGGAGTCCCTGTTATTCTTGGATCTAACGGTATTGAGAAAGTAATAGAGCTAGATTTAAATTCAGATGAGATTACATTACTTGAAGAGTCTAGATCTCATGTTAAAGAGGTAATGTCAGTTCTTGAAAATCTTTGATGAATTCCAAATCGATTAATGATAGTAATCTAATTAGTAGGGACTTAAGTTGGATCAATTTTAATTACAGAGTTTTAGATCAGGTAAGAAGTAAATCTAGAGGTGTCTTAGATAAGTTAAAATTTCTATCAATAGTTGCCTCAAATTTTGATGAATTTTTTGAAATTAGAGTTGGTAGCTTATATAATTATATTGATAATAATAAAACTAGAATTGATTACTCTGGGATGAGAGAAAAACCATTTAGAGAGTATCTTCTTGACCAGTCAAAAACTTTTTTTAATGATTATAATAGATGTTTCTCCGAAGAAGTTATATCAATTTTAAAAAAACAAGATATAATAATAGGTGAGGTTAATGATTTAGATGAGGAAGGTAAAAAGAGGATAAAAAAATATTTTAAGAAGACAATCTTCCCGATGCTTACACCAATGGTATTTGATGACCTCCATTCATTCCCAATCCTAATGAACAAGGTTATAATATTTGGAGTTGTTACTAAAAATAAAGCCTCATCAAATAAAAAAAAGATTTCCTTTATCCAAGTACCAATTAATCTTCCTAGGTTTTTCGAATATAAAATTCAAAATAAAATATTTTTTATCCCTATCGAAAAAATTATATCGAAATACATTTCTAAATTTTTCAGAAGTATAACAATTGAAAGTGTAAGTCTATTTAGAATCATAAGAAATGGGGATTTCACCTTGGAGGAATCGGAAGATATTGAAATTAACTTTTTAGAGGAATTAAAACAAAAATTAAAGGATAGAAAATTTAGTAGAGTGGTAAGATTAGAAGTTAGTAATTCATTCGATGACTATCTTCTGAAATCTCTAAAAGAAAGATTCAAACTTGATGAGTATAATATTATGCAGTTACCTGTTAATTCTATAATAGATTTTACTTCTTTAAGACAAATTTATGAGTTTGAAGAGTTCTCTGATTCTTTTTTTGAGTATCCAAATCCTATTCAGTCTTTTGATATGGAAGGATCCAGTAATAAAAATATTTTTGAAATTCTATCAGAAAAAGATATATTTCTACATCATCCATATAATTCATTTGATCCTATTATTCGTCTACTAAACGAGGCTGCAGAGGATCCTAATGTTTTATCAATTAAAATTACTCTATACAGGACTGCAAAGAATTCACGGGTAATAGACGCCCTACTAAAAGCTGCAGAAAATGGAAAACATGTATCGGTCTTGTTTGAGGTAAAAGCAAGATTTGATGAAGAAAATAATTTAAAAAATGGATATCAATTAGAGAGGGCAGGCTGCTATGTTATATATGGTATTGGCTCATTAAAAACTCATACCAAGCTCTTGTTAATTGTAAGAAGAGAAGGGAAAAAAGTAAAGAATTATGCACATATGGGCACAGGAAATTATAATGAGACAACGTCAAGGTTATATACTGACTTGAGTTTAATGACCTCTGACCAGAATTACACCAAAGATGCTTTAGAATTTTTCAATGTAATCACTGGGCATTCAGTACCTGAAGATTACGAGAATTTAATAACAGCTCCAATATATATGCGAGATAAAATTTTGGATATGATTGAAAAAGAGATATCGAATTCTAAATCTGGAATTGATTCAAAAATTTGTATTAAAATTAATTCGCTTCAAGATAAGAAGGTTATAAATAAATTATATGAAGCCAGTAATAGTGGAGTTAAAATCTGTTTAATTGTTCGGGGGATTTGCTGTCTACGTCCTGGAAGAAAAAATTTAAGTGAAAATATTGAAGTTATATCAGTTGTTGGTGATTACTTAGAACATAGCAGGATATACTATTTTCATAATTCTGGGGATTCAATAATCTACTCTGGGAGCGCTGATGTTATGATAAGAAGCTTTAAGAGGAGAATTGAATCTTTGTTCAAAATAAATGAGGATTTTATTAAAAAACAGGCTATTACTATCTTAAACTATAATTTGAGAGATAACTGTAATTCATACATACTAAAAGAGGATGGTAATTATGTTAAAAAAGAGTTAATGTCTGGTGAAAAGTTTGATTTATTTAAAGAGTTTTATAACCTGAAGAAAAATAATTTAGAGGGTTCAATTATTTTATAAATAGATATTATCATTTAAAATAATATTATATATTTCTGATATGAAAAAACTAAAAATGGGTATGATAGGAGGCGGATTAGGCTCATTCATTGGGGCCATTCATAGAAATGCAGCTCTACTAGACAATTGTATAGATTTAGTTTGTGGTTCATTTAGCTCAGATTTTCAAAATTCTTTAGAAACTGGAGAGAACTTATACCTGGAAAAGAATAGAGTATATAAAACTTACGATGAAATGATAAGTAAAGAGTCATCTAAAAGTGAAGATCAGCGAATGGATATTGTTTCAATTGTAACTCCAAACCATCTTCATTATGATCCCGCTATTAAATCTCTAGACAATGGTTTCCCAGTAATTATTGATAAACCCTTAACCTTTGACTCGAATCAGGCAAAAAAATTAGTAGAAAAAGTAAACCAAACCAAGTTACCTTTTGCCGTCACTCACACATACACTGGTTATCCAATGATAAAAGAAGCTAAAAACATAATTAAATCGGGTAAGTTAGGTACGATAAGAAAGGTTGCTGTAGAGTATCCTCAGGGTTGGTTAACTACTAGCTTAGAAAATACTGATAATAAACAGGCTTCATGGAGAACGGACCCAAGCAAGTCAGGTAAAGCTGGAAGTATGGGAGATATCGGGACACATGCAGCAAATATGGTTGAATATATAACAGGAAAAAAAATAATTAAGCTGTTTGCGAAAGTTAATACAGTTGTTGAAGGTCGGCTGCTTGAAGATGATGGTAACGTACTAATATCCTTAGAGGACAATATAGAAGGTAATTTGATGACTAGTCAAATTGCAACTGGAGAGGAAAATGATTTAAAGGTACGAGTTTGGGGAGAATTAGGAGGTATCGAATGGAAACATTCAAAACCAAATACTTTAATACATAAACTTAATGGAAAACCAAATCAGATATTAAGAGCTGGAGTTGATAACTCCTATCTCTCCGAGTTTGCGTTATCTCATTGTAGAACTCCTTCGGGACATCCAGAGGGATTTATAGAAGCATTTGCTAATATTTATAGAAATTTCTCATACGCAGTAAATAACTATAAAAATTCAATAGAACATGATCCAATATTCGATTTCCCAACTGTTGAAGATGGATATAGAGGAATGAAATTTATTGATGCAGTAATTGAATCATCTAAATCATCTAAATGGATTAATGTATAATATGAAAACAATAAAAGGACCGGCAATTTTTTTAGCTCAGTTTATGGACGATAAAGTTCCATTTAATGATATCGAGTCAATATGTATGTGGGCATCAAGTTTAGGATATAAAGGAGTTCAGATCCCAACTTGGGATAAAAGATGCATTAATTTAAAAAAAGTTGCTGAAGATAGTGCATACGCAAATGAGTACAAGTTGATGGTTGAAGGTTGTGGAGTTAAGATAACAGAGCTTAGTACCCACTTACAGGGTCAGTTAGTTGCCGTAAATCCCTCCTATGACACTATGTTTGATGGTTTCGCCCCAAAAGAATTAAGAAATAACCCCAAAAGTCGTACAGATTGGGCTGTAGATCAACTTATGTTGGCAGCAAAAGCAAGTAAAAACTTAGGACTATCAGCTCATGTAACATTCTCTGGTGCACTAATATGGCCATATGTATATCCATGGCCACAAAGACCTGCGGGATTAGTTTCTACTGGATTTAATGAGCTAGCCAAAAGATGGATTCCAATATTAGATGAATTTGATAGAAATGGGGTTGATTTGTGTTATGAAATTCATCCAGGTGAAGATTTACATGATGGTATAACTTTTGAAAGATTCTTATCTGCTACAAAAAATCATTCAAGAGTAAAAATGCTATATGATCCGAGCCACTATATCCTACAACAAATGGATTACATTAAAAATATTGATATTTATCATGATTATATAAAAATGTTTCATGTCAAAGATGCAGAGTTTAATCCTGATGGAAGAGCGGGTGTGTACGGTGGTTATGCTGATTGGGTTGATAGGCCAGGAAGATTTAGGTCTCTTGGGGATGGGCAGATCGATTTTAAATCAATTTTTTCTAAACTCACTCAATATGGTTTCGATGGCTGGGCCGTCCTGGAATGGGAATGTTGTATTAAGAGTAATGAACAGGGTGCGGTTGAAGGAGCTAAATTTATTAAAGATCATATTATCCAGGTAACGGAGAAGTCTTTTGATGACTTTGCAGATTCTGGTTCTGATGAGAAGGGAATAAAAAAAATATTAGGATTATAGCATTAAAGCTTCTCCTTCAAACTTATTAGCTTTTCTTTGATTTTTCTTAGATGAATAATGATATCAGTTTCTGATTTATAATTTTTTTTGATTATTTCTTTACGAGCACCATCAATTGTGAATTTATCGTCTTTTAATAACCTATATATTTTTTCAATTATCTCAATATCTTTAGCTGTATATTTTCTAGAACCGCTTTTATTTTTTTTTGGGTTTAAAATTTCAAATTCTTTTTCCCAAAACCTGATTTGAGAAGTATTTACATTTAATTTATTAGCAACCTCTCCTATACTGAAATATTTTTTAATTATTTCCTTCTCTTTATAGGGCATATCTAAAATGTTGATCCAAGTGCTTGATTTTCAACTGAGGCGAGCTTGATAACTTCCTCATATTGATTGGGTGTAAGATCATTAAAGAAGAAATTTATTGGATTGATTTTCTTACCATTTTTATGAACCTCGTAATGGAGGTGTGGCGCTGTAGATCTCCCAGAGTTACCACTATAGGCAATTAATTCACCTCTCTTAACTTTCTGATTTTTTCTTACATTAAATTTATCTAGGTGAGCATAAACCGTTCTATATCCGTTACCATGATTAAGGTAAATATGTTTTCCAAAACCACCGAAAGAAGATTTTACAATCATAACTTTCCCGTCAGCTGTGGCATAAATTGGTGTTCCTTTTTTTACTGAGAAGTCGAGACCATAGTGCATTCTCTTCACCTTCAAAAAAGGATCTATCCTCGTCCCATAACCAGAGGCTAACCTTTTCAGGTCCTTGTTTGATACTGGCTGAATTGCTGGGATTGATGCTACTAACTCCTCCTTGTTATTAGCCATATCTAATAACTCATCATATGATTTAGTTTGAATATAGAGTTTCCTTTTGAGTTCATCTATTTTAGCGTAGTTATCAATAATTAAATCATCTCTCTCAAGATTTCCGTCTACTAGTTCTTTGTATCTGTTGATACCACCAATACCGGCCTGTCTAATTGTACCAGGAATTGGTTCTGCTTCAAATATAATTCTGTAGACGTTGTCATCTCTTTCCTCTAGATTATTCAGCATCTTATATGCAACATTTACCTCCTTATTTAAAATTTCATAGTGTGTTTGAAGCTCTTGGTTTTCTTTCTTTAGTTGAATTATCTTAGGTGATTCAAAGTATCGATCGTAGATATTTACTAATATGAAACTAGAAAATAAAACAATTGATATAAACGCAAATGTATTAAGCAATATATCTTTATTGGTCTTCCTTATCTTCTCGTACCTACACGTGTCAGGATTATAATAGTATTTGTGTTTACTCATAATTAGATAAAATAGTCTAATTTTGTTTTAAGTTATACAAAAATAAAAATATTCATCGATTTTAGTTTAAATGAACTCTAAAAAAATAAGAAATATATTTTTTGATTACTTTAAAAGTAAAAATCATAAGATTATCCAGTCTGCTCCAATTACAGTTAATGATGACCCAACTTTGATGTTTACCAATGCCGGTATGAATCAGTTTAAAAATATTTTTTTAGGAAATGAATCACCATCTACAGTCAGAATAGCTAAT
Source organism: uncultured Flammeovirgaceae bacterium (assembly GCA_913052485.1). Lineage (GTDB taxonomy): Bacteria > Bacteroidota > Bacteroidia > Cytophagales > MED-G16 > MED-G16. Next base: position 24,845 of record CAJXDN010000002.1, on the reverse strand, counting down.
ACTCAAAAATGTCTTAGAGTAAGTGGAAAACATAATGACCTAGAGGAGGTTGGTATTGATAAATATCATCATACTATGTTTGAGATGTTAGGTAACTGGTCGTTTGGAGATTATTTCAAAAAAGATGCAATTGAGTGGGCTTGGGACATATTAGTAAATCATTATAAACTTGATGAAAAAAGATTATTTGTTACTGTATTTGGTGGAGACAGTAAAGATAATTTGGATAGAGACGATGAAGCAGCAAAATTATGGAATAAAATCGTTGATCACTCTAAAATTATAGATGGGTCAAAAAGTGATAATTTCTGGGAAATGGGTGATGTGGGACCCTGTGGTCCATGCTCTGAAATTCATATTGACCTCAGATCATCAGAAGAAATGGTAAAGACACCTACAAAAGATCTTATAAACAAAGACCACCCTGAGGTGATAGAGATATGGAACCTAGTATTTATTGAATTCAATAGGAAAAAAAATGGTTCTTTAGAGCCTCTTCCTAATAAACATGTAGACACCGGAATGGGACTTGAAAGGTTATCGATGGCAATAGATGGCTTAAAATCCACCTATGACACTGATTTGTTTATGAATATTATTTCTTCTCTATCCAAAATCTCTAAAATTAACTATGGTGATAATGAAAAAAAAGATATTGCTTTAAGGGTTATATCTGACCACATAAGAGCAATTGTTTTTACAATATCTGACGGAGTAATACCCTCAAATAATAAGTCTGGCTATGTAGTAAGAAGAATTTTAAGGAGAGCAGTTCGATATGGTTTTTCATCTTTAGAACTGAAGTCACCATTTCTTCATGTCCTTGCTAAATCAGTAATTAGCGACTATAAAGACATATTCGAAAATCTGGAAGATCAAGAAAGTTTTATTTTAAAAGTTATTTTAGAGGAAGAGAAAACATTTCTAAAAACCCTCGAGAAAGGATTAAAAAAAATTAATGATATTAAAACCAATTTAAAAGATAATGATGAGATTCCGGGAGAGTTAGTTTTTGAGTTGTACGACACCTATGGTTTTCCTTACGATTTGACAGAATTAATAGCTAGGGAAAATAATTTAATATTAAATAAGTCTGATTTTAATAAATTACTTAACAAGCAAAGAGACAGATCTAGAAGTAGTTCTCAGAGTTATTCCGATGATTGGGTCAATTTAATTGATAATAATCATTCAAAGTTTATTGGTTACAGTTCCTTAATTTCTGAATCAAAAATTTTAAAATATAGAGAAGTTAAAATTGATAATAAAACTAAATTTCATGTAGTTCTGGATAAAACACCTTTTTATCCTGAATCTGGTGGACAAGTAGGAGATATCGGAAAATTAAAGGGAGAAAATAGCCAGGTAAATGTTTTAAATACTTTTAAGGAGAATGATCTCATAATACATTTAGTTGATAAATTACCGGATAATTTAAGTGATACTTTCACTGCAAAAATTAATGTATTTAGAAGAAAACTTATATCAAAAAATCATACTGCCACACATCTCTTACATTCAGCACTTAGAGAAATTTTAGGTGATCACGTTGTCCAGAAGGGCTCACTTGTTAATGATAATATATTGAGATTTGATTTTTCTCATTTCTCAAAGCTTTCAGCCAACGAATTAAAAAATATAAATGAGATAGTTAATAATAAAATTTTTCAAAATATTGATATTGAGATATTAGAAAATGTCCCTATTGTAAAAGCAAAAAAAATGGGAGCTACAGCTCTGTTTGGAGAAAAGTATGGTGATAAAGTCAGAGTTGTTACAATTGATAACAAATTCTCAGTTGAACTATGTGGAGGTACGCATGTAAGCACAACATCAGAGATAGGATTATTTAAAATAATTTCTGAAAGTTCAATATCATCAGGTGTGAGAAGAGTAGAAGCTTTAACATCTTTAGAATTATTAAATTTTTCTGATAATGAATCATCTAGCTTAAAATTTATAAAGGACCTACTTAAAACCAATAATATTTTGGACTCTATTAAAAACCTGATTAACAAAAATAAATCTCTTGAGGATAGGTTAGGTAAAATGGATTTAATTAGAAAGAAAACATATAAAGAAAAACTAATTAATAATTTAAATAAGATCAAAGACAAAAGTCTTATCATAGATCATTTCAAAGAGGAAGGTATTGATTTTGTAAAGCAAATTGCTTTTGAGCTAGACAGAGAATTAAAAAATTTAGTTTTTTTAGCTACAGTTGAGACTGAGTCAAAACCCTATATTGTTTTATTAATATCTAAAAATTTAACTAATGAGTCTAATCTTGACGCGAGAAATATTATTAAAAATTTATCTGAAAAAATTAAGGGATCAGGCGGTGGTCAAAATTTCCTTTCAACAGCAGGTGGAAATTTTTTAGATGGGTTATCAAAGGTTAGAGAAGAAGGGAAAATCTATTTTGCTAAGGCTTTGAACAATTAATATTTTTATACGTTCCAGATAGATATTGTAAATCTTTTCCAGCAAGCTTATGTTATGAGAAATTTAATAATATTCTCACTTATATTGATTTTATTTCAGTCGTGTAATACTTCATATGATTCATCTAATGAATTAACTATAACAATTAATATAGAAGGGGAAAATAATAATGGGGAGGTGAGATTGCAGAAAGTCAATTCTGATTACTCAATTGAACTTCTTCAGAACGCAAATTTTATTGAAAAAAAGTTAGAATTTATTGTTTTTAATAGTGAAGCGTCTTTATATAGGCTTGATGTGTTAGGAAAAAGTAGTATAGATTTAATTCTTAACAGAAGTGATATAAATATCAATATTGATAATGAACCATCAAATTTTAGTTATAAAATTGAAGGTTCTGATGATACAGATATTCTAAATAAAATTGGAGAGGAAATAAGATTATATCGAGACGAGGTAAGAGAATTAAATAGAGCTTTTTTTGATGCTAGTCAGGAAGAAGATATCTCAAAAATAAATAGTCTCAGAGAAGAAGCCTCTTTTAAAAAAAATCAATTTGAAATATATCTAAAAGAATTTTTAAAGGAGTTAGATAATTCATTAGCAGTTATCGTATCAGCAAGTTATTTGCCCATAGGAGAAAATATCAATTTTTGGGAAACAATATACTCTAGATATTATGATGAATTTAGTTCCAACTCTTACTTCAAAAAATTTGAAGAAAACCTTCTTAAGTTAAAAGCTGTATCGGTTGGAAGTATAGCCCCAGAAATTATTTTAAATGATACTACTGGAAATCCAATACCTTTATCTTCTCTAAGAGGTGAGTATGTACTATTAGATTTTTGGGCTGCATGGTGTAGGCCATGTAGGGAGGAAAACCCAAATATTGTCAGAAATTATAATTTATTTAAAGATAAAGGATTTGAGATCTATCAAGTATCACTTGACAGGACTAGAGATGACTGGGTTAGGGGTATCAAACAAGATAAACTTCCATGGATAAATGTTTCCGATCTAAAATATTATCAATCAGAGGCAGCCATTCTTTACAATATTGATAGAATTCCTAGTGTTTTTCTACTGGATCCTAGCGGTAAAATCATTGCAAAAAACAATGAGCTGAGAGGACCTAATTTATTTAATAAGTTAGATCAGATTTTTAATTAAATATAGATTTTAATTCCTCAGCTTCTTCAGGCTTCATCTTACCAGCTAAAATCAATCTGAGCTGTCTTCTTCTGAGCGCTCCATCATATAACTTAATTTCCTCATCTGTTTTAGGTTTTACTTCTATTGATTTTACCGGCTTGCTATTTTTATCTAGTGTAACAAATGTAAAAAATGCATTATTACTAACTATTGACTCTCCTGTTTTTCTATTCTGAGTAGTGACCTCTAGAAAAATCTCCATTGAGGAATTAAAAACTCTTGTTATGAAAGCATTAATTGTTACAATATCACCTTTATATACTGGAGACTTAAAAGATATATTATCAACCGATGCTGTAACTGCAATTTTTTTGGTATTCTTATATGCACATATTCCAGCTGCCATATCCATCCAATACATTAACTTCCCTCCAAATAAAGTATTTAAATTATTGGTGTGATTTGGTAATACCATTTCGCTGATACTAACTTTAGTATCACTACAGTTAATTTTTTTATCTTTCATGAATTAAATTTTTTCTCACAAATTTAACTTTTACTTTTGCAAAGTAATATTATTTAAAAAAATGTTTACTGGAATTATTGAAACAACTGGTGTCGTCGAGTCAATTACTAAAAATAAAAATAATTTAGATTTAATTATTTCAAGCTCTATAAGTTCGGAATTAAAAATTGATGAGAGTCTTAGTCATAACGGTGTCTGTCTAACAATAACTAATTGTAATAAAAAAAATCATTCGGTAACCGTTATAAAAGAGAGTCTAAAAAAATCAAATTTTTCAAGATTAGAGGTTGGCTCATTAGTTAATCTAGAAAGAAGTATGAAAATGGGTGGTAGAATCGATGGTCATTTAGTTCAGGGACATGTTGACGATACAGCTGAATGTATTGATAAACTTGATGAGAAAAATAGCTGGATATATAGATTTAGGTTTTCCGCTAGTTTTTTGAACTATTTAATAGAGAAGGGTAGCATATGCATTAATGGAGTGAGCTTGACTTGTTTCGATATAAAAAACAATACGTTTTCTGTCGCAATTATTCCCCACACCTACAACAAAACAAATTTTAATCTAATAGAACGTGGTGATTTTGTAAATCTTGAATTTGACTTAGTAGGTAAATATATTAGTAAGATGATTAAGAGGTAGTTTCTAGTAAAACCTCTATTTCATTAATTAATCTATTAACTTCTGATATATCGGTACCATCATATACACCTCTAATATTCCTATTATTATCAACTAGTAAGAACACGCCACTATGTAGAAAGCCCCCCGGTTCATTTTTATCTTCTATCGCAGTTACCATGTAGCTACTTTTAGCAATATCATATATTTCATCTAAGTCTCCAGTAACAAAATGCCAAATATTAGAGTCAACATCTAGTCTTTCAGAGTACCTAGATAGAATCTCAACATTATCATATAATGGGTTAATAGTATGTGAAAGATATTTAACCTTCGAATTATCAATGTACTTTTCATATACTTTTATCATATTATTTTTCATAATAGGACATATTGTAGGACATGTTGTGAAAAAAAAGTCAGCTACATAAATCGAATTACTAAAGGTTGAGTTAGTAACAATCATGCTGTCCTGGTTTAAGAATTGAAAATCTTCAACTGAGTGAGGAATTGTATCATAACTGATATCATTATCAGTTTTATTCTCTACTATTTCTGGTCTACCGTAAATTGGTAATGTTTTTGTATAATTATTACATGAAAAGAGTAGAATTAATATGTAAAATGGAAAAAATTTCAAGCTAAATATTTCTTTGATATACGATAAATTACCACTGAAGTTAAAAAGCCCACCAAAAATCCAATAATAACATCCAAAAAGTAATGAACTCCTAAATAAATTCTGCTATATCCAATTAAGAAACTCCATAAAAAAAGAAGTTTAATATCACCCTTGGTTACATAAAAGAAAATAGTAGCTAATGAGAAGGTAGTTGAAGCGTGTGATGATGCAAAACTAAACTTTTTTCCACATCCAGAAACAACGTTAATTAAATCTAACATTGAATTGTCTTGACATGGCCTCAGTCTTTCAAAATAAGGCTTCATAAGAGAGCTTGTTATAAAGTCAGCAATTATAACTGCACCTGAACAAATAACAATATTTATTATAAAATTTTTCTTATCATATTTCCATAATAAGAAAATAAGGTAAATGTAGAGAGGTATCCAAACATATTTATTACTTAAAAAAATCATGATATAATCTAAATAATTATGAGACAAATTATTTACGGTAATAGTGATCTCTCTATCTATATTTTCAATATGTTGTAACAATATGATTAAATTTAATTTAAAATTTAGAAATGATATCTAAAGCAAAACTTAAATTAATAAAATCACTTAAATATAAGAAGACACGAGATGAATTAAATCTTTTTTTAGTTGAGGGGATTAAAGGTATTTTAGAAGTATTAAACTCATCATATAATGTGATATTTACAGTAGTTTCAAAAAAAATATTCGAAAAATATAAGAATTCTTTCGATATAAACAATGTTTATGTTTTAGATGAATATAATATCAATAATTTTAGTCTATTGAAAAATAATAGGGATGGTTTCTGTGTTGTAAAATCTGTATCAAAAGATTTTTCATTTAAGAAATTAGGTAAAGTATCTATCGCTTTAGATTCACTAAACGATCCAGGAAATTTTGGTACTATAATTAGAAATGCTGACTGGTTCGGCATTCAAAATATAATATGTTCCAAAGATTGTGTTGATTTATACAATCCAAAAGTTATTCAGTCAAGTATGGGTTCTTTTACAAGAGTTAATGTCTTTTATCAGGACTTAGAAAAAGTTTTCTCTAATAATTGTAGTATTATTGGAACGACATCGGATCAAAATAAACTTGTAACTCCTAAAAATTTTAAGAAAGGTATTATTTTATTTGGTAATGAGTCAAGGGGGATAAGTAAACAACTTGAACCTTATGTAGATAGTTGGATAAGTATTAAAAAGCTTGGTGATGCAGAGTCGTTAAATGTATCAGTATCTACAGGTATTATTCTAGATAATCTTTTAAACAGCTAAATTTCCTTTTTTTTGAACCAAGGTATCTGAAAAATTATTAGATAAGAACAGACCAGAGAAGCTATTATAGGAATTAAACTTTTTTCGTATTTGTTCTGTAAAATACCAGATTCATCTATGAAAGATTGAGTATTATTTTCAATCATAACAGTTTCAATAAATACAAATAGTGTACCCAGTAAAAAAAATAAAAATATGAACCCTAAGAATTTGTAAATTAATCTAAACGTACTTTTCATAGTGTAAATATAAAATTTAATTTTTTAGTGCAATCTCTTTAGCCTTTTTTGCAAGCTCCTTACCAAGGTAATTATCAATAGTAAAATGAGATAAATATATCATCGGAGTTATTAATATTGCCACAAAAAATTTAAAGGTATAGTTATCAACACCAACACTTAGAATCTGATTTATCTCCCAGGACTTACCGTCTGGAGCGAGAAAATAAAAAGCAATTATTAGTACAACAAAGCTATCAATGAGTTGTGAAATTAAGGTTGATCCTGTTGCTCTCAACCATATTAATTTTCCCTTTGTAATTTTCTTAATTTTTTGAAAAATAAATACATCTAGTAACTGAGCAATTAAAAAAGCAACTACTGAACCTACAATAATTCCAGTACTTTGAAGAAATATTACATTATATGCAAAATTAATATTAAATGGATTCCCATCTGCATCTGTCTTGTTAATATCTAGCCAATAAGAGTTTGGTGTAAGTTTTGTTGAGAGAAAAATTACAATAAATACATAAATTACGAGTAAAATGGTAAAGTAGCTTACCCTCTTAACTCCCTTTTTACCAAAATACTCATTAATAATATCAGTACTAATAAAAACTACGGGCCAAATTATTACCCCAACAGATAAACTAAACTGTTTATATAAAGAAACATCAAAGATTTTAGTGCCAAGAATTTCAGCTATTATTGCGTTAGTGATAAAAACACCCGAAAGGACAACAAATATTTTATTTAATTTTTTTCTCTCTTCTGAATCAAAGCGGTTCATTTAATAACTTTAATTCATACCTTTTTCGATTTCATCGAGTTGAATGGAGTCAATAGATTCTTGCAGTGAAGGTAAAATATCTAAAACTGTATCTAGTTTCGAAATTTTTAAAACTTTTTCAATATGTTCACTGACATTACAAATTATAAAAGATGAGTTTTTTTCTCTGAAGGTTCTATTTCCTACTAACATTGCACTCAGTCCAGAAGAATCCATGAATTTTACATTTTTTAAATCTAAAATTATATTTTTTGCACCCTCTACTTCGTAGGTTATTAGATCAGCTTTCATAGATGGGGCAAGTACTGAATCTATTTTCTCTTCTTTAGGAGTTAAAATATAGTACAAATCGTTTTTTTCTATTTCGTATTTCATAATGCAATTTTAATATTCGATTTTATATCATTCAACATATTTTCAGTATTTCTTTTAAAAAACTTTTCTCCGATAATATTTTCATAGAGTTCAATATATCTTTCAGAGATTGATTTTATTTTTTTATCAGTCATTTCTGGGATTTCTTGACCATCTTTTCCTTGGAATCCATTACTTATGAGCCACTCTCTTACAAACTCTTTTGAGAGTTGTCTCTGGTTTTGATTATTTTTTTGTAGTTCCTTGTAAGTGTCAGCATAGAAGTATCTTGAGGAGTCAGGGGTATGAATTTCATCAATTAAAGTAATTTCTTTATCTATTTTACCAAATTCATATTTAGTATCAACTAAAATTAAATTTTTTGAGTTTGCGTATTCACACCCTTTTGCATATAATAATTTTGTATATTTTTCGAGTTGATCATAATCTTTCTTTTTTACAATTTTTGAGGATATGATCTCATCTTTAGAAATATCTAAATCATGTCCAAATTTTGCCTTTGTTGTAGGAGTAATTATTGGCTCTGGAAATTTATCATGTTCCCTCATTCCGTCTGGCATCTTTTCTCCACAGATTTCTCTCTTACCATTTTTATATTCCCTCCAGGCGTGGCCAGTTAGATAACCCCTTATCACCATCTCTACAGGGAAAGTATCACATTTTTTCCCAATTGTAACGTTTGGATCTGGTACATTTTCGACCCAGTTTGGGACGATATCTTCTGTTATTTTTAAGAATTTTTCTGCAATTTGATTAAGAATTTGCCCCTTATATGGTATCGGTTTAGGTAGGACAACATCAAAAGCACTTAATCTATCAGTTACAACCATAACAAGTTTATCTTTAAAATGATAGACATCTCGAACTTTTCCCTTGTATCTTGATATTAGGCCTTTGAAATTAAAGTCCGTTTCAAATATAGAATTAACCATTACCAGTCGGGTTTATTTTTATCTAATTTCTTTTTTGATTTTCTTTTTAACTGCTGAATATATTGGAACTCATTATTGTTGAGTGCATCTAATATCATCTCTGCCTTCTTCTTACTCATATTTATTTTTTTGAGTTTTTCCTCTAATGATTCCTCATTACTTTTACTGGAATTATTTTCTTTATTCTCACTTTTTTTTTCTTCGCTATCTTTTTTATTATTCTTATCATCTTGGCTTTTATTATCATTCTTTTTAGATTCTGAAGAGTCTTTATTTTTTTCGTTTTGAGACTTATTATTTTTATTATTTTGTTTCTGGTCTTTTTTATTATTTAATTTCTTCTTTACAAGCTCATAATTATATTTTGAGTCATTATTCTTGGTATCTGCAATAATTGATGCCTTATAAAAGTTTAATGCATCCTCGAGTTTATTATTTTTCTCGCTAATATTTCCAAGTTGCTGAAGTGCTATTGATTTAATTTCAGATTTATCTGCAAGAGATGCAAAGTTGTAATTTTCAATGGCTTTTAAAGTATCTTTCGATAATAAATGTGAGTGTGCCAAGTTTAAATATACTTGTTCATTGGAAAAATCAAATGAATCTATTAGTAATTCGTATTTTTCAATAGTCTCGGCAAAATCTTCGTTTTTAAATGCGATTTCAGCCTCTTTTGTCAATTTATTGATTTGATCTATCCTTTCTGATAACATCAGAGAAAATATTATGTTAATTATAATAATCATATCCTTATAATTTTCAATTTAATAGAAAAATCAATAATCATTAAAAGTAATGCAGTAAAAAGAAAGTAAAAATATTTATTCACTGTGACATCGATGGTTTTTGACTCTATTACATCTCCTTTAATGCTGTTTATTTCTGAAATTAACTCGTCTACCTCATTATTTATATTAGAAATTTCAAAATATTTACCACCTGTATCCTTTGCTGTTTCTTTTAACGATGTCGGATTAAGTTTTGTGATAACTACACCGCCATCTTTATCTTTTTTATATTTTCCATTTCCAAGTAAAATCTTACTGCCTTTTTCGCTGCCTACACCAACAGTAAATAATTTTATGTTTGACTCAATTATATTATCCAAGGATTCATTGGTATTATCTCCAAAATCCTCACCATCAGATATTAAAATTATTACTTTAGAATTTGTTTCCAATGACTGGGAATTTTCATCATTAAGTTTTGACAAAGAAAGTTCAAGAGCAGGCCCAAAATCTGTTCCGGTTCTTGGAACTAAACCTGTATTTAAAGTTTCAGTGAATAAATTAAGTGCATTCTTATCATAGGTCATGGGACATTGCATAAATGCCTCTCCTGAAAACATTATGATACCTATCCTATCACTTGAGAAATTATCTATTATTTTTTTCACCTCAAATTTAACTTTTTCGAGTCTAGTAGGTTTTATATCATCTGCATTCATTGACTCTGAGAGATCAACCAGAATCATTATATCTTTTCCAACAATATCTACTTTCTCTTGATTTTCTCCGAATGAAGGTCCAAGCAATGATATAATTAGTAAACTAAAATAAATAGACCTTAAGATTAGCTTATTTAGAACTCTGCTTCTTGTAACTTTTATTTTTTTATTGATTTTATACAGTCTTATAGCATAAATCAGATAAGTAATGATAAAAGATAGTATTATTAAAGATTCAATTACTCCAAATGACTTTAGTAAGTTCATAAGCAAAACTAATTATTAGATTTTTTTTATGTAAACTCTTACACGTATTTAACCCTTTTTCACAATTAGAAAAAATCGAAAATATATATATCAAGAAAATGATGTAATTATATTTGCCATTCAAAAAGGAGAGGTGGGTGAGTGGCTTAAACCAGCAGTTTGCTAAACTGTCGTACGTGATTAAGCGTACCGGGGGTTCGAATCCCCCTCTCTCCGCATTAATTTTATAGAATTAATGCGCTGCTATACTCCGTATCACATGTTACTGTAAATTGAGATAATTCAACTAAGAATAGAGAATAAACTGGAGTGTACCCTCCAAGACTTAGGACTTTAAATGCACCATTAGCAGTTCCACCGGTTGCTAGAACATCATCAAATATCAAAACTTTCCCTTTTCCCTCTTGGACCTGCATAGTTGCCTCACCGTATTCAAGTTTATGTCTGACAGTTTGAATTTTTCCTGGAAGTCTGTCTTTCTTACTTCTACAAAGAATGATACCTTTATCTAATTTATCAGCAATTATAGATCCCATTAGGAAACCTCTAGATTCTATTAGTGCAAGATATTCAAAATCAACTTTTTGGATATCTTCTAAACACTTTTCAACTAAAATATTTCTAGCTTTTGGATCTTTGTAAATAGGATTAAGGTCGATGTATTCAACTCCTTTTATTGGGAAGTCTTTATAAAACTCAATTTTATTTTTTACGTATTTTAAACTCATAACGCATACAAATTTAATTAAATATATCTTGTATCTATTATGAATAAATTTAAGTTACTACTTGTCTTAATTTTATTTTTTTCATGTTCTGATAACGATGAGGAGATATCAGGAAATAAAGGTTTATATTACCAGACTATACTATTTGACGGCTTATCTAGAAGCTATATACTATATATACCTAGTTCATATGATGAAAGTGAAAATTCACCAATAGTATTTAATCTTCATGGGGGTAGTGGAACCGCTGAAGAGCAGATGAATTATGTAAGTGATATGAGAAATATCTCAGATAATGAAAATTTTATTTTGGTGTATCCTCAAGCACATACTGACTCCAATGGAATTCCAATTTGGAATTTAGGAGGGGTTAACTCTAAGGCTACTGATGTTGATGATGTAGGGTTTATTTCTCATCTTATCAATAAAATTGCTGAATTTTATTCAGTTGACAGAGAGAGAGCTTATGTAGCTGGATTCTCAAATGGAGGATACCTTTCTTTTGAGCTAGCTTGCAAGCTAAGCTCAGAGGTAGCTGCTTTTGCCTCTGTTGCTGGACATATGTTTATAGACACTTATGATAATTGTTCACCAACCCACCCAACACCATTTCTATCAATTAATGGCACAGAAGATAATTATGATGGTATTGCAGGATACTATCTACCTATTGAAAATTCTAATAGTTATTGGGTGGAATATAATAAAACTGATATCATTCCTGAGGTAATTTATCTAGAAGATCAAAACACCTCAGACGGTTCAACTGTTGAGTACTACTCTTGGAAAAATGGGACTAATGGAGTTGAAATAGATCACTATAAGGTAATAGGAGGTGATCATTCGTGGCCATCGCTAAATGCTAACTCAGAAAAAGGTAAATCAAACGGGGATATTGATTCTGATAAAATTATCTGGGAATTTTTCTCGAGATTTGATATTAATGGACTTAGATAATCCTAATGCTAAAGATATCATTTGATGAAAAATATATTTACCCTCTCGAAGAGAACCACAGGTTTCCTATGATTAAGTATGAATTAATTCCAGAGCAATTAATAAGAGAAAATACCTGCTCAAAAGAGAATTTCTTCTCTCCTCAACCAATATCCGATAATAATGTACTCTTAACTCATGAGAAGCAATACTATTTTAATCTTAAAAATCAGAATTTAACTGCTAAGGAATTGAGACCAATAGGTTTTCCGATGAGTAAAGAGCTAGTAGAAAGAGAGAAAATTATATCACAGGGAACAATCGAGGGTTCTCTTTATTCCTTAGAGCATGGTGTTTCAATGAATATTGCGGGAGGAACTCATCACGCCTTCTATGATAGAGGTGAGGCATTTTGTATGTTGAATGACCAGGCAATTGCCGCAAATTATTTAATCAAAAATGAAATATGTAAAAAAATATTAATTGTTGATCTTGATGTTCACCAGGGGAACGGTACTGCATCTATTTTTAAAAATGATAAAAATGTATTCACTCTCTCATTTCATGGTAAAAATAATTATCCGTTTAAAAAAGAAGTAAGTGATTTGGATATTGAATTTGACAATGGTACTACTGATAAATTATACTTGGAAAAATTGGAAAATAAATTACCCGAGATAATTGATAAATTTGAGCCTGAATTCATATACTATTTATCGGGTGTAGATATAATGCAAAATGATAAATTAGGCAAATTGGCACTAACCCTAGATGGATGTAAAGAAAGAGACAGGATTGTTTTAAATCTCTGTAAGTTAAATAGTATACCAGTGCAAATAAGTATGGGAGGTGGTTACTCTCAAGAGTTAAAGAATATAATAGAGGCACACTCTAATACTTTTAGAGTAGCCCAAGAAATTTTTTTCTAAATTATAACTTCATATTTTTTTATTTCATTTATTTGATTGTATTTAATAGATTGTATTTAAATAAAATTATTGAATCATGAGTAAATACATACTTTTTATACTTTCAGTTGTCGCTTTAGCGTGTGGTGGTCCTAAAGGAATTATTATATCTGATGCTGATAAAGCTACATTTGAAAAAAACTATAAAGCTTTTGAAAAATATCATATAGGTGGTATTGTTTCCGGTGATATTGATCTGTTTTTAGATTTATATGCTGATTCATTGAAATGGAGTGGGCCAAATGTCTATGATGGTTCATACCAGACAAAAGATGATTTAGCGGTAGCAGCAAAAGGCTATCTTGAAATGTTTGAAGACTTTTCTTTTCAATCTGGAGGAGTGAATCCAGTAAATGATGGTGGTTATTGGGGTGGAAATTTATATGCAGATAATGGTGAAATAAATACTGAGCCAAATGGCATTAGAATTTATGGTGTATGGAATGCAACTCATTCTGAGTCTGGTGCCCCGGTTAAATTAAAATTTTATGCTATTCAGCAGTTTAATGAGGCTGGTAAAGTTGTTCTCTTGAATGAATGGTTTGACCCATCTTCGATGGAAAGTCAGATCCAAGCTTACCTAGAAAATAATTAAAATCATTATACATTCCTCTTAGACAAGAGGAATGTAAATTTGATATGAACTTAAAGCAAAAAATAATATTACTTGTCTCTGTCGACAGTGCACTACTATTTATAATTATTTATTTAGTGTACATGGAAATGTGGGTAGAGGCATTTCTTGCGCTTCTTCTCTCCATTGGAATTAGCTTCTGGAATTATCCAGTTTACAAAGAGTATTTTTCAGTAAAAAAGAAATCTAATTAGAAAAAATTTTGAGAATACTTTTATTCGTATTAATAATCATTTCCTCATGTGGTAGCCCAGATGTTAAAAGGATTACCGAGCAGGAGGTAAAAGATAAATTTTATGAGTTTTTTGATGTCTTATCTGTTAAAAACCCTGATAAAACTAAACTATACGACCTAGTTACTGATGACTATTTTATATTTGAAAATCAGAAAAAATACTCGATGGAGGAGTTTATTGAATTTGTTAAATCCTTTAAAACTATTGAGGACAATTGGGTATTATCTGATTTTGAGATCGATATTGATGAAAACTCAGCCCACGTCTCATTACGAAATGTTGGAAAATTTTTAGTAGATACTGATTCAGGTAATGTAGTAATGAATTTCGATTGGTTGGAGAGTGCCTATCTGGTAAGGGAGGATGGAGAATTGAAATTTGATTTCTATTTTTCAGATGCCATAAAAGAATCTATAGAATTTTCAAATTGAATTTATATTCTATGAAAATCATTTTCTTTAGTACTCTTTTTTTTATAATATCATCCGAATATTCTTTTTCTCAAATCAGAGTAACTGGGGTTATAACTGATAAAAAAAGCAGATTACAATTAGAGGGTGTTAAAGTTATATTAAAATCATCTAACGTTTCTGGTGGAGGGTTTTTTACTGGAAGTTTAACTAATGAAAAAGGCAGATTCGATGTCACCACAAGTTTTAGATATCCCCTTGATATTGTTGCAACAAAAAATGGTTGTAAGAGAGTCGTTGTCCCAGTCGAAAGAAAAAAAAATAGTTATAGAATAGTAATGCAATGTGATGATGAAACCATTCAAAAAATAATTGAAGAGGAAAAGGAAAAAACTAATAATAACCCAATAGCAAATCCTGATAAATTAGTTTTTTTAGAGGGTGAAGAGATAGCAATAGATGAGGATTCCGTATTGCTTAACGATTCTGATCCTGACGGAGACATATTACAAATTTTAATTTATAGAACAGTTTACGGAGATATTTTGCAGCTAAATGATGGGACTTATAACTATATCCCTTCTTCTGAAATTAATTATCAATCTGACACTGCCTATTATATTCTAACGGATGGATACGACGCCGATTCTAGTTACATAGTCCTAAATAAACTTGAAGTTGGAATAGATCTTACTAAAATAATTGACATTAATTCTATTTATTTTGATTCAAATAGCTCAGAGATTAGGGATGATGCGAAAGTTGAACTTGACAAGGTTGTTAAAATAATGAAGGACTATCCTAACATGAGAATCGAAATAGGATCCCATACAGATTGTACTGGGAGCGAGGAATATAACCTAGAATTGTCAGATGATCGAGCTAAATCTTCAGCCAGGTATATACAAAAAAGAATTAGTAAATCAACTAGGGATCTTACTGAAATACATTCTGCTATCATTAAAAATTTTAAAACGAAAATATCATATAGGTCCTTTAGTATGAGAATGAATAATATCAAATATAGAAGGCAAATCTTTGATTATCTAGGTGATAAATCTGAGGAAATTATTGGATTTAAATCTTTTGACGAGTTTGAAAATTATTTTAACTCTGATGAGATCATCGTAACTTTTAATAAAAGGATAATTGGAAAGGGTTATGGTGAATCTAGTCCAATAGAGTTTTGTGAATTAGGCTGTGATTCATGTTCGGATAAACAAAATCAAGAAAATAGGAGGACGGAATTTATTATATTGGATATTGGTGATAAAATCAGTAACTAATTTTATATTTGGTTTATGAAAAAAGCATACCTATTTATCATTTTAATTTCTGTGACCTTATATGAGGCAAATTCTCAAAACAATTCAAATATTTATGGAGATAATTTTTCATCCATAAATGTTGAAGATTTTACATTTATTGAAAGTGATTTTCCAGAGAATATAAAAATGCCAATAAAGATTAAAGGGGAAATATTATCAACTTGTCCTAAGAAAGGTTGCTGGATGAGAATAAGGGCAGAAGAGGATACTATTCTTGTAAGATTCAAGGATTATGGTTTTTTTGTTCCTAAACAAGGAGTCGAGGGAAAAGAAGTTATAATTAATGGGGATTTAAGCGTTGACACATTAACTGTCCCTCAACTGCGACATTATGCTGAGGATGCAGGAAAGACATTGAGAGAAATTAACAAAATAAATGACCCAGAAATTACATTGAGCTTCCTAGCAACTGGTGTGATTATAAAGGAATAAATATTTTTAATTTGTACAATAGATATTTTCAATTTGTCAATATGAAAGTACCTTTTACCAGAATATTTAATTTATTTCAAATTATATATTTAAATATTTTCTCCTTTTCACTTTTATCTCAGTCATATGATTATAATAGTACACTAAAAAGTTATTCACAGTCAACTATTATCACCTCTCAAGTAAGATCAGATGGAAATAAGGCAATACTTAGGGGTTCAGAATCATTGAAAAATAGAAAATTTGTTTTAGAGAATTACTCTGGAATTCAGATGTCTGTTTACCCGGCTTGGGATAATGGCTTTTGGCCAAAGACTAAACCAGAGTCGATGAAGGATTTTTATTTTAATAATGATGGTCTAAGTGAACTAGTTAATTGGGGGATTGATAATAAAATGTATTTAATACATCACTGCCTTTTCTTCCCAAATAAATATTTTCCCGAATGGTTTTGGAAATCTGATTACAGTAAAGATGAATTAAATTTTATACTAAAATCTTATATCAAAACTATTTTAATCTCTAATGATAATTTCAGGAAAGTAGACGCATTCAATGTCATTAATGAAATATTTTTAATGAATAAAGGCTTATACAGGGAAACTGGAGATGCAGCTGAGGATGTCAAGTGGATGAGTTTAGGGTATGAGGAAGATAAATCTGGATTAGATGGAAAAGATAAAATTAATGATAGACATCCCGTATTTATCAGAAAGGTATTGGAGGAGGTAAGGTGTTTATCAACATCAAAACTTGAAATTAGAGATTTTAATATTGCATTTGGTGGTCATAAATCTGATGGATTGTATCAGTTGATCAAACACCTAAAAAATACAGGAGTTCCTATTGATGCTGTAGGTTTTCAGTGTCATCTTAACTATAACATAGATTATAATTACAGTGATATGTTTAAAAATATAAAAAGATTTCAAGCATTAGGAGTCGAAGTTTTCATAACAGAGTTAGATGTTGGAATGAATCTCTGGGGGGGTAATGGAAAACCTCGTAGAAGAGTAAGTGATGTTATGAGAACAGAATCTGATTGGGCCGAATACTTTAGGAAACAGAATGATATTTATTACAACGTAATAAAAACAGCCAGAGAAGCAGGAGTTACTCTGATAAGTGATTGGGGTTTTAGAGATGATATCCCTTACGGGAATTGGAGAAAGGATCAGAAAGCGTGGCTAATAAATAAAGATTACTCAAAAAAAGAGGCATTTTATTCTGTTTTGAGGGCATTATATGAGACACAGAAATTTTAGTTTAATTTTTAAAACTTTGAGAAGTGATATAATAGTCTTTATTAATTTTAATTCTAATTAAGAAACATTTAATTATGATGGAAGTATATATAGATAAAAAGATCAATATGAAAATCAGAAACTATATTTACTTATTAACTCTCTCACTACTCATCGTATCTTGTTCAGATGAGACCGAACAGGTAGATGACAATCAAGATAATACTAATAATTCCTATGTAACATGGACTGGAGACCTATTAAATTTTGAGAAATCTGATGGAGCTGATCCTAGTCTGCAATCAAATCAAGATAGAATAACTGACAATGTGTGGATAACTAGAGGAAATGATGGCGGTCAAATTTATAATATTGCCAAGGAAAATATATCAGATAAAAATAGTAGTCCTGTAGGTACGGAGTGGGCAATTGGATCTTTAGACGATATTGGTTCTCTAAATTTTAGTAAGTTCAGATCTGCAGTTGGTAGTCCAAAAGGTGTTGTAGGAAAGAATCTAGTACTTCACTTAATTCAAGATGATATTTATTTAAGCGTCAGATTCACCTCGTGGTCAAGTGGTCAAAAGGGCGGGTTCTCATACTCTAGAAGCACTCCAGAATAAATAATTTAATATTTCAACCATACTAAATGCTATTATTTAGAGATATGATTTTCTAATATTATAACATTTTTAAATTCATCATTTAGTTATAGATATTCATTGATATATTTAGTGTATGTTTTATGTTGTCGGATATAGTATAATCTTCATACTGATACTTGTAAATTTTTATTTTGTAATTAAAGATGACTCATACTGGATTTTTGGTGATATACCTAATATGTTACTTCTAATATCACTAATGATACTATCTGTAAGTCAGTATGTACACAATAAAAAAAATAAAGGTTAGTATATACTTATACCATAATTAATTTATTTCAGACTCTGCTAATGTTCTCTGGTACAGAAAAGCTTTTTTAATCTTATTATCTATTATCTGAGCATCAAAAATTCTCTGAAAGTTTTTTCTTTCCTCACCTTCTCCAAAACTTATATTTAGGCACGTTGTCACCCAGTTCTCGGTTGGTTTGTCCTCAAATTTTATATCAGCGGAAATTGACCAGATAATATCCCACCTAGCATTATCGTATGTATCTAGAAATTGCTGTGACATCTCAATATGTTCTTTACTTCCACTCACAACCTGACCAGTATGGCTATATCCTAGAAAGTCTTCGTGTTCTAAGCTTTCTACAACTCCCATGTCTTTATTATTGTATCCCTCAAAATATTTCTCAATAATTTCAAGTGAGCTCTTATCACCCTTCTCTACGTTAATCCTATTTTCTCCCTCCATTTCATAACCAACAATAAAACTTTTTGATTGTTTATCACATCCGAAAAAAATAACAGATATAAGAAGGAGTACAATTTTTTTAAAATTTTTTAATTTTTTCATTATTTGAAATTAGTTTTTTTAAATATAGTTTTAATATCAAAAATTAATGAAATTAATCCATATTTTAAAAAAGTATAGCTGGCATATAATAATACTTGTAATAGTATCAATACTCTTTGGTTTTATTGGTTGGTTTGATATTAGATTGAGTGAATTAGTTCCTTTCTAAAATATGCTAAGAGATGAAAACATATTGTAAATAATATTGTCAATGGAAATTTTAATCAGGTTATCGTTATTGTTAAGCTTTATGTCTGTTTATTTCGTTTCATTTTCTATTTTTCTTAATCTCAATAACCCTAAGTTTAATACAAAAGAAAAGTCACTAGGTAAATTCTTTAAAATAAAAAATAATAATGCATTTAAAGTTATTCCAATGCTTATAGCTTTCGCTGTATCAGTTTATATCTCAAACTTTATATCTAAAATTATATTCGAATAATTAAATATCTTATTTTCTTATATTTAATTGACGATTTGTGCTAATAATTGTTTTTCGGTATATTTAATTTATGAATTGTGAATGTAAAAATTGCGAATGTGTCAGTAGCTGCAATGACTGTACTTGCTGCGACTGTTAATTAAAAAGTTAAGATAAGAACTTTACGATCATTATTTTTCTTTTTAGCTCCATTCAAAGCCTGAAAATCTTTTCTTTTTCTAAGATAAATATATCTGATGTTAAGTCATTTTGTTCCTAAAATTTAAGCTTTTAGTTAGAATAATCGTAATCATCACCGCTATCGCATTTATATTTTTTAGACTATAATTTTATTATAAATATCTGAATTATACTCGAAGAGAGTCAGGAGATAAAAAAAATATTTATTAATATCATAAAAAATTATTTTAAAATAATTAAGTTCATAACATGAAGTTTTGGGAGAGCTCTATTATTAAGTCGTTAGGATGGAAAGAAGAACCGAAAGGCATTGCCAAAGTAATGTCAATATGCATGCTCATCGTCATTGTATCTGCTATTTTCCTACCAACGAATATCCTGGAGATTAAATTTATATCTTTAATTATATGGGGTTCTATAATTTTATTTTTTGTGCTTCTAGCTTATGTGATGATCAAAAGATTTTTATAGATCATTTAACTCCATTCCAATTAAATAGGAAATATCATAATCAAGATCAAATCTATTTGATACTATTTGCCGTACATTAGTGGGTAACTGAAAATATAATAATGTGTAAATTTTTTACAAATATTTTCAATAACTCAGTTTCTTTATATGAATAATCTAATAGTAATTGGACATCCAGACAAGAAGTCATTCTGTTACAACGGTATTTTTAAGACAATTAAGGGAGAGATTGAAAAGTCAGATGAAAACTTAGAGATAATTGACCTGTACAATGAACCATTCTCAGATCCTAAAAAAGAAATAATTGAAAAGTATCAAAAGCTAATTACATGGTCAAATAGGATATATTTCATATCACCAGTATGGTGGTTCAGATTAACACCAAGAATGGAAATGTTTTTCGATTTTATATTTACCCCTGGGTTTGCTTTCGATTTTGTTAATATCACTAAAATTTATGCATACCCTAAATCATACTTAAAAGATAAAGAGATAAGGACGTACATGACGCATGGTGCACCTTCTTTACCTGTCATGACACTGTATTTAAATTCAATTAAATTAAGACTTGTTATGGGTGTTTATAGCTTTGTTTTTGGTTGGAAGTTATCTTTATGGTATAAAACAAAACAGTTTTGGTCAGTTCCCTTTACAACAGATAAGAAGAGGATGAGGTATCTAGATATTGTCAGAAAAGATGTCAGAAAAGATCTAAAAATTTAATGTTATTCTTTGATTATAGTTATAAATACTTGTTATTTGACAGTTAATATTCAGTAAAAAAGACAAAATATATGTTAGAACTTTCAGCAGCTTTTCAATTAATTGTAGCAGTATCAGTATTTTTTGTTTGGACTTTGAGGTATGATAATGTAGTGAAAGAGTTTAATGAATTTGGGTATTCAGATCTCCTTAGAAATTTTGTTGGTGCCTTTAAGATTTCATCATCTGTTTTACTATTAGCAGGTATCTGGTATAATGATTTAATCCTGTTTGGTTCTGTATCTATGGCTTTTTTTATGTTTTGTGCTCAGTTGTCTCATCTTAAAATTAAAAATCCCATCTCTAAGTTACTACCATCATTAATTTTTTTATTGATGTCATTATATATATCTGCTTTCAATAGTGGTTTGATTTAATTAATGAATTTAACTTTAGTTACCGTATTTACTGCTATATCATTTATTGTCTACGGATACAGCTCATTTATATCAAGAAGAATGAAATCAGAGTATGATCGTTGGGGATATAATAATCAAAGAAAATTGGTAGGTTTCCTACAATTACTAGGTGGAGTAGGACTATTGATAGGACTTAAAATAGATATTTTATTAATACTGACATCGTTCTGTTTTATTATGATGATGACAGCGGCAATTTTAATTCGGATAAAAATCAAAGACAATATTGTAGATGTCTTACCGGCAATAACATATTTATTTTTAAATATAATGATATTTTATAATTCATTGTCTCACTGAGATAAGAGTGAGGATTATAATGAAAAGAAATATTTTAATTTTAATGATGATGTTGACAGTAATCTAGTATGTCTATAATAAAAAAAAGCTAGTTAAATTAATAACTAGCTTTTAGTAATTGATATATTATAACTACTCCACAATTGTTATAACACCATACATATTATTATGAACTGAGCACTGGTAATAGTATGTACCTGGTTCATTTGGAGTCCATCTAATAGTGCCATTTGTTGTACCATTATTATTTACGTTTTCAGCTAAATTTTCAGTACCTGTTCCCTGTACTGTCTTAATATAAAAAGGATGTCCCGATGCACTAACATCAAATATTACTACATCATCTACATTAAACGAAATACTTGGATCTCCTCCTGACACTCTTCCGTTTTTATCGTTACCACTCAAAAAATAATCACTATTACTTGAGGGGGTGGAATTATAGCTGTTACCACTAGAAGATGTAACATAAATAGTATTATCGTCAGTTGAATTATTAATAGGTTGGTAGTTATCATCTGAGTAGTTATTACATGATAATAACATAATCATTACAAGGATTTTGAATTTATTCATAAATATTAATTTTTATTATACCTCTTTATTACGTCAGATGATTATTAAAGATTATAAAATTTTTGACTATTATTTTATTTTTAGAGGTTTTTCAAACCTATCTTTTTGATTGATTATTTATTTAAAAATAAATAAATACAAAGCATGAAAAATCTATACTACCTATTTATAATATCTTTTTTATTAATTTCTTGTGAGGAAGAAGTACCACCTGTGACTTACACTCTCACGACACAAGTAACTCCTCCTGGAACAGGATCGGTAAGTCCTAGCGGTGGAACTTTTAACGAAGGAGAAACGGTATCAATAACAGCAGTGCCATCACCTAGTTATAGCTTCAAGCAATGGAGTGGTGGAGAAAGTGGTAACAACAATCCACTTACATTTGAGATAACGTCTAATACTAGTATAACTGCTGAGTTTGAATACATAGATGCAGATAATGATGGCGTGACAGATGCCGACGATAAATGTCCTGACACGCCCTCAGGTACTACAGTAAATTCTGATGGATGTGCAGCATCTCAACTTGACTCAGATGGTGACGGGGTCACCGACGATATTGATAAGGATAATACCACTAGGAAGGGAGTTCCAATAGATGAATTTGGAGTTATGTTGAATCCTGTATACCTAGATGATAATGGTGTTACAATAAAGGCTCAGGACTGGGGAATTTCTGGTGATAGGGGTGTAATTGATGGTAAAGAATATAGAATAGTATCCGAAGAACTTTTGAGGAGTTTGATTTCTGAAGCCCCTTGGACTGAGGATCCAGATAAGCTCTCACAATATGTTGTTTCACTTGTCACCGACATGAATAGACTGTTTAGAAAAACAGGCTTTAATGGTGATATCTCAAACTGGGATGTGAGTAATGTGATAAATATGAAAGATATATTTGAGGATGCTAGTAATTTTAACAGCGATATATCCTCGTGGGACGTAAGTAATGTCTTAGATATGGAAGATATGTTTGATGATGCTAGTAACTTTAATATTGATATATCCTCGTGGGATGTGAGTAATGTTACTGACATGGGTGGTATGTTTTGGGGAGCGACAAATTTTAACCAGGATATAAGTAGTTGGAATGTTAGTAACGTAACAGATATGAGTGGAATGTTTTTTGGTTCGGCTTTTAATCAGGATATAAGTGATTGGGATATAAATAATGTCACTGACATGGGTTATATGTTTGGATATAACGAAGAATTTAATCAATCGCTCTATGATTGGGGTTCTAATACAAATAAAGTTACCTCAACTAGTTACATGTTTGTGGGTGCATCAAGTTTTAATCAAGATATCGGGACTTGGGAAACTTTGAGTGTAACAGACATGAGTGAAATGTTTAATGGTGCTACATCATTTAACCAAGATATTGGGAGTTGGGATGTAAGTAAAGTAACAGATATGAAAGTTATGTTTGCTGAAGCCTCATCATTTAATCAAGATATCGATAAGTGGGATGTTAGTAGTGTGACAGATATGTCTGGGATGTTTGCTAGCGCTATCTTATTTAATCAAGATCTAAAAAATTGGAATGTTGGAAATGTTATTGACATGAGGCTTATGTTTTCTGATGCCTTATCCTTTGATGGAGATATTAGGATGTGGGATGTTAGTAATGTAACAATTATGCAATTTATGTTTTCTGGTGCTACATCCTTTAATCAAGATTTGAGTAACTGGGACGTTGCTAATGTATATGTATGTGGTACTTTTTGGTCAGGCTCTTCTCTCAGTGAAGTTCTTATACCAATTTTCACAAATTGTAATCCTGATTAAGTTATATTTCATCTAATCGGTCATTATTTCTATTTGTTATTGAGTTAATAAAGATCTTTTTATAGTTTTTACTCGTAATCTATTTTATGAATATTGCTATAATTGGTTCTGGAGTAGGGGGGCTTTCATCCGCAGTTCGTCTTATTAAAAAAGGATACTCAGTCAGTATATTTGAGAGAAATAATACCCACGGAGGTAAATTAGGTAGTCTCAAGTTAAATAAATTTTCTTTTGATACAGGCCCGTCTCTTTTAACAATGCCTCACCTAATCGATGAACTGTTTAGTATGCACGGTGAGGATCCTAGAAATTATTTTAATTATAAAAAGAAAGATATCCATTGTAAGTACTTCTGGGATGACGGGACAATTTTTACAGCATACTCTGATAAGGGTAAATATATTGATGAGGCAGAGACAAAGTTATCAGTTAATAAAAATTATCTACTTCAATATTTTTCAAAGTCAAAAAAAAAATATGATTTAATACATAAACTTTTTTTATTGAAGCCAATAAATAAGTTGACCACATTCCTAAACTTTGACACTGTCAAGGCATTTATCAATATTAAATTATTCCAATTGTTTTCATCTCTTAATAAAGTAAATGAGAGGGAGATATCTAATAAGTACATGGTTCAAATTTTAAATAGATATGCTACCTATAACGGCTCATCCCCTTACTTAACTTCTGGGATAATGACAATTATTCAACATCTTGAAAATCATTTTGGAACTCACATTTGTGAGGAGGGAATGAGACAAATTTCAAAGTCTTTATTTGATTTATGTTGTAAAATTGGTG
>CAJXDN010000001.1 GCA_913052485.1 uncultured Flammeovirgaceae bacterium | reverse complement strand
TGATATTCATCTCCTCCCCCTTTGATTAAAAATTTTATACCAAGCTCTTTTTCAATTTTTTGTGCTAAAAGTACTCTAAGCTTATCACTTACTTCAATTATTTTGGGTAATCCTTTGTTATCATTCATACTTGATAGTGACAGATTAGTTTGAGGTAACTTACCCGAATTAGCTTTATACCATTCAGCATCGAAAAAAGATTGCTTCATCAAAGCAACTGCCCCCATAAGAGAACTTGGATATCTCTGTCTTGTTGAACCCTTCATAAAAGAGAAATGGCTTGAAGCCTTTTCTCTTAAAATTATGTTTTGCTCAACATCACTAGCAAGAGATATGAAGGCACCTGTACCCCTCATTATTCCATCCATATTATGAGTAACGACTGAACCAAACCCTTGATTTCTTAATGTTTTAGACCTATTATCATCTAATTTTATATTTTCAACACTATTATATTCAGGACATATTGATTCATTCCAGGAAAATGGACCATTTTTATTAGATAACATCTGTGGATTTGTATAGCTAGACATCCAGTTTGATGATGGACTTCTTCTCTCACTTTTTACAATGGCATAATCAGAGTATAGATCAATAAATGATGGATATATGTGCTTTCCTGCTAAGTCAAAAACTCTAATACCGTCGGGTATTTTTATATTTGATCCAACACCATCTATCAATCCATTCTTAATAATTAAAATTCCATTTTCAATGGTAGTTTTATAATCTAAATAAATTTTTGCATTAGTTAAGGCATAATGGTTTTCTCTAATATCTTCAACTCCATTCGTTGGAAAACCTTCCTGAGAATACAAATGAAATGAGGAAATAAGTGTTAGTAATAAAAGGAATACTCTCATATGTGCTAATATATTTGATCAGAATATAAAAAACTAAATTAAAAGCTAAATTATCGGCTTACTTTTCCCTTAATGAAGATGACAGATCTTTTGTTATCGGATGTTACCACTGACAATGATTTCCTAAATACACCAGGTCTTCCTCTGGGATTATATTCTGCGACAATAAATCCCTCTTTTCCAGGTTTAACCTCTTTCTTGGACCAATCAGGAGTAGTACACCCACATGAAGGTTTAACGGTTAAAATTTGAATTGATTTTTTAGAATTATTAGTGAAAACAAACTTATGAGAAACTTTTCCACCCATCTCCTTGATTTCACCAAAATCAAATTCTCTCTCATTAAATTTAAGTTCTTGTGAATTAGCTGAAAATATGAAACCAGCAAGTATTATTATTAAGAAACTAATTTTATTCATTAATCAAAAATATATAATTAATTATATGCAATCAATTAAACAATTCAATTATTTTTGAAATATGGCAAGAATATTAACAGGTATACAAAGTTCAGGGAAGCCTCATCTTGGTAATATTCTTGGAGCAATTAAACCATCTATTGAATTATCAAAAAAATCCTCAAATGAGTCTTTGTTCTTTATCGCAGATCTTCACTCTTTAATTAACATAAAAGAATCCAAAGTAAGGAATGAAAACACTCTGGCAGTAGCTGCATCCTGGATAGCAATGGGTTTTGATCATAACAAAAATTATTTTTACAGGCAATCACAAATCACTGAAGTATGTGAGTTAGCTTGGTATTTAAATTGCTTTACACCCTATCCGATGTTATCAAATTCTCATTCTTTTAAAGACAAATCTGATAATCTATCAGATATAAATTCTGGATTGTTTACATACCCTGTGTTGATGGCTGCTGACATATTATTATATGACTCAGAAATTGTACCTGTAGGAAAAGATCAGAAACAGCATCTCGAAATCACACGGGATATTGCCAAATCTTTTAACCATAATTACGGAGAGACATTCATAATACCTGAGAGTAAAATTGATAAAAATGTACAGACCATACCTGGTACTGATGGCAGAAAGATGAGTAAAACGTATGAAAACACTATCGATATTTTTACTGATGAGAAATCACTTAAAAAACAAATTATGTCGATTGTGACTGACAGTAGAGGTCTTGATGATAAAAAGAGCCCAGAGACATGTAACGTGTTTAATATCTTTAAATTAATAGCAAGTGAAAATGAAGTCAAGGAAATGGAAATAAAGTACTTAGAAGGTGGTTATGGATATGGCCACGCTAAAACTCATTTATTAAATACCATACTAGAATTGTATAAAGATGAAAGAAAATTATATTCTGAATTACTTAAAAACAAGGATCATCTTTATAATATTTTAGAGAAAGGAGAAAAAAAAGCAGAAATTATTGCACGAGAAGTTCTTGACCGAGTAAGGAATAGACTTGGATATTAAGGATATATGCAATCAGGTAAAAATAATCTTTTAAAAATATCAAAAGCTGAGGCTGATAAATGGATACTTTATGGACTCAAAAAGAAAGAAGAAGATGAGGTAAATATTCTACTTTCAGAGGGGAATGAAGATAATCTTATTGAGAGCTTCCACAAAAAGCTTGAATTTGGTACAGGAGGTATGAGAGGTCTTATAGGTATAGGAAGTAACAGAATTAATTCTTACACGATATCTTTAGCTACTCAAGGATTATGCAATTACTTAAATAAAGATATTAATGAAAATAAATCTGCTGTCATAGCATACGATAGTAGAAGATTCAGTAAAGAATTTGGATATCAAACTGCAAAAATTTTCTCTGCAAATAATATTAAAACTTTTATTTTTTCGGAATTAAGACCAACTCCTGAGTTATCATTCGCTGTCAGAGAGTTAAACTGTACTTGTGGAATAGTAATCACAGCTTCGCACAACCCAAAAGAGTATAATGGTTATAAAGTTTATTGGAATGATGGTGGTCAGATAACAGCTCCCCACGATAAGAATATTATCTCTGAAGTTGAAAAAATAACTGACTTTAAACAAATAAATTTTAATTTTAATAGTGATCTAATTGAAGAAATTGATAAAAATATTGATAAAAAATATATTGATAAAATTCAAAGTTTATCACTATATGATAATTCAGGATCGAAATTAAAAATTATTTTTTCCTCTCTTCATGGCACAGGAATTACCCAGATTCCTAATGCATTAAAATCTTTTGGTTTCAAAGATATCAGTAGTGTAAAGAGTCAAGAATTACCTGACCCCGAATTTTCAACAGTTGTCTCTCCAAACCCAGAGGACTTAGATGCCCTAGATTTAGGAATAAAAAAATTAAAAAAAGAGAAAGCAGACATACTTCTCGCTACAGACCCAGATTCAGATAGAGTTGGAGTAGCATTATACGTTAACGAAAAAATTAATATATTAAATGGTAATCAACTTGCCTCATTAATTGTATATTATTCCTTAATAAACCTAGACAAAAGAAAGATAAGTAAACCTTGTTATGTTGCTAAAACTATTGTAACAACTAGATTAATTGATGAGATAGCAAGAGATTATAGTGTAAAAACCTACTCTACTCTTACAGGCTTTAAGTATATAGCTGAACTAATAAAAAATAAAAAAAATGAAAAATTTATAGCAGGTGGAGAGGAAAGCTATGGTTATCTTGTAGATGATTTTGTAAGAGATAAAGATGCAATTATTTCATGTGCATATATATGTGAGATTGCTAACTGGGCTAAAGACAATGGCAAATCATTAGATATCATTCTTAAGGAAATTTATGATAAGTATGGACTGTTTGTTGAGAAGCTACATACTATCAAAATGGAGGGAATAAAAGGAGGGAATAAAATAAAAGAAATTATGGAAAAGTATAGAAACAGTCCTCCTCAAACAATATTTGGTGATAAGGTTAAGAAAGTTATTGATTATAATAAAATTGTAAAAAATCCAATAATTAATGTTAAATCAAATGTTATTCAATTAATTTCAGAAAAAAATTATTCTATAACTTTAAGACCATCTGGAACTGAACCAAAAATTAAGTTTTATTTCAGTTTATCTGGTGATAATAGCGAAGAAAATAAAAATAAATTATCTAATCTTATTGATGAAGAAATTTTAAGTATCAAAAATAACTATGAGTAGTTTAAATAAATTATCTTCTTGGAAAGAGATAGGCAATCATTCTAATAAGATTTCAGAGAAATCCTTAAATGAGATATTCATAGAAAATAAGGATAGATTCAATAAATTTTCTATTCAAGAAAATGATCTACTTCTAGATTTTTCAAAAAATCATATAGATGATAAAATGATGAAATTATTTTCTCAGCTAATGGATGACATTGACCTCAAAGGTAAAATACATGATTTATTTAATGGCGAAAAAATCAATACCTCAGAAAACAGATCTGTATTACACTTTCTCTTAAGAGGAACTTATACTTCAAAAACTAAAGAATTATATGAGAATGATGTAAAAAAAGGGCTTGACAAGTTAAGATCATTTTCAAAAAAATTTCAGAATGGAGAGATAGTAGGTTACTCTGAAAAAAAAATTAAAAATATTATTAACATCGGTATTGGAGGATCTGATCTAGGACCAAAAATGATATGTGAGGGACTAAAATATTTTTCTGATAGAAGTGTAAATAATTATTTTATTTCCAATGTCGATCCCAGCAATCTTTCTGAGGTATTACTTAATATCAATCCCGAAGAATCAATTTTTATTATCTCTTCTAAGTCTTTTGGTACAATTGAGACTCTGAAGAATGCGAATATTTGCAAAAATTGGTTTGAGGGTAGATCTAATAACAATAAGAGTCTAAAAAAGCATTTCTTTGGAGTAACTGCTAATACTAAAAAAGCAAAAGCATTTGGTATAGAAGAAAATAATATTTTTCCAATCTGGGACTGGGTTGGCGGAAGATACTCTTTGTGGTCATCAGTAGGTTTGCCTATTATATTAAAAATTGGATATGAAAATTTTGAGATGTTACTAAATGGAGCAAACGAAATTGACAATCATTTCAGAGAAAAGCCTTTTGATAAAAATATTCCTGTAGTTCTAGCTTGTTTAGGTATTCTATATAATAATTTTCACAATTGTGAGACGCATGCCATATTCCCTTATGACCACTACCTAAAGTATTTACCAATGTATTTACAGCAAGCTGATATGGAGAGTAATGGAAAAAACATATCAAAAGATTCATCAGAAGTAAATTATAATACTGGTCCAATATTATGGGGAGATGTGGGAACAAATGGACAGCATTCTTTTTTCCAACTTATTCATCAAGGCACCAAAAAAATCCCTTGTGATTTTATTGGCTTTGTAAACTCTAATAATGAGAAAGAAGAATTACATGAAATATTATTATCCAATATGGTTGGTCAGACGATGGCCCTAATGAAAGGCAAAAATATTCTGGAGGTAGAAGAAGAGCTTGGGGATGAGAGTAAGTATATTAATTATGAAGTTATTAAAAAATCCAAGATTTTTAAAGGCAATAAGCCTTCAAATACATTACTCTTTGATAACCTAACACCATATAATCTTGGGAGACTGATTGCTATTTACGAACATAAAATTTTTGTCCAAGGGTGCATATGGAATATAAATAGCTTTGACCAGTGGGGAGTAGAATTAGGCAAGGTATTATCTGATGAAATTTATGAAAAGATAAAAAGTAAAGATAGATCTGACATTGATAATTCCACAAAAGGTCAATTAGACTTTATAGATAAATTTAGGCAATAATAAACCCAGCAATATTTCCTGTTAATAAGGTTGCAAGAGTAGCAGCTAAGAGAGCCCTTAACCCTAATTTTGAAATATCTTTTTGTCTTGAGGGTGCCATGGATCCTATACCACCAATTTGAATAGCGATAGAGCTAAAATTAGCAAACCCACAAAGGGCATATGTTGAAATTAAAATTGATTTTTCAGATAGAAATCCAGCAGACTTCATCTCCGCTAGATTTAGGTAAGCAATAAACTCATTCAAGACAAATTTTTGACCTAAAAGACTACCTACTAACGCAGACTCATTCCAAGGTATACCAATCACAAATGCAAATACTCTAAATACTTGACCTAGTAAAAACTCCATAGATAGCTTATCAAATTGACCATTGGAAAAGTTATTAATCCAGCTATTAAGGGTGGTAATATCTCCAAAGAATTCTAAAAAATAATTTAACATATAAACAACTGCCAAAAAAGCTAACAACATAGCTGCAATATTTAACGCTAATTTTAATCCATCAGATGCTCCTTTTGCTAAAGCGTGGATAGCATTTGAACCTAAATCTTCATTTGATAAATCTAAATTTTTATTAATAGAATTATCAACATTTTCAGGTTGAAATATTTTAGACATTACTATCCCTGCTGGTGCATTCATTATAGAAGCTGTTAATAATATTGTAGCAAATTTTAATGATTCCTCAGAATCAGAACCACCTAATAAGGCAACATAGGCTGCAAAAACTCCACCTGCAATTGTTGCCATTCCACCAGTCATTAAACACATTAATTCTGATTGAGTCATTTTTTTAATATAGGGTTTTACAAGTAATGGTGCCTCAGTTTGTCCTAAAAATATATTCCCAGCTGCAGATAATGACTCAGCACCTGACAACTTCATAGTTTTCGACATTATCCAAGCTATAGATTTAACAATGATTTGAAGAAAACCCACATAGTATAGAAACGCACTTATTGAGGAAAATAAAATAACAACCGGTAGTGCTGAGAAAGCAAATCCATTAAAAGAAGCATCTGGAAATAAGAAAAGAGTACCCTCCTTAGAAAAACCAATTAATAAAACAAAAAATTTACTAATGCTACTAAACAGCGACTCAACAAGTGGAATATTGGTAATTAAAATTGCAAAAATTAGTTGTAATACTATACCAGATAAAACTAATCTCCAGTTTATCATACGTCTATCAGCAGAAAATAAATAAGCTATAGAAATAATAAAAATAAAGCCAATTAAAAATCTTAATAAATCCATCAATTTCTTTTCTTTATTTCATCTCTCACCCTAGCAGCAAACTCATAATTTTCTTCAGCCAAAGACTCACTTAATTTTTTGTTAAGCTCTTTTACTGAAAAATCTTTTAGAGTTTTAATTTTTGAGTCATCACTTACTTTTTTATCTACCTCTGTCTCATCAAAAGTTATACCTGCATCATCTAATACTTTATCACTTACAAAAATACTTGCTTTGTACCTTATGGCAATGGCTATAGCATCAGATGGCCTTGCATCTATACTAAATTTCTGTTTGGAGTCAGATATAATAATCTTTGAGAAGAATACTCCATCTTTAAGATCTGTTATTAAAATCTCATTCACTACAAAGTTTACTTTCTTTAGAAAAGACTTAAATAAATCGTGCGTCATCGGTCTATTTGGAATTATCTTTTCAATTTCCATGGCTATTGATTGAGCCTCAAACATTCCGATGATGATAGGCAACCTCCTATCTCCCTTATTTTCTTTAAGAACTAGAGCAAACGATCCTGTTTGAGAATCAACACTTGACGACAAGCCTAATATATCTAATTTTATTTTTTTCAATTTAGAGCTTTTAAAATTTTTGGAATAATTTCGAATGCATCTCCCACAATTCCATAATCAGCCGATTTAAAAAAGGGAGCATCTGGATCGTTATTTATTACAATAATTATTTTTGATGAATTCACTCCTGCAAGATGTTGGATAGCACCAGAAATTCCAATTGCAAAATATATTTTGGGTGATATTTTTAAACCTGTTTGACCTACATGCTCGTGATGAGATCTCCAACCAGCATCAGATACAGGTTTGCTGCAAGCAGTTGCTGCATGTAATTTTTTAGCAAGGTCCTCAATCATCTTCCAATTTTCAGGGCCCTTTAAACCTCTTCCCGCAGAGACTACTATATCAGCATCACTTAAAGATATATCATGATCAATTTTAGTTTCTTCTAAAATTTCATAATTAATTCTTAGATTTTTACTTTCTATTTTTATGATATCAGTATTTTTATCATATGTATCCGACTCAATTATATTTTTATTTATTAAATAAATAATTTTTTCATTAATAACATTAACCTCCGACTCAACTTTTCCAGTATAAACTGTGGTTATAGCTGTTTTATGATCTAAAATTTTTTTTACATTAGAAACAATTGAAAATTTATGAGATATAGATATCAAGGATGATATCTCTCTAAAGAGGTCTGAACCTGGTGAAATTATTATTTTAATATCATGATCTAATATTATTTTACTTAAGCACTCAATATTCTTAAAATCATTGATCATAAAAATCTTGTCGAAACCTTTTAATCCTAGAGTGGAGTTATAATTTTTATCAGTAGATGTTGTAACCCCGTAAACCTCATCACCTTGCCCATTGGCAAGTGTTGTAGCCTGGCACGAAGACTCATTTATTTTTCCGTTAGTAAATTCAATAAAGACGAGTACAGGCATTATAAATTTTTAAGTTTTAATTCATCAACTAACAGATCAATATCTTCCTTATCAATATATTTTATTTCTTTCTTGTTTGATGGAATATCATGTTTAATATATTCAAGTGCAGGCTTTAAATCTGTGGGATTAATAACTATTAATTCTTTAGATCTTGCACCCATTATCCCTCTCATATTTGGAATTTTCCACTCTGCTATTGGTTCTTGGCAGCCTAAAATAAGAGGTAGATTAGCTTTTATTTTATTAATCCCGGATTCCACCTCTGTCTTAATAATTATATCTTTATTGTTTTCTATATCCAGATAAGAAACTGGATTAAAGGTTTGAATTCCAAGAATTGAGCCAGTTAGGTAATGAACTAAACCTGAATTGTAATCAATTGATTCCTTACCCATCAAAATAAGATCAAATTTATGTTCACTTATAAAATTAGCAATATTTTGTGCTACAAAGTTTGAATCGAAAGGTTCTGAGTTTATTCTATATGCTTTGTCCGCACCGATTGCTAAACCTTTTCTTAGTAGAGAATCATTTTCTGATAATCCAATATTTAATATTGAAATCTCAATTTCTTTATTTAATTCCTTTAATTCAACAGCACGAGCTAACGCATAATCTTCATATGGACCAATTATAAATTGTACGTTATTACTATCAAATTTATTATCCTCCGTAAATGCAATATCGGATGTTGTATCAGGCACACAGGAAATACATATTAAAATATTCATTACTAATAACTAAAATGGATCTTTTTCATTATTAAAACCATTATTTGCCTTACTTTGATACTTTTTAACTTGACTATCATCGAGAGAAGACATGTCTGCAAATTTTGCAAATCTTTCAATAAACTTAAGCTTTACTTTTCCAGTTGGTCCATTCCTATTTTTTCTTAATAATATCTCTGCAACACCTGCGGTCAAATTCCCATCCTCATCCTCAGTAATATCATATCTATCAGCCCTGTAGATAAATAATACCATATCTGCGTCCTGCTCTATAGAACCCGACTCCCTTAAATCAGATAGTACAGGTCTCTTGTCACCACCTCTAGTTTCTACAGCTCTACTCAATTGTGATAAGGCCAGTACCGGTACATTTAATTCCTTTGCAATAGCTTTCAATGATCTTGATATAGAAGCTATCTCTTGTTCCCTATTCCCAGATGATTTACCATACTCTCCCGTCATTAATTGTAGGTAATCGACTATTATACACTGAATATCATGCTGAGACTTTAACCTTCTTGACTTTGCTCTGAGCTCTAAAATACTAAGTGCAGGTGTATCATCAATAAATATTTTTGCATTATTAAGTTGATCCGTTTTGTGTAGTAGTTGTTGCCACTCATAATCTTTAAGATTTCCCTTCTTTATTTTATCACTATCTAGCTCTGCTTCAGAGGAGATTAATCTATTAACAATTTGTAGTGAGGACATTTCAAGTGAAAAAATCGCTACAGGTTTGTCATGATCAATAGATGCATTCCTCATCATTGATAAAACAAATGCTGTCTTACCCATCGAAGGCCTACCGGCAATTATAATCAGATCTGAAGGTTGCCATCCTGATGTGATATTATCTAAATCAATGAACCCAGACGGAACACCAGTTATACCATCTTTCTTGGATTTTTTTGATTCTAACTCATCAATCGCCTCCTTCATCAAACCTTTAACTTGAGAATAATTTTTCTTTATGTGCGATTCACTTATATCAAATAAAGATTGCTCAGTTTGGTCTAATAAATCAAATACATCAGTGGTATCTTCGTAAGCTTCTTTCTGTATTTCACCAGATACTTCAATAAGTTGTCTTTTGATAGACTGCTCGAGAATAATCCTAGCGTGATATTCAATGTTCGAGGCTGAATTTACTCTTGTTGTTAACTGAGTGACGTAATATGCACCACCAACGTAATCTAACTTTCCATTTTTTTTCAACTGAGTTGTAACTGTTAGTAGGTCAACAGGTTCAGAGTTATTAAATAAATCTATAATTGAGTTATAAATTTCTTTGTTAGCATCTTTATAAAAATTTTCTGGTTTTAAAATATCTACTACATCAGTAAGTGCATCTTTTTCTAGCATTAATGCGCCCAGGACAGACTCTTCAAGATCAAGAGCTTGTGGTGGTAATTTTCCTAAATCTAAATCATTTTTTAAACCTATATTACTTTTTGACCTTGATATAAAACTTTTGTTTTCTTTCACCTTAATATTTTGACAAACCTAAAAAAAAAAAGGGTACTGATAACTAAAATGAAACTTAACTTATCCATATATTATCAACAAAATAAAGTTATGTAAATAATGTTGTACCCAGTGCCAAATATTTATAATTTTGGTAATATGGAAAAAGAAAATATCCACATAATTTCCATTGGTGGTAGTGTGATGCATGACCTTGCAATTACCTTAAAGAAAAATGGGAATATAGTTACAGGTAGTGATGATATAATTTATGATCCATCAAAATCAAGATTAGAATCAAAAGGCTTACTACCAAAAGAAATAGGATACTTCAGAGATAATATTCATGATAATTTAGATTTAGTAATTACTGGAATGCACACTAAAAAAAATAATATTGAACTTCTTGAAGCAAAAAAAAAAAATATTCCAATTTTATCGTATCCAGAGTATGTAAAAAAATTATCTAATGATAAGCACAGAGTAGTCATTGCAGGAAGTCACGGTAAAACTACTATAACTTCAATGATTATGCATGTTCTAAAATTTAATAATGTAAAATTTGATTATGTTATAGGAGCTAAGGCTCATGGGTTTAAAAATAATATATCAATATCTGGAAATCCGTTAATAATTATTGAGGGGGATGAGTACCTAACCAGCCCACTTGATAAATCACCAAAATTTTTGAAATATAATCACCATATTGTTTTAATAAATGGAATCGAGTGGGATCATTTCAATGTTTTTAAAAGTGAAAACATTTATATAAAACAATTTGAAAAACTTATTAAAAGTACTCCTAAGGGAGGCGAAATATTATATTATGAAGACGATAAAATAGTTAGTAGTTTAATAGAAAAATATAACAACGAGGATACTACAACCAAAGGGTTTAATTATGAGAAATTTGAGACAAAAAATAATGTGTCCTACATATTCAATGAAAAAAATAAAAAAATTAAATTAAATATTTTTGGTAAGCATAATATGCAAAATATTGCTGGAGCTAAAATACTTAGTGAGCAACTAGGCATAAAACAAAAACATTTTTATAATGCAATCAAATCTTATACTCTTCCCGAAAAACGTCTTCAAAAATTAAGTGATAAAAAAATTAAAATATTCAAAGACTTTGCTCACTCACCATCTAAATTAAAGGCAACAATAAATGCAGTCAAAAATCAATATAAAAATAATTTACTGATTATATATGAATTACATAGTTCAAGTAGCTTTGATTTAAATTTTTTAAAAAATTATAAAAACTCAGTTGAAAAGTCTGATTATTCCATTATATATATTTCAGAAAAAAAGCTTCATTTATTTTCAAAAAAAATTGATGAAAAAGTAATAATGAAGTTATTTAACACAAAAAAATTAAAACTTGTTTATACATCCAAATTATTAAAAAGAATTATAGAAAGTAAAAAATTCAAGTTATTCAATAAATTGTTTATGTCATCTGGAAATTTTGAGAATTTTAATATAGAGAAATATTTAAATGATAATAAATAAACCAACAGTAGTATTTGATATTGAAACTACAGGTCTAGATATCATAAAAGATAAGATAATTGATATATCACTTATTAAAATAAGTCCTAATGGCTCAAAATCAGAAAAAAATTATAGGGTAAATCCACAAGTTGAAATATCAAAAGAAAGTAGTAATATTCATGGAATTTACTTTGATGATGTAAAGGATTTAAAACCTTTTAAAAACTATGCTAAAGAAATATTCAATTTTATTAAAGGCTGTGATTTAGCAGGTTTCAATATTTTGAAATTTGACCTGCCTTTATTAATTGAAGAGTTTTTGAGATGTGATATTGAACTTTCACTTGATAATATTAAAATTATTGATGCACTAAGAATATATCATCTTATGGAAAAAAGAAATTTAAGTGCTGCATATAAGTTTTATTGTAATAAAACACTCGAAAACGCACATAATTCTTATGCTGATACAAGTGCAACACTAGAGATAATTGATAAGCAAGTTCAGATATATAATGGACAAGATGTTATTGATAATAAAGGAAATATTTTAGGAAAAATTACAGATAATATTGATTCTATTGGATCAATAATTAGCAATAACATTGTTGATATATCTGGTAGAATTATTAAAAACTCAGAGAATAAGGAAATATTTAATTTTGGAAAATATAAAAATCAAATTGTTTCTGATGTCTTTAAATCAAATCCAGAATATTATCATTGGATAATGAAAAGTAATTTTCCTCAACACTCAAAAAAGAAATTTACAGAAATAAAATTAAGAGAAAATTAAATAATCTCAATTTCTCTCTCTGATTCAGAAATAATTTTAAAATTTAATTTTATAAAATTATCTGTAATTAAATGTTCACAAATTTCAGGCCATTCTATAAAACAAAATTCGCCTGAGTCTATTAACTCAATAAAATCAATATCTATTAATTCTTTTATGTCTTTAATTCTGTACAGATCTAAATGATAAATATTTGACTTGTCCACTTGGTTTGAGTACTCATTAACTAAATTAAAAGTTGGACTTAGAATCTTATCTTGAACCCCAATTTTTTTACAAAAAAATTGAACGAAAGTAGTTTTACCAGAACCTAATTCACCATTAAGCAAAAAAATTTTGTTTTTATATTTACTCAGAATGTAGGTACATATTGAATCATAATCATGAAAAGAATAGACAGAGAAGGTTTTCATATTATATTTTTGGACTTAACTCAATAAATGGCACAATCATCTCTTCCATAGATATACCCCCATGTTGGAATGTATTTTTAAATTTTTTTTGATGAATATTATAATTGTTTGGATATAATAGATATTGATTATTACAGGCAAAAATATACTTTGTAAAAATATTTTCTTTTGGAAGCATCATATCCTCACCATTTTCTGAGACAAAAACCTCCTTATTTTCAGTATTTATATTTTTCCCAAATTTAAATCTCATATTATTATTAACCTCTTTATTTGCTTTAATCTTGATAGGCTCATCAACCTTTATTGTTCCATGATCAGTAGTTAAAAAAATCTTTACCTTTTTAGTCGATAAAATTTTTAATAATTCATTAAATGGTGAGTTTTTGAACCAAGATAGAGTGAAAGACCTAAATGACTTCTCGTCATAAACTAGATTTTTCAAAATTTTACTATCATTTTTAGAGTGAGATAACATATCAATGAAGTTAAAAACAACTGAGCTAAGCTTATAACTATCTAAATTCTTGATGTTTTTAATAAATTTAACTCCATCCTCATATGAAATTATTTTATTGTACGAATGATTAATATCATATCCATTCCTAGTTAAATTTTTAGTTAAAAACCGGTACTCATTATTATTTAATCCATCAGATTTATCAGACCATAAGTCGAATTCTAATGATTTCATATCCTTAGGATTTAAACCTGAAAATATAGAATTTCTGGAATACTCAGTTGTTGTGGGAAGGATTGAGTAAAATGAATCTTCATTTGATATAAAAAAATAATTTGAAATATACTCCTCTAAAACTTTCCACTGATCATATCTAAAGTTATCCAAAACAATAAAAAAAACCTTTTCCTTATTCAGATATGGAAAAACTTTTTCTTTTAGTAAAGTATGAGACATTGTGGGACCATTATTGTTTAAAGACCACTCAAAATAATTTTTTTTAATAAAATCTGAGAACCTCCGGTTAGCCTCTTTTTTTTGGGAGTATACCATTTCATTTATCTGATTATCTCCCCGTTTATCTAAACTAATTTCCCAATCAATTATTTTTTTGTATGTTTTAGTCCAATCATTATGAGATTTATTATAATTTATGTTGTCAGATAGTTCACTAAAAAAATTGGTAAAGTCTGATTTAAGCTTATTATTTATTATTTTATGATTTTCTAAAACTTTTTTAATAGAAATTAATAGCTGATTAGGATTTAATGGCTTTATTAAATAATCACTAATTTCAGATCCAATAGCATCATTCATAATATCTTCTTCCTCATTTTTGGTTACCATTATTATTGGAGTAGAATTTGTTATTTTTTTTATATCAGAGATTAGGCTAATACCTGTCTTGCCAGGCATGTTTTCATCTACCAAAATTAAATTGTAGTCTTTATTATTTTCTAAGTATTCGATGATAAGAAAAGGATTGCTAAATGATATCACATCATAATTTTTTTCCTCTAGAAAAATTATGTAGGGCTTTAATAAATCAATTTCATCATCAACCCATAAAATCTTATATCTTTGCATTCCTGGATATTTATTCAAATATAATTTAGATTAAAATGAAATATATTGATTTTAAAATCAAAGATCTTAGTGAAATATTTAATGCAAAAATAATTGGAGATAATGACTTAAGAATAACTGGTATAAATGACATTGAAAATGCAAAAGAGGGAGATATAACTTTTCTTAGTAATATAAAATATTTAAAATATCTTGAAACTACCAAGGCTTCTGCTGTTATCATAGGAAAAGATACAAAAGTGCCAAATAACATAAAAGCCACTATTATTTTAGTGGATGATCCCTACTCCACTTTTGGAATAATTTTATCAGAGATTGAGAAGAAAAGTATTTCAAATAAAATTGGTGTTGAAAAACCATCTTTTATAAATAAAAATTCACAGCTAGGAGATAATATTTATGTTGGTGCTTTTTCTTACGTAAGTGAAAATGTATCGATTGGTAATAATTCAAAAATATTTCCATATACCTACATAGGAGAAAACTGTAAAATAGGAAGTAATACAATTATTTATCCAGGAGTAAAAATATATAAATCCACTGAGGTAGGTGATAACTGTATAATTCATGCTAATTCTGTTATTGGAAGTGATGGGTTTGGATTTGCTCCAACAGAAAATAAGGGATACATAACTATACCCCAAGTTGGTAACGTTATAATTAAAAATAATGTTAGTATTGGATCAAATACAGTAATTGATAGAGCAACATTAAATTCAACATTAATTGAAGATGGTGTTAAATTGGATAATTTAATTCAAATTGCTCATAATGTTATAATTGGAAAAAATACAGTAATTGCTGCTCAGTCAGGAATTTCTGGATCAACATCAATTGGAGAAAATAGTATGCTTGGAGGTCAAGTCGGTATTGCTGGTCATTTAAAAATGGGAGATAATATCAAATATGCAGCAAAAACGGGAGTATCAAAAAACATGAAAAGTAATCAAACTCTAATAGGATATCCCGCTTTGACAAAAGATAAGTATATTAAATCATATATAATTTTTAAAAAATTGCCTGTAATTGAAGAAAAAATTAAAAGATTAGAGGAAAAATTATATAATTTGCAATAATTATGAAAAATTTTCAAAGGACTATTAATTCTGAAGGTAGCATAACAGGATTTGGTCTTCATACTGGAAAGAGATCTACTTTAAAATTTAAACCTGCAGTAATAAATCATGGAATCAAATTTCAAAGGACTGATTTAGAGGGCTCACCTACTATTGATGCAGATGCAGATAATGTTGTTGCTGTGGAGAGAGGAACTACTTTATCACAAAATAATGCAAATATTTCAACAGTTGAGCATTTATTAGCAGCTATTGTAGGTCTTCAAATTGATAATATTTTAATTCAAACTGATGGAGAGGAAATACCAATTTTAGATGGTAGCTCTATAGAATTTATTAGATGTTTGGAGAAATGTGGATTAAAAACTCAAGACGCGGCAAGAAATTATATTGAAATATCTGAAAAAATTTCATTTAATGACGAGGATGGCAATGTCGAGATATCAATCTATCCACATGATGACTACAGGATAACATGTATGGTTGATTATAATTCTAATGTTCTGGGAAGTCAACATTTTACATTAAATAAAATTTCAAACTTTAAAAAAGATATCTCAGAAGCAAGAACATTCTGTTTTCTTCATGAGATTGAAGAATTATACAATAAAAATTTAATTAAAGGAGGGGATCTGAATAATGCAATTGTTATTGTTGATAAACTAATTGATGATAAAAAGCTTGAAGAGATATCTTCACTATTTGGCAAAGACAATATCAAAATTAATAAAGAAGGAATTCTAAATAATGTAAAATTAAAATATCAGAATGAACCAGCAAGGCATAAGCTACTAGATATTGTAGGTGATTTAGCACTAGTTGGAAGACCAATTAAGGGCCACGTGATAGCTGCAAGACCTGGACACAAATCGAATATTGAATTTGCTAAAATACTGAAAAAACATCTTAGAAAAAGAAATATTAATGCTCCCAAATATGACCCTAATCAGAAACCAGTATATGATATTAATGATATAAAAAAAATCATGAAACATAGATATCCGTTTTTATTTGTAGATAAAATTACATATCTAGATGATTCAGAGGTAGTTGGAATAAAAAATGTATCAAATAATGAACCTTATTTTAATGGACACTTTCCTGGAAACCCTATTATGCCTGGTGTTTTACAGGTTGAAGCCTTGGCACAAGTTGGAGGTATTTTGGTTATGAATTCAATAAAAGATCCTGAAAAACATATACCATATTTAGCTGGAATTGAAAAGTTTAGATTTCGAAAAATGGTGAGACCGGGAGATACACTGGTTATGAGATTAAGGTTCTTGACCCCAATTAAAAGAGGTATAGCTAAGATGAAAGCTGAGGCTTTTGTTGGATCAGAATTAGTTGGTGACGGAGATATGACAGCAACAATTTCAAGAATAGAATGAAAAATCAAAATAATCATATTGATCCCAATGCAAAGATTGGAAAATCAACAAAAATTGAACCTTTCAGCTTTATAGATAAAGACGTTAAAATTGGCGATAACTGCTGGATAGGAAATAATGTTACAATATATTCAGGAGCTAGAATTGGAAATAATGTAAAAATATTTCCTGGTGCTGTTATATCATCAATTCCTCAAGATTTAAAATTTGGAGGTGAGAATACAACAGTACAAATTGGTGATAATTCAATAATAAGAGAATTTGTAACTATCAGTAGAGGTACAACAGATAAACTAACAACTAAAATTGGAAAAAATTGTTTAATCATGGCATACAGCCACCTTGCTCATGATTGTATTGTTGAGAATAACTGTATTATAGTAAATAGTGTCCAAATAGGAGGTCACGTTCACATCGGAGAATATGCTATTATAGGGGGTGGAACTTTGGTTCATCAATTTTCAAAAATTGGAGCTCACTCAATGATCGCAGGAGGGTCGTTGGTCAGAAAAGACGTACCGCCATTCTGTAAAGCAGGAAAGGAACCTTTAAGTTTTAGGGGAGTAAATTCCATTGGACTTAAAAGAAGAAATTACTCAAATGATCAGATAAACCATATTCAGAATATATTTCGAATTTTATACCTAGAGGGTAGAAATAACTCCCAAGCTATCAAAAAAATTGAAAGTGATTTAGAGGATAGTATAGAAAAAAAAATAGTTTTATATTTTTTTTCTGAAAGCAAGAGAGGGATAATAAAGGGCCTAATGGATTAAGATTGATGGAAATTATCTTTAATAATGTTACTAAAAGTTTTGGTTCAAATGAAGTTATTAAAAATTTTAATTTTTTGTTTGAAAAAAAATCTTACGGTATAACTGGACAAAATGGTTCGGGTAAATCAACTTTATTAAAATTAATAGGAAATTTAATTTTACCATCAAAAGGTGATATCAAATATAATTTTATATCAAAAAAAGACATATTAAAACATATA
Organism: uncultured Flammeovirgaceae bacterium; assembly: GCA_913052485.1. Classification (GTDB taxonomy): domain Bacteria; phylum Bacteroidota; class Bacteroidia; order Cytophagales; family MED-G16; genus MED-G16. The sequence continues at coordinate 187,453 of CAJXDN010000001.1, read as the reverse complement.
TTCTTTTGTGCTCCGTATCAAGATATTATTTCAGAACTAACAATTAAAGAATTTTTATTATTTCATATAAAATTTAGAAAGTTAAGATTTAATATAACTGAACTACTTAATATATTTAAACTTGAAAAGTATATTGATACTAAAATTGAAAATCTATCATCAGGAACCATACAAAAAATAAAACTTATGATAACTTTTTATTCAGAATCTGATTTTATTTTATTAGATGAGCCCACAACAAATTTAGATGATGAAGGAAAAAAAATTTATTTTAAATTAATGGATCAATTTTCAGGTAAAAAAGGTATAATAGTTGCGACTAATGATAAAAAAGATATACTCTTAGATAAAAAAGATATTATTAATCTTACTTAAAACCTTCAGGAAAAACTGTTAAGTCAATATCCCAAATTATTGGAATTATATAATAAACGTACAGGGAGACTAATATAATTGATATAAGATTCATAACTATTCCAGTCTTCACCATATCCTTTATCTTTAAAAATCCGGATCCAAAAACTACAGCATTTGGAGGCGTAGCAACAGGAAGCATAAAAGCACAAGAAGCTGCAATTGTTGCACTCACCATGATAACAAAAGGATGAAGTCCTAAAGAAATACTTAGAGATGCTAAAACAGGTAATATCATAGACACCGTCGCTAGATTCGAAGTGATCTCTGTTAAAAAGTTAACAGAAAAAACTATAATAAATATTATTAAAATTAGACTAATATTATTTAAGCCTAATAACTTTTCACCTATCCATAAAGTAAGACCACTACCCTGCATAGCTGCTGCCAATGATAAACCACCACCAAAAAGTAAAATTATATCCCAAGGGATTTTATAACTATCTTTCCAATTAAGAATTTTTTGATTTCGATTTTGAGTATTGAGAATAAATAAAAGGATAGCAAAGAAAATTGCAATTATAGTATCGTCAATCGAATTAAATATTAACTGAAGTTTACTTTTTAGAAGAAGAGAAAAAACGAAACCTATAAAAATTAATAATACAATTACCTCCTCGTATTTAATTTTCCCAAGATCATTGAGTTTAACTCTTATTTGATCTGGACTAATATTTTCATTTTTAGAAAGAGTAAAAGTAAAATTTACCAGATAATACCAACATATGAATAAAAGTAAAATTGATAATGGTAAAGCCATCATAAACCAGTAGTCAAAATCTAGTGTATAATTAAAAAACTGCTGAATATTTGATTTTAGTATTAGATTAGGTGGTGTACCATACAATGTAGAAAAACCACCAATTGATGCTGAATATGCTATACCCAACATCAATACCTTACCAAAATTACTTTCTTTATTTTTTTTTGATGAAGAAACTTGAGATATAATCGCAATTCCAATAGGAAGCATCATAATACTCGTTGAGGTATTAGATAGAAATGCAGATAGAAATGCTGTTGCAATCATAAAACCCAAAACCATAGACCTCTTATCTGTACCAACAAATGATATAATATTTAAAGCAATTCTCTTATGTAAATTCCATTTTTCCATAGCAATTGCTAGAAAAAATCCTGCCAAATAAAAGTAAATTATATTGTTACCGTAAGCACTAGCAGTAAGACTCAAATCATAGCCACCAGTTAAAGGAAATAAAACTAGTGGGAGTAAAGAGGTTATTGGTATTGGTATTGCTTCGGTAATCCACCATATCCCGATCCAAATTACACTACAAAAAACACCGTGTGATTCAGTAGACATTTGATCAAAAGGCCCAATTAAAAAATAAAATATAGAAAAAACTAACGGGCCCAATAGAACACTAAAACCCTTGGACATTCTTTAAATTATTGTTTTATAAAATCAAAAACCCAGTTACCTTCTTTGAGACCACCAACAATAGTAAAGCTGGTCCTCAAAGTAGTCTGAGTTACAGATATACTTAAAACAACATTATCAGATCTCAATAATTTACTCTTATCATTATTTTGGAATTGCCAGCTTCCATTGTTAGGCCATACATTTGCATCAATTGAATTTGTAGTTGCGTAATTACCGCCATCTTTAGTTGCACCAGAAAATGTAACTGAAATATCCTTAAAATCAGTAATTATGTTACCATCTTTCACAGCTGACGACTCATCCTTTAATATCCATGTGCCATTTAGTAGGTCTGCCTGTATATCAAGAGGGTCCTGTATTTCAGATTCTGGATCAACGCTATTACATGAAATAGATATTAATAGTATAAATAAGAAGAAATTATATGTTTTATTCATATTATAAATTTAGATTATATACGTGAAAATAAAAAAAAAGGTCATCAATATGATGACCTTTTAAAAAACTAAGATAAAATTAGAAGTTTAACTTTAGAGAAAAGTTTAAAGTTCTACCATAACTCGGAAATCCTTCACCAAGAGATCCAGAGCTTTCAACACCTCTAGCCCAATAAATTTTATCCAATAAATTATATGCCTGAACTTGAGCATAAGCACCTAAACTACCTAAGTTAAATTTAGCACCAACTCTCATATCTAAAACACCGTAGTTTTCCATTTGAAATGGTTGAACATTTCTTTGGTTAATGTTATCTCTATCAGAGACATCGTAGTCAGAATATAATTTTGCATTGTAAAGATATTGACCTCCAATATCTAAAACCTTATTAATTTGGTATCTTCCTTTGAAACCTATCTGATTCTGTGGATGATTACCAACGTATAAATTATTTGAGTAGATATCAACATTAATTATCTCTAAGTCTCCATCACTTCTAATCTCACCTTGAACATCGTTTGCCCATTTCCAATCACCTAAAGAAATTATACCACCTAAATCTAGCTTTGGAGTAAATTTGGTGTTCCACTCTAATTCGATACCTTTATGTAAAGCATCTTGGCCTCTAATTGCTGACCTAGTAGCAACACCATTAATAGTTACCCTAGGAGAAAGTAAACCTTTGTCCTCCCACTTGGTTATATAACCATTTAGCTTCATTGAGAAATTACGTGATTTAAAACCGTAACCTAATTCTAATGATTTAGCTTTTTCATTCTCTAAAGGATCAACAACTACATTCTGATAATTTGTAAATACAAAATTCAAAAATGGTGCTCTAGAGAAAGTACCAGCATTTATATAAAAATTACTCTGATCTGAAAAGTTAAAATTAAAACCTGCTTTTAGGTTATGTCCCGTAATATTAACTTTTTGAGATGTTGGATCTTGTCCTCCATTTTCAACTCCAGCGTAATTCATTCTATCAACTCTAACATATTGTGTCCTCGAAACAGAACCACCTACAAAAGCTGATACCTGATCATTTGCATATTCCAATTGACCATGTAAACCAGCATACCTGTGAATACCATCATTATCAAAAGCAATTCTTTGATTTACAGGTGTTTTATTAAAAAATAAAGAAGTTGAATTTTCATTAACATACTTTAAATGATCTCTAATACCACCATCACCATAAGAAGATTTCTCCGAATTTCTACTGTAATCTACGGTATACTTGTATTGTTCAACCCAATGAGAACCACCTAGAAGATTTCTAACTTCTCTGAAATGTTCACCGGTATAGGTTCTTGCATCTAAACCGACAGTCAAAGAGAGGTTATCATTAAATTCGTGCTCTAAGTTAGTAAGTACACCATACCACCTATGGTTATTTACTGAGTTTCTTAGAATAAGAGAAGAACCTGCTGTAGTAGCCAAACCATATTTTGGTGAACCACCATCATTAGCTACGTTATCAGCAACAACTGCATCCCAGTTAATTAGTCCGTCATCAGTTCTATCTTGGTTACCATAATATCTACCATAAGATCCAAGAGGACCGGAACCACCACCTTTACCATATGAAGCATATAGAGATGTATTCAATGAAGTGTTTTCGTTAATATTATAGTAATGATTTAACACAATATGAGGTTTATGATAAAAATTATTTCTACCATTTAACTCCTCACCATTAAGATATCCCCAGTCTCTGTTATACTGGTGTCCATACTGATCTACCTCATCAGGAGTAAGATATTGGTCTCTCTGCCCATGTTTCTGTGGAGCACCAACAGCTGTAAGTACTAAGGAATTATTTTCATTAAATTCCTTCGAAACAGAAACAAAATATGTATTAGCATTTACATAACTACCATCAACATATCCTTTACCATCAGTCCTTGAATATAATAATGATACAGCCCAGTCATTTTTAGTTCTTCCTGTATTATATGAAATTGTTTCCTTAAACTGACCATAATCAGATACTTGCTGTAAATAAGATCCACCTTTTTTAGAATCTATTGACTTTGTAACTATATTGATTGTACCACCTATTGAACCAATAGCTAATTTTGAAGCACCTAAACCTCTTACAACCTGCATTGCAGATGTAACATCACCTAGACCATTCCAATTGGACCAATATACTTTACCATTTTCCATATCATTTACTGGAACACCATTAATCATAACAGTTATATTTTCCTGTGCAAAACCTCTAATATATACTCTCGAATCTCCGACTCCGCCACCTTCTTTTGTAGTGTAAACACCAGGAGTCATCTTCAATAATTCAGGTACTTCTTGGGTACCTGCATATTCCTCGACATACTGTGTAGAAATGTTAGAATAAGTAGCAGGTGTTACTCTATCGACACCATAATCTGCAGTTACTCTAACTTCATCAAGTGTAGTATTTAATGAGGTCATTTTAATCATTCCCAGATCACCAGAATTATTTAGTTCTAAATCTTCATAACCAATGAAAGATATTAGAACAACTTCACCGGATCCAGCAAAAGAAAAGGAACCATCCAAACCACTGAAAGTTCCATCAGTAGTTCCCTTTATAGATACATTAGCTCCAATTAAAGGTTCATTTGATGAACCATCTACAACTACCCCAGAAATAAGTGATTGTGAATATGAAGCGAAAGAAAACAAGGAAACTACAAAAATTTGTAATAAAATTTTGTAATTGTTTTTCATATTTAAAGTAAAAAGTTATAATTAATAGTAATAAAAATACCTAATTAGTATTAAGTAGTTCTAACATCTATAAAATGTAAAACACAATATATAATTCAAGTATTTTAACATCGCTAATTTAATAATTTTTTTCATAAATTTGAGTATGGCAGAAAAGCAATTTCAAAATGATAAAAATTATATCTTAAAAAACGTTCAGAACGAATGTCGCAAAGAATTTTTGATAAATTTAATAAGGAAATCTGTTAATTTATATGAGCAAAAATCAAACTCTCTTAAGCTCAACGACTCTATATCAAAATATTTAAGGAAAAATAAAATTAAAGATTTTAAAAATCTAAATTTTTTCTATCGGAAATTATCTGCAATATATAGATTCAATCACGGCGAGACACAATTAAGGTTTCTTTGGGATGGTAGTAGTCATGAAGATCATTACAGAGATAGATGGAGATCATTTTTTGCTGATGAAACAGAGAAGTTAATTAATAATATTTCTATTCTTAAGATGATACTTTCAGTTACAGTTTTTAATTTAGGTGAAAATAGAATCCTTTCAAATCAATATAAATTATCTAGTTATATTAGAAAAAATTTCAATGCACAAGTATTTAAAAGAAAAGGAGTAATTAATTACTCAAAATAAATTTCCTTGAAAAAATTATTAATATTTTTTTTAATATTTACAACAATATGTAATGCTCAGAACATAAAATATATTGAAGAATTAATCCTTGACAGAGAATATGAAGAGGCCGATTCAATACTAAAAAAAATAATTTTAGATGAAAATAAAATAAACTCTGAAATCACCTTTCTGTTTGGTAAAAATTCATATTTTCTAAAACAATATAATCAGTCTGTAAATTGGTTAAATAAGTATCTTGAATTAAAAGGAGAAGCAGGAATTTTTTCTGATGAAACTATTAAATTTCTTGAGCTTTCAAATACTAAATTATTATTAGAATCAGAGAGGGATTTAGAAAACGTATATATCGAACTATTTTCATATAATTATGTCAGTTGTAGAGAAGATAGGAAGATATGTCCAATATGTGATGGGAGTTCTGTAATGATTATAGAAACCGAGGTCCAAAAAATATATAAAACTTGTCCATTTAGTGATAATAAGGGATATCTAACATGTGATGAATATAACTTATTTTTAAGAGGTGAACTTAAACCTAAATTAAACTAAATTTTGCATAATTAATCCACATACATAGGCAGCGTATGTACCTACGGCATATCCTAAAACTGCAAGAAGTACTCCAACTGCAGCTAGAGATGGATGAAAAGCAGCAGCGACCACAGGTGCTGAAGCAGCACCACCAACATTAGCCTGACTCCCAACAGCAACAAAAAAGAATGGAGCCTTTATCAATTTTGCAACAACAATTAATAGGACTACATGGAAGCTGATCCAGATAAAACCAAGAAGAAATAATCCAGGGTTTTGAAAAATTGCTAATAGATCCATTTTCAAACCAATTGTAAGAACAAGAACATAGATGAATATACCCCCAATTTTTGATGACCCTGACCCTTCAAGCTTCCTCAATCTGGTAAAAGATAAGGCTACACCTATAGATGTTGAGAAAATAACTAACCAGAAAAAATTTGAAGTAAGACTATACTTTTCTAAATATGAAAAATTTATTAATATAACTTCAGAAGTTATATCTGAAAGTAAATGAGAAAATCCAGTAACCCCAAAACCTATTGATAAAATAAATATAAGATCCTTTAACTCTGGAATCTTGGTTATACTTTGGTTGTAATTTTCAATCCTTTTTTTTATATCCTCAATAGCAGAACTATCTGCGCTTAATTTTTTATCTATTTTTTTGCTCTTATTGACACCAACTAATAGAAATGCTAGCAAAACATTTGCACAAATAATATCTACAGCTACCATTTTTGAAAACAATTCAGAATCAACCTCAAAAACTTCCATCATTGCTGCTTGATTAGCTCCCCCACCTATCCAACTACCGGCAATAGTTGTCATTCCTCTACCTAATTCTGAGAAATCAAAATTTATAAGGTCAGGAAAAAAATTTATAATTATTAACAATGCAAATGGCCCTCCAAATAATATTCCAACAGTTCCAGTCAAAAACATTATTAATGCTTTTGGTCCTAATTTTAATATCTCTCTTAAATCAACACTAAGTGTCAGTAATACAAGAGAACATGGGAGAAGATATCTTGATGCAACAAAATATAAGCTTGATTCAGAGGAATCAATTATACCTGTTGAATTAAGAAAAGAAGGAAAAAAGTAGCAAACAAGGATAACTGGAAAAACAGTATAAAAACTTTTCCAAAATTTAGAATTTAAATTAGAAGTATAAAAAACTATACCAAGAATAGTTATTAAAAAACCAAAAATTACAGCATCATTTGTTATCATTACTTTTAATATAAAAACATTAATAACTATTTTTATAATTAACTAATATAGTTATTTAAAAAAAATTTCTTAATTCCATTCTTAAAAGAATGGATTTTTTTGTTATGAAATTAAATAAATACAGTAAAAATATAACACAGGATGAGTCACTACCTGCAGCTCAAGCTATGTTATATGGCATTGGGCTTAAAGAAGGAGATTTAAATAAAGCCCAAGTAGGAATTGCAAGTACTGGATTTGAAGGAAATCCATGTAATATGCATCTCAATAAGCTTGCAAAACAAATAAAAGACAATGTATCTTCAGATAAAATGATTGGATTAATATTTAATACAATCGGGGTTAGCGACGGAATTACAAACGGCACCTCTGGTATGACATACTCTCTAATTTCAAGAGAAGTTATTGCTGACTCAATAGAGACTATAGTTAATGCACAATTTTATGATGGATTAATTTCTGTAGTTGGATGCGATAAAAATATGCCAGGTGCTATAATTGCAATGGGTAGACTAAATAGACCATCAATTTTAGTTTATGGTGGAACTATTAAATCGGGAAAATATAAAAATCAAAGTTTAAATATTGTTTCAGCTTTTGAGGCTTACGGTAAAAAGATAAAGGGAGAAATTAGCGAAAAAGACTATAAAGGCATTATAAAAAATAGTATACCAGGACCTGGGGCTTGTGGAGGAATGTACACAGCAAACACAATGTCATCGGCGATAGAGGCTCTCGGTATGAGCCTACCATACAGCTCATCAAACCCGGCAGAAAGTCATGAAAAAAATTTAGAGACAAAAAATATTAAAAAATATATGTACAAACTTTTAAAAGAAGATATAAAACCAAAAGATATAATGACTAGAAAAGCTTTTGAAAATTCTCTATCAATTATAATGGCTCTAGGGGGATCTACAAATGCTGTTTTACATATCATCGCAATGGCAAATTCTGTCGGAGTAGATGTAAGTTTAAATGATTTTCAAAAATTCAGTGACAAAACACCATTTATATCAAATCTTAAACCAAGTGGTGACTTTCTGATGGAAGATCTTCATAAAATGGGAGGTACGCCTGTTCTTATGAAATATATGTTAGAGAATGGATATCTTCACGGTGACTGTCTGACAGTAACAGGTAAAACTATTAAAGAAAATCTTGAGGGAGTAAATATTTCAGTTGATAAAAAAATAATTAAACCCTTTAATTATCCAATAAAAAAAACAGGACATATTCAGGTTCTTTATGGAAATATAGCACCTGAAGGAGCGGTAGCTAAGATAACAGGTAAGGAGGGAGAAGTATTTGAGGGAGTAGCTAAAGTATACAATAATGAATTTGAGGCAATAAAAGGAATTGAAAATGAAGTTGAAAAAGGAGATGTTATTGTTATTAAAAATTCTGGACCAAAGGGTGGTCCAGGCATGCCCGAAATGTTAAAACCTACAAGTGCAGTGATTGGATCAGGTTTAGGAAAAGATGTTGCTCTGATAACTGATGGAAGGTTTTCAGGTGGATCACATGGCTTTGTAGTCGGACATATCTCCCCAGAAGCATACGATGGGGGGCCCATTAATATTATTAAAAATGGAGATAAGATCATAATAGATGCTTTAAACAATAAAATCGATCTCAAAATTGACAAGAAAGAGTTTGATATAAGAATAAAAAAAATAAAATTACAACAAGAAAATAATTATAAAGGAGTTGTGAAAAAATATATAAACTCTGTCTCATCAGCATCCAAAGGGTGCATCACAGATTAAATCATGAAAGAAATAACAGGATCTGAAGCATTAATTAAATCATTAATTGAGGAAGACGTCAATACAATTTTTGGATATCCTGGAGGTGCAATAATGCCAATTTACGATTCTTTATATTCCTATCTGGATAAAATTAAACATATACTTACAAGACATGAACAAGGTGCAATTCATGCGGCACAAGGATACTCTCGAGTTTCAGGAAAAGTAGGCGTATGTTTTGCTACATCAGGGCCTGGTGCAACTAATTTAATCACTGGCATTGCAGATGCTCAAATTGACTCTACTCCCCTTGTATGTATTACCGGTCAGGTTCCATCTCAACTTCTAGGAACGGATGCATTCCAAGAATCGGATGTAATTGGAATATCAATGCCTGTAACAAAGTGGAATTATCAAATAACAAATGCGAATGAAATTGCGGATATTATCTCGAGAGCTTTTTATATTGCAAAATCAGGGAGACCGGGGCCTGTTCTAATTGACATAACTAAAGACGCTCAATTTTCAAATGTTAGTTTTAATTATAAAAAATGTGATAAAATAAGAAGCTATCATCCATACCCAATAATTAAAAAAACTAAAATTAAGGAAGCAGCAAAAATTATTAATAATTCAAAAAAACCTCTAATTTTAGTTGGTCAGGGTATTTTATTATCTAAAGCTGAAAATGAATTACTACAATTATCTGAAAAAACAGGTATACCGGTAGCATCTACTCTACTGGGCCTTTCGGCAATAAGTTGTCACCATAAAAATTATGTTGGCTACCTTGGAATGCACGGTAACTATGGACCAAATCTCAAAACCAATGAAGCTGATTTATTAATTGCGATCGGTATGAGATTTGATGATAGGGTAACAGGAGATACAACGAAATATGGAATAAATGCTAAAGTTATCCATATTGAAATTGATCCATCTGAAATTGATAAAATAATAAAAACAGATGTAGCTATTAATGCAGATGCAAAGGAAGCAATATTAAATTTAATACCTCACCTTAAAAAAAATCACCATGAAAATTGGATAAATGAATTTCGTACATGTGATAAAGTCGAATATGAAAAGATTATAGATAAAGAAATTAATGTAGTTGAAGATAAAATATTAATGGCTGACGTAATAAATAGAATTTCAAATTTAACAAAAGGAAAGTCTATCGTAGTTACTGATGTCGGACAGAATCAGATGGTTACTTCAAGATATTACAAATTTAGTGAGAGTAATAGTAATATAACATCTGGAGGACTGGGTACAATGGGTTTTGCATTACCTGCATCACTTGGAGCAAAAATAGGCCAACCGAAAAGAGAAGTTATAGCTATAATCGGTGATGGAGGAATCCAGATGACAATTCAAGAACTTGCTACCATATCGCAGTACAATATAAAAGTTAAAATCTTAATACTAAATAATAACTTTTTAGGTATGGTTCGACAATGGCAAGAACTATTTTTCGATAATAGATACTCGTTTACTGAAATGAAAAATCCTAATTTTAATATTATAGCTGATGGTTATGGTATAAAAAATAATAAAGTTGAAAATAAAAATGATCTTGATAAATGTTTAAAAGAATTTATAAATTACGATGGTTCTTATTTATTAAATGTAGTAGTTGAAAAAGAAGAAAACGTCTTTCCCATGGTGCCATCAGGTGAATCAGTATCTAATATCAGACTAGAATGAAAAAGAAAGGACTATATCAGATAAAAGATCCAGATAAAAAAGTTAAAGAATACACACTATCTGTACTAACTGAAGATAAAGCAGGATTATTAAATTCTATAACTATCATTCTCAATAGAAGAAAAATAAATATTGATAGTTTAAATGTTTCTACAACAGAAGTGAAAGGTGTAAGTAGATTTACTATTGTTGTTAGTTCTACAAAAGAAAAAATTATAAAAGTTGTTAATCATATAAATAAACTGATTGATGTATTGGGAGCATTTCTTTATGAGGAAGATGAAATATACTATCAAGAAATAGCTTTGTATAAATTATCTACTAAAATTTTTTTAAAAGGCGATCTTGTTGAAAAAATTATTATTAGAAAATATGGAGCAAAAATTTTAAAAATAGAAAAAGACCATACTATTATTCAAAAAACAGGTACAAAAGCAGGAACCCAAAAACTTTATGATGAACTTAAAAAATTCGGTGAAATTTTAGAATTTGCTAGGTCAGGAAGAGTAGCTCTTTCAAAGAAAAAAAGAAAAACAATTAATTTTTTAAGGACATTAGAAAAAACAAAATCAAATAAATTAAATATTTAATAATATGGCAAAAATAAATTTTGGAGGTACCCTAGAGGAGGTAGTAACTAGGGATGAATTTCCTCTGGTTAAGGCACTTGAGATTTTAAAAGATGAAACAATTGCAATAATTGGATACGGAGTCCAAGGTCCAGGTCAATCACTAAATCTAAAAGATAATGGTTTCAATGTTATAATTGGACAAAGAAAAAATTCTAAATCTTGGGACAAGGCAATCGATGATGGTTGGGTAGAAGGAAAAGACTTATTTGAAATAGAGGAAGCATGTAAAAAAGGTACTATAATTCAGTACCTCTTATCTGATGCAGGACAAATAGAGATGTGGGAAACAGTGAAAAAACACCTTACAGAGAATAAAGCATTATATTTTTCACATGGTTTCGGAATTACTTACAAAGATCAAACCAATATAATACCACCAAAAAATATTGATGTTATATTAGTAGCTCCAAAAGGTTCTGGAACAAGTCTAAGAAGATTATTTGTAGAGGGAAACGGTTTAAATTCCAGTTTTGCTATTCACCAAGACCATACAGGAAATGCAAGAAATAGGGTAATTGCTCTTGGGATTGGTGTTGGATCCGGTTATCTGTTTGAAACAACATTTAAAAAAGAAGTTTATAGTGACTTAACTGGTGAGAGAGGCACTCTCATGGGTGCTATACAAGGTTTATTCTCAGCACAATATGCAATATTGAGGAAAAAAGGTCACTCTCCATCTGAAGCATTTAATGAGACAGTTGAGGAAGCAACACAATCTCTATACCCATTAGTTGCAGAGAATGGTATGGATTGGATGTATGCTAATTGCTCAACAACTGCACAAAGAGGAGCATTAGATTGGTGGAAAAAATTTAGAGATGCTGTATATCCTGTCTTTGAAGAATTATATGAATCAGTTGAGTCCGGAGAAGAAGCACGAATCACAATAAAAGCTAACAAAAAATCTAATTATAGAGACGGATTAAATAAGGAACTGGATGAACTAAAAGACTCTGAAATTTGGAGGACGGGATCAGCAGTTAGAAAACTTAGACCATAACCGATGATATAGTGGATAATAATCTTAATTTGAATGATTTTGATTATAAATTAAACAAAAGATATATTTCTGAATATCCTCGTGGGAAAAGAGATGAATCAAAATTATTAATTTATCAAAATGATAAAATTTTTAATTCTAATTTTCTTAATCTAGATAGCTACATACCTGATAACTCAACAATTTTTTTAAATAATACAAGAGTGATAAATAGTAGATTCTATTTTATCAATTCAAATAAAAACAAAATTGAAATTTTAGTAATAAAAACAAAAAACTTTAAGAAATCAGATATAAATAATGTTGAAATTGAAGGTTTAATTGGCAATAGAAATAAATGGAAAAATGAAGAAATTTTAACTCAAACAAGAAAAAACATAAAATTAGAGGCACTAAAAAAAGAAAATAAAATTTTTTTTAGATGGAATAGTAAGAGAAGCTGGGATGAAATATTAGAAATTTTTGGAATAATCCCATTACCTCCCTACATCAAAAGAGATGTAATTGATAATGATTATAATGACTATCAAACTGTATACTCGAAAGTAAATGGCTCCATAGCTTCCCCCACTGCTGGTTTGCACTTTTCTGAAAAATTAATTGATAAATTAAAGAAGAGCCATTTAATAGAAAATATAACTCTTCATGTCGGAATCGGAACATTTAAACCAATTAGAGAGAAAAATATAATAGATCATAAAATGCACTCAGAGTCTATATCTATAACTAAACAAAATATTTTAAGTATTGAAAACTCTAAAAATATAATTGCGGTTGGAACAACAAGCTTGAGAACTTTAGAGTCTATATATTATTTAGCAGTAAAAATTTCAAGTGGGGAAAGCATTGATTTTATTGAACAATATCCTTACCAGAATGATGAAAAATATTTTAATAGGAGGGAAGTATGTAAAATCATACTTGAATTCATGAAAAATAGTAACATAGAAAAAATAAATTTTAAATCAAGTTTATTCATAATACCAGGGTATGAGTTCAAATTATGTGATCAGCTAATAACTAATTTCCATTATCCAAAATCAACATTAATACTTTTAATAGCTGCTTTTATCGGTGAGGATTGGAGAAAAGTTTATAATTTCGCTCTTGATAATAACTATAGATTTTTGAGCTATGGTGATAGCTCACTTTTATATAAAAAATGATAAAAATAGGATCTGATATCAAATATGCAAAAATACAACTTGATGATGGTGGACTGGTTGCTATACCAACAGAGACAGTTTACGGGTTAGGTGGGAATGCTTTAAATTCTAAAACCATTGAGAAAATATTCACACTTAAAAATAGACCTAATAATGATCCTTTAATATGTCATACTTACTCAATAGATCAAGTGGAAAAGTATGTAAAAAATATTCCTAAAACAGCATATAAATTGGCTGAAGAATTTTGGCCTGGTCCATTAACTCTAATTTTTGAGAAAGAGAATATTATTCCCGACATAACAACTGCTAACCTTAGCACCGTGGGATTTAGAATTCCAAAAAAAAAGATAACATTAGATTTACTAATGAATCTTGAATACCCTATAGCAGCACCAAGTGCAAATAAGTTTGGGTATATATCACCAACAAAAACTGATCATATCCTTAATAATTTTAATTCAGGTATAAATTATATATTAGATGGGGGCAACTGTGAATTAGGTATCGAATCAACAATAATTGGATTTAAGAAAGATAAGACTATTATATACAGATTAGGTAGCTTAATTTATGAGGATATAATGCAATGTATTGGAGAAATAAAAATTTATTCTGATTCAGAAGTTTATCCAGGGTCATTTATAAATCATTATGCCCCTGATAAAAAACTTTATGTTGGTGATATAGAAACTCTATATCATAAATTTAAGGATAAAAGAATTGGTATATTATGTTATGATAGATACTATGATTATATAAGTGAGGAGAATCAAATTATTTTATCAAAAAAATCATCCTTAAATGAGGCAAGTAGAAATCTTTATTCTTCTCTATATAAATTTGATAATATGAAGAGTATAGATATAATTATAACTTCCTTTTTTATCGATAAAATGATGGGAAAAACTATGAATAATAGATTAAATAAATCATCTGAAAAAGAATGAATACCTTAAAAAATTTCGATTTTAAAAATAAAATTGCCCTAGTTAGAGTTGACTTTAATGTTCCTCTTGATGACAAATCAAACATCACTGATACAACAAGAATTGACCTTGGAGTTAAAACTATAAGATATATCATAAAAAATGGAGGTAAATGCGTAGTAATGAGTCATCTAGGAAGACCAAGGGGGTTAGGTTTTGAAAAAAAATTTTCACTAGTTCATATATTAAAGTACTTCTCTAAAATTTTTAATCAAGAAATTCCATTAGTAAAAGATTTCTTCAATAAAGAATTTAATATTGAGAATTATCTTCACGATAGTAATATTGTCCTATTAGAAAATTTGAGATTTTATTCTGAGGAAAAGGAAAATGATAAATATTTTTCTAAAAATTTAGCATCAATGGGAGATATATATGTAAACAATGCTTTTGGTACTTGTCATAGAAAGCATTCGTCTACTTACGGAATAATAAAATACATTAATAAATACTGTATTGGAGATCTTGTAGAAGAAGAGATAAAAAATATTGAAAAAGTACTATATGATAATAAAAAACCATTTACTGCAATCTTGGGAGGGTCAAAGGTATCTGACAAGATAAATGTAATTAAAAGATTAATTGATCTAGTAGACAACATTATAATTGGAGGAGCTATGGCTAATACTTTTTTGAAAGCTAATGGTGTATGCGTCGGAAAATCTTTATTTGAAGAAGACAAATTAGATATAGCGTTACAATTACAAGAAAATGCAAGAAAAAAAAATGTGAAAATACATCTGCCAGTAGATTTCATTTGTGCTAAGTCATTGTATGATAATGTGACTGAGGTATTTGATGTAAAAAGTATTCCTAGTAATTACTCCTGTTATGATATAGGAAATAAAACTGTTATATTATTTGAAAAAATAATTTTAAAATCAAAAAAAATTATTTGGAATGGTCCAATGGGAGTATTTGAAATTGATAAGTTTTCTGCAGGAACATTTAATATCTGTGATATGGTTGCCTCCTCAACACATAAAGGTACTTTCTCACTAGTTGGAGGGGGTGATTCAGTAGCTTCAGTAAAAATTAATAACAAAGAAAAAAATATTTCGTTTATATCAACAGGTGGAGGGGCATTATTAGAGTATATCGCTAATGGTTCATTACCCTCCCTCGAACTAATTAAGAGTTAAATTTGATTAAAGTTTTATAAACTTTTAAAGATTTTTTTCAAATTAAAATACAAAGCTAGATTATGATTTTTGTAAAAAAATTATAATTTTTTATGGATATAACTCATTATTAAATTATTTTTGCTTTTATGAAAAAAATCATTTTAGTTGTTGTTTTAGCTTTTATATCACTAACAAGTTATTCTCAAAAATTTGAATTTGATTATCTATCCTCAAGTTTAGATGAATCTATTTTGAAAGATTATCAATATATCAAGTCACACTTTCTTGGAGACAAAGTTGCGAGGAAAGTTAAACTTGTTGACCTAGCCTACAAATGGGAAGATCCCCCAACTGCTACAAGAAGTACCCCACTCATAAAGATTGAGAAACAACCAATATATTTTGCTCTAAAAAAAGTTATATCTCCTAGATTCTACAAAGGCAAAATTAAAACCAAGTCAATCAGCAAAGAAGAAGCTGTGAACCAGATTTTAGAGATACTAGATATTGCCCTTATGATTAGGTATCAGGAAACTGATGAATTTGAATCTATTTTAAGAGGTTTGGATAATGGAGATCAAGTTGTTGATATTTTTAAAAATCAGATTGAGCTTATTTACTTTTAAATATCTTTATTTAGGCATTATTTTATACATATAAATAGTTACCAATCCAAATAGTAAGTTGGGTAACCATATAGCCAATATCGGACTGAGACTCCCATTTTCAGCAAATGCTCTAGACATAACAAAAAATATAATGAAAGCAAAAGCAAAACTAAAACCTAAGACAATTAGGTAACCAGTTCCCTGTCTTGACTTTTTAGAAGCAATAATTACTCCAAGAATTACTAATAATATTACAGTAAATGGCTGTGCAAACCTAATATATTTTTCAATTTTATAGATGTCAATATCATCTGCACCCCTTAAATTTTGAAGCTTAATAAAATCATTTAATTCGTTCATAGTAAATGTTTCACTTAATCGATAATTATTATCAAAATCTGATGGATTGACCAAGAGGGCCGTATCTAACTCTAAGCCATGGGTTATAACTTCCATATTTGATTTTAATTCTCTAGATTTCCAAGATTTCAATTTCCATTTGTCAGTTTCCCTATCCCAAATTATTTGTCGTGCAAATAGCTTACTTTTCAACGTATTCTCTTCAAATTTTTCAAGCGTTACATTATAACCAATTTCCATATTATTATCATATCTCTCAAGATATAAATAGGAATTCTCCTCAACTTTAAAATGAACATTTTTATCTGAAAAATAAAATGGACTTTTAATATACATAACTTCGAAAGCAACTCTTTCTTTGTTCAAATGTGGAATAATCCATCCATTTAAAGCAAAACTTACAATTGCAATTATTACTGAGCCAAGGAAGAATGAATTTATTATCGATAAAAAACTTTTCCCAGATGATAAAATTGCTATGATTTCAGTCCTCATTGTCAGCTGAGCAGTTACATATACAGTAGCTATAAATGCTGTTATAGGAGTTACAAGTGATATAATGTAAGGAATAAACGCAAAATAATAATTTAATATCTCACCCTTAGTAATATTATTTTGAATGAATTTATTATTTTTTTCAGTAAAATCTATTACTACAACTACAAGAACCATGATCCCAACTACAAAAAGAAAGGTCTTTAAGAATTTTTTAAGTATGTATTTATTTATAATATTCAAATTAAAGTTTAGCATTAAGTTTGGGTAAAATTTTATCTTTCCATTGTTCAAATGTATTGTTAATTATATTATCTCTTGCTTCATTAACAAGCCACAAATAAAATTGAAGATTATGAAAACTTGCTATCTGTGAACCTAAAATTTCTTTATTAATAATTAGATGTCTAAGGTATGCTTTTGAGTACTCAGAACTATAATATTTTAATTTTGAATCAATTGGTGAAAAATCATTTTTCCATTTTTTATTCTTAATATTTAATGTTCCCTCAGAAGTAAATATCATTCCATTTCTTCCATTTCTTGTCGGCATAACACAATCAAACATATCAACTCCCAGAGAGATACATTCTAAAATATTATCAGGAGTACCAACTCCCATTAAATATCTAGGTTTATCTGAAGGTAAAATAGAACAGACAGTATCAACATTTTCATAAATTATTTCTTTGGGTTCTCCAACAGATAAGCCACCGATAGCATTTCCAACCATTTGTTTTTCACTAATATAATCAGCAGACTTAATTCTTAAATCTCTAAATGTACTCCCTTGAACTATAGGAAATAAATATTGATCTGAGCCATATAGATTATTAATTTTATTAAACTCAGAAATGGATCTGTCTAACCAGCGATGAGTAAGATCTAGAGATTTTTTTGCGTATCTATACTCACATGGATATGGCAGGCATTCATCTATAACCATCATAATATCTGATCCAATTTTATTTTGATAACTTATAACTGACTCAGGGGTAAACAAATGCTTTGAACCATCAATATGAGATGAAAAATAAACACCCTCCTCTTTAATTTTAACATTATTAGTTAATGAAAAAACCTGATATCCACCAGAATCTGTCAAAATTGGCTTATCCCAGTTTATGAATTTATGTAAACCCCCACCCTTCTTAATTGTATCAATACCTGGTCTCAGATACAAATGATAATTATTAGATAATATTATTTCTGCATTAATTTTATCTATTAAATCATGATTAAAAACACCCTTTACTGTACCTAATGTACCAACTGGCATAAAAATTGGGGTATTAATTTCACCTCTATCTGTAAAAACTTTACCAACTCTAGCGTTTGATTTTGAAGATCTATGTGTTAATTTGAAGAACATATTATACCAAACTAAATAATATTCAATATTAAACCCATTAATGGATAAAAAAAGAAAATTTTCTAAAAAAGCGTTAAGAGACTTTGAGTTAATTGATGCAGCTATTGAATTCAATGATCAGAGTGCTTTTGCTGAATTAATGGCTAATTATAAAAATTCTATTTATTTCACAATTTTAAAAATGATAAAAGATCCAGATGATGCAGAAGATCTTACTATAGAAGCATTTTCAAAAGCTTTTAACAAACTAGATAAATTTAAAAAAGATTATACATTTTCAACTTGGCTATTTAGAATTGCAACTAACAATACTATTGACTTTATTAGAAAGAAAAAATTAAAAACTACAAGTCTCAATACTACTTTTAAAGATGATAGTGGAAAAAATATTGATATAGATGTAAAGGATCAGGATAAAACACCAGGAGAGGAAGCTATCCATAAACAAAAAATTATGCTTGTTAGAAAATTTGTTTCTCAGCTTCCTGACAAATATGAAAACCTTATTAAATATCGTTATTTTGAAGAGCTGTCTTATAATGAAATTGCTGAAAAAACTAAATCCCCTCTCGGAACAATTAAAGCCCAATTATTTAGAGCAAGAGAACTGTTATTTGAAATTTTAAAAGACAAAAAGTCTCAAATTTAAAATGTCAAAATATTTTGATCTCCTTAAAAGATACCACTCGGAGATATCACCAGAAAAACTTAAAATATATAAATCACTTTATGATATATATAAAGAAAAAAATAAAAAAGTAAATTTAATTTCTAGAAAGGATTTTGAAAACTTTTATCTACACCATATAATTCATTCATTATCTATTACAAAGTTTGCACTAGTAAAAAAAGAAAATAAAATTATAGACTTAGGAACTGGAGGAGGTTTGCCTGGAATTCCTCTTGCAATTTATTTTAATAATAAAAAATTTATCCTCGTGGATTCAATTAGGAAAAAAATTTTAGCAGTTGACGAGATAATTAAAGAATTAAATGTAAAAAATATATCTACTATAAATAATCGAATTGAAGATTTAAATATAAATGCAGACATAATAATATGTAGATCTGTATCTTCTATTCAAAATATAATTAGATGGACAAAGGGACTACTAAATAAGGAAGGAAAGTTAATATTACTTAAAGGTGGAAATGTTAACAAAGAGTTGAAAAATATTAGTTCAAGTTTTACTATATATAATTTAGATGATATATATTCAGAAAATTATTTTAATGACAAAAAAATAATAGAAATTCATAGATAATTTATGTTTTTAACATTTGATACTGAGACAACTGGATTACCAAAAAATTTTAAAGCAGATGTCTCCGATACTGATAATTGGCCAAGGTTGGTTCAGTTGGCTTGGCAACTAAATGATGAGACAGGAAAACTAATTTCGAATAACTCTTTAATAGTTAAGCCTGATGGGTTTACCATACCATATAATTCAGAGAAAGTACATGGAATATCTACTGAAAAAGCTTTAAAAGAGGGAGATGATCTAGAGGGGATAATTCAAAAATTTGAGGAGGATGTAAAAAATTCAAAATATGTAATCGGACACAATATAAATTTTGATTTAAAAATAATTGGAGCAGAACATTTTCGATT
Organism: uncultured Flammeovirgaceae bacterium; assembly: GCA_913052485.1. GTDB lineage: Bacteria > Bacteroidota > Bacteroidia > Cytophagales > MED-G16 > MED-G16. Next base: position 167,240 of record CAJXDN010000001.1, on the reverse strand, counting down.
AGGTTATAATACGAATTTAAATGATAAAATAAATTTAGATACTGGACAAATTTCAAAAAAATACTGCAATCTTAAAGGTGGTTTTGGTGGAGGTTTGAAAATGCCGAAACTAATTGAAATGTATGAAGTATTATTTAATGAAAAATTTTCTGATGCACATGATGCCTCTCATGACGTAAATGCAACTGCAAAATGTTTTTTTGAGCTAGTAGAAAAAGGGGAATATGCTAATGAAGATTTATCCCCTGATAATATAAGCTACGAGGGGCCAAAACTTACGAAGTCAAACTTTCAAGAAGAAGAAATAAAATATTTGAAGAAAGAAGAGGTATTATCAAATGAAATATTAACCGGTAATCAATTTATTCATCTACATAACCATTCTCAGTATTCTGTACTACAAGCCACATCAAGTATTGAAAAAATAATAGAAAAAACTAAAGAATATGGAATGAATGCTATTGCTGTTACAGATTTAGGAAATATGTTTGGTGTATTCAAGTTCAGCAAAATCGCTAAAAAAAATAATATAAAGAAAATAATTGGATCAGAGTTTTTTATCTCAGAGGAGAGAAAGAAAACAAAATTTACAAGAGAAAAGAAAGATGTAAGACACAACCAAGTTTTAATTGCAAAAAACAAAAACGGGTATAATAATTTATTAAACCTATCATCTTTGGCTTATACCGAGGGTTTATATGGACAATTTCCTAGGATTGATAAAGACTTAATAAAAAAATATAAAAAAGATGTAATTGCTTTATCTGGAAACTTATTGAGTATAATTCCTCAACTGATTCTAAATAAGGGGATTGAATTTGCAGAAGAGGAACTAAAATGGTGGCTAGATGTTTTTGGAGAAGATTTTTACATCGAAATAAATCGTCATGGTTTAGAGGAAGAAGACCATGTAAATAAGATATTACTAGATTTTTCTAAAAAATATAATATTAAAATTGTTGCTTGTAATGATGTTTATTACTTAAATAAAGAAGATTCCTCAGCACATGATATATTGTTATGTATTAAACAAGGAGAATTTAAATCTACTCCAATCGGTAGAGGGAGAGGTAAAAGGTTTGGATATCAAAATAAAGAATATTATTTCAAATCTCAGGAAGAAATGAGAGAGTTATTCAAAGATATCCCACAATCAATTTCAAATATTCAAATGATTGTGGATAAAATAGAAGATTTTGATTTAGATAGAGATGTTGTTCTACCAAAATTTTCAGTCCCTGAAGAATTTTATGAGAAAAATGATATTAAAGAAAGTCAAAATAATTATCTAAGAAAAATTACATATGCCGGAGCTAAGAGTAAATATGAAAAAATAACAGAGGAACTAAAAGAAAGAATCGATTTTGAATTAAAAACAATTAAAAATACTGGATATCCAGGATACTTTTTAATTGTTCAAGACATCACAAATCAAGCAAAAAATCTAGGTGTGACAGTTGGTCCTGGGAGAGGATCTGCTGCAGGGTCTGTTGTAGCGTATTGTATTGGAATTACCGATATAGATCCCATTAAATATAACTTACTTTTTGAGAGATTTCTTAACCCAGATAGAATTTCACTTCCCGATATTGATATAGACTTTGATGATGAAGGGAGGGATAAAATAATAAATTATGTTATTGATAAATATGGATATGACCAAGTTGCTCAAATAATAACTTATGGAAGCATGGCAGCTAAATCAGCAATAAGAGATGCTGGAAGAGTTCTTGAACTCCCACTTAGTGATACAGATAGATTAGCCAAACTTATTCCAGATAGACCGGGAGTCACACTGATTGAGTCATTTAAAGAGGTTCCCGAATTACTAGAGATTAGAAAGAAAAAATCATTAGAATCAGAAGTTTTGAAACAGGCAGAGATTATTGAGGGATCAATAAGAAATATTGGAACTCACGCTTGTGGGATTATCATAACCCCTGATAAACTAACTAATTATATTCCTGTCTCTAAATCTAAAGATTCCGAACTCTTAATTACACAATTTGATAACAGTGTTATTGAATCAGCGGGAATGTTAAAAATGGATTTTCTTGGATTAAAAACATTATCAATTATAAATACTGCTATAAAAAATATTTTTAATAGAACAGGTAAAAAAATTGATATTGATAATATTCAACTAGATGATAAAAAAACATTTGAGTTATTTCAAAGAGGAGAAACAAACGGAACATTTCAATTTGAGTCAGATGGGATGCAAAAACATCTTAAATCTTTAAAGCCAGACAGATTTGAAGATCTTATTGCTATGAATGCACTTTATAGGCCTGGTCCGATGGAGTATATTCCTAATTATGTTGCAAGGAAACATGGGAAAGAAAAAATAGCATACGATCTACCAGAAATGGAGGAGTACCTATCTGAAACATATGGTATTACAGTGTACCAAGAACAGGTTATGCTTTTATCACAAAAATTATCTGGATTTAGTAAAGGTGAAGCAGATCAGCTTAGAAAGGCTATGGGGAAAAAAGATGCAAAATTATTAGAATTATTAAAACCTAAATTTTTTAAGGGAGGCAAGAATAATAATATTAAAGATAATATTCTAGAAAAGATATGGTCAGATTGGCAATCATTTGCCGCATACGCTTTTAATAAGTCTCACTCAACTTGTTACTCCTTAATTGCTTATAAAACTGCATATTTAAAAGCTAATTATAAATCAGAATACATGGCCTCAGTATTAACCCATAATCAAAATAATATTGATAAGGTGTCATATTTTATGGATGAATGTAAAAAACAAAATATCAAAGTTTTAGGCCCAGACATCAATAAATCAGATAATAATTTTGTTGTTGGTGAAGAAGGAGAAATTCTTTTTGGTTTAGGTGCAATTAAAGGAACTGGAGATGCAGCAGTATCATACATTATTGAAGAAAGAAATTCAAATGGAAATTTTGAAGATATATACGACTTTATATGTAGAACAAGCTCAAGAGCAGTTACGAAAAAAACTTATGAATCGCTGGCCCTTGCTGGATCATTTGATAAAATAAATGATATAAATAGGAAACAATATATTTACTCAAATGAGAAAGACACATCCCTCATAGAAAAAATTATAGTACACTCAAATAAATTACAAAAACAGAAAGAAACTAAACAGACATTTTTATTTGAAAATACCAATGAAAAATCATTGGCTTTACCCTCAATCCCAGAAATTGAACCTTTTACTGAAATTGAAAAGTTAAGAATTGAAAAAGAACTATTAGGAATTTATGTTTCAGGTCATCCATTAGATAAATATTCTTTTGAAATTAAAAATTTATGTAATTCAAACTTTAGAAAAATTAAAGATTTGAATAATAATAATGGCAAATCACATATTTATACTGCAGGGATAGTAACAAATGTTGACCATAGAATATCAAAAAATGGAAAACCATATGGAAGTGTTGTCATTGAAGACTTTTCTGACTCTTATAATTTCCTTTTTTTTAGTGATGACTATGTAAAGTTTAAAAACTATTTTGAGGAGGGATGGTTCCTTTTCCTAAAAGGAAAAATTAAAAACAAATGGAATAATTCAGATGAGTATGAATATAAAGTTGATGATATAAGTTTACTATCAAAAGTTAGGGATAAGATGATAAAAGAATTGCATTTAAAAATAAATTTAGATGATCTGAAGAAGGAGACAGTTGAAGATCTTGATAAAAAATTTAAAAATTTAAATAATGGAAATTGTCACCTTAAAATAACAATTATTTCAAATAATAATGGAAAAAATATTTCTCTGGACATGATATCAAGGGACAAAAAATTTAAATTAGAAGATAATCTTATAAATCTGTTAGAAGTTAGTCCAGAAATAGAATATTTAATTAATAAATAATTTTTTTTAATTAATTTTACGAAAAAAAATATTATGGGAAAAGCAGTAGAAATTACAGACTCAAATTTTAATGATATAGTATCTAAAAATAGCGTTGTTTTAGTAGATTTTTGGGCAGAATGGTGTGGTCCATGCAGAATGATTGCCCCAATGATAGAAGAACTTGCAAATGATTATGATGGAAAAGCAGTCATAGGTAAACTTGATGTTGATAATAATCAAGAATCAAGTGTAAAATTTGGAGTTAGAAGCATCCCCACTCTATTAGTTTTTAAAGATGGAGAAATGGTAGATAGACATGTTGGTGCAGTTCCAAAAGAAACTCTTGCTAGTTCTATTGACTCAAAACTCTAGTCTAATTTCCACAAAGTTTTTTATAGGCACAAAACTTACAATTATCCTTATCCTCAGTTTCGGTAAAGGGCAAGTTTTTATCAAAAATTTCACTTAATTTTTCTGATAATAACATCTCAAATTCAACTAAATAATCATTTATTACATCAACCTTATCTTTTCCAACAGAAATATTTACAGTGAAATTTTTATTATTTATCTCTCTAATATTCATTAGACCAGGAACAATTGGATTATCATCCTTAATTATATTTTTTAATAATAGTGAATAAAAAAGTAATTGAAAAACAGCATTATTTCTATCTTTTTTTTTGGTTGAGAAAAGATCATCCAATCTCCTTATTTTCTTGGAATCTCCACCAGTTTTATAATCAATTATTCTGTATGTATTATTTTTTAAGTCAATCCTATCTATAATACCAGAAATATTGATTGAATATTTTTTCGAAATATTAATCTTTTTTATGTAACCTGAATTTTTATCTCCTTCCAATGAAAATATTTGAAAAGGAGCATATTTTTCATCTAAAGAGATTATCCTAATTATATAATCTTCCATAATCTTTGTTAAAATAATATTATTTCCTTCTAAGGATATATTATTTTTTTTATTCAGTTTAAAATGAGATTTAATTACTTTATTTATTGCGCCCGATATACTATTTTTTAAAACAAAAAAATCATTATTACTTATATTACCATTATTATTCTTTTTGACTATATCACTATATAAAATCTCTAGCGCCTTATGAGTAATTTTTCCAAAATCTGGCTTTTGAATCTCATATGTAAAATCATTTGTTTCTCTAATATTAGATATATACTTATAGTAAAACCTGAGTGAACAATCCATATAGTCCTTAACACCTGATGGAGAAATATAACCGTTGTGATAGAATCTATTTTCTAATAAACCAATCATCTCATCTGTTTTGTCTATAAACATTTTTGGTTTTTGAGCTAATTCTAATTTATCAGAAATTATATAATTATTGATATTAAATTTTGATTCAGATTCTAATTGTTTTATAAACCTACTTCTCTCTCCTTTAGAAGAAATACTGGAAGTTGTATTATATATAAAAGTGATATTTTTAGCTCTTTGAATTACTCTATAGAATAAATAGCTATATACTTTATCCATAGAATCTTTAGTTTCTAATTCAAATGCTTTTCTAATATTATGGGGTATAAATGAAATATTAAATGAACTTCTTGGAAAATCTCCTTCATTCATACTCAAAATATATACTTGATCAAAGTCTAGATTTCGAGACTCTAAAACTCCCATTATTTGTAAACCTGATAAAGGTTCACCGGAGAAAGGAATTCTTGTTGTTTTTAAAATTTGATTAAGAAGTTTATTCTGGCTATCTAAGGAGTCTATTTTTATTTTTACCTCATCAATTTTATTTATTATTTTAAGAAATGCTTTAATATATTCTCTATCTAATTTTCCTAGCTCCTTAGATAATTCAAATAGACTTTGACATACATTTTTTAATGATTCGACAATTGAATCTTTATTAAAAATATTTTTAAATATATCAGAGGTTTCAATTAAAATACCGATATCAATATAAATCATCTTATTTTTTCTGACCCTCGATATAAAGTCGTCAAATACAACTGAATCGAACTGATATATATAAGGGTGTAAAATGAAATTAATTATATCAACAAAATAATATGATTTAATTAGGTTTCTAATAGATGAATTCTTATGAATTCTCGTTATTAGCTGCAATAAATCAAATAATGGAGTTTCAGACAAGTTTAAACCCATGGTAACATTAATTTTATTCACCTTATCAGGCATAGAGTTTAAAACCGGCAATAACATTTTCTCATCAGGCAGTAAGACTAATACTTTATCTTGATCAAATTTTTTTGATAAAATATTTTTCGATAATAAGTTACCCAATGTCTTACTCTGACCAATCTGGGAACCAATACCAATACAATCAAATTTCTTGTCAATTGAATTAAAATTATTCGGTATGATATCAGGAAATGTAGATGCTAAAATTTTATCTTCTCTGTAATCTCGAAATGAATCTCCAGCTTCTTGTTTAAAATCATTAAAATAATATTTGTCAAAATCCCAAAATGCCATACTACCGTGTTTGTCAATAAAATATTTTATTATTTTTTTTTCTGAATTTGATAAATAACTAAAACCTACAAACAAATAATTTCGAGTTTTGTCTATAATTCCTGAATCTATTTTTTTTAAAAATTCTTTAAAAACTAATCCCTTATAGGATAATTTATTTTTAATTAAAACCTTTTTATAATCCTTATATACATCCAATAAAATTTTCCATGTATTATTAAAATTCTTTTGGTTGACAGACATTTTTGGAAAGAACTTATTCCAAAAAGATTTAATTTTTTCGTAATTTTCTTTTTCTAAATAATTAAATGATTGCTCAATTTCTTTTTGATTTTTTATAAGCTTAAAGATTTTAGCTTCGTTCTTTAAGCTCAAGTCTACATCATCAAAATCTTTAATTAATACCTGGCCCCAATAATAAAACTCATCGAAAGAGGCTTTATATTCTTTGCTTTGGTGTCTTTCTAAAACATTAAACAATAAATAATTTAACTTTATCTGATCTGCTAAATCATCAGAAATTTTAATATCGATATGTTCTTGCACAAACTCCTCAATTGTCTGAACCTTGGGCGACCATAGAGCACTATCATTTTTTTTAGATAATGCTTTTTGAAAATATAGTCCAGCTCTCCTATTAGGAAAAACAATAGATAACCTTCTAAAATCTTTATACTTCTTAAATGTATAATCTACAACCTCCTCTAAAAAGAACCTTTTGCCCATTATGTTTTGACTATTTTAATTGGATCAATATATGCTATAAACCCATAAACTTCACCCTTATAAATTTTTGATAATAACTCCTTATAATAGTTAACTTGATTTTTATCTTGCTCATTATTTCTACCTGTTTTATAATCAATTACTACAACGGAATTTTTATCTAACTCAACAACTCTATCTAATCTATATACATCACCATTATCATTCAAAAGTTCAATTTCATTAAATGATTTAAGTTTTGGATCATAATACTCCCTTATATCTTTATCTTTTAATAAGTTTTGAATAATTTTTATAAAGTAAGATTTTTCCTTCTCTGCAATTATGTTCTTATTAAATGCTTTTTCAACTCCACTATCTATATCATTAAAATTATATATAAAAGACATTAAATCATGAAACTTATTTCCTCTCTCGTTATTTTTAAAGTCAATCCCTCTATCAGATGATAACTTAACTTTTATCCTATCTCTCCAAGAGAATGAAGGAAAACTATTTAAATAGTAAGATTTAGAGATTAGTTTATTTTCTTTTTCTTTTATTTCTCCAGAAGAATACAAATTATTAATTAATTTATTTTCTAGGGATTTGTAAAGTAAATCAGATACATTTTTTAAATCTTTTGAAGGTGTATTTGCTCTTATAAATAAACCTAATTTAGGTCTAGTAAATGCGACATACATCAAATTAATATTATCCTCATAAGCTTTCTTTTTCTCATTCTCATATGATTCAGGATAAATTGTTATTGGATTCGACGACTTATATTTTATTGGAAATGGCATATCAAACTTTTTATTAAAAACATTTAAATTAACCCACATATTTTTTTCTTTACCTCCCCCTGAATCATTATCTAGAGACCAATTTAAAAAAGGAATAATAACATGATCAAACTCCAATCCTTTCGACTTATGAATAGTAATGAGTTGAATAGCATCTGACTTACCAGTAATATTTAATTTTTTATTTTTATTAATTTCCCACCACTCTAAAAAAGAAGATATTTTTGAACCTCTAGTTTGTTTATATTCCAAAAGAAGATCCATGAAAGCTTGGAGATAAGGAATCTGATCATGAAGGTTGTTGAGATTAAAAACTCTTACAATTTCTTCTACTAGTTCATATAGCGGTAGACGTGATATTTGAAAAATTTTATTTTTAAATTCCCTCGGTAATAAATTGATTTTTTCATCATTAGGTAGAGAATAATGCGAATTATCTTTTGATAATAATATAAATCGATAATAGAAATGAACAATTTCAGAAATAGCTAATCTGTCTTTAGTATTCTTGAAATAATTGAATATGCTAATAAGAAAATTTACAATAGGAGAAGATTTAATATCTAATGCATCAGAGGAAACATGATTAAAATTAAATTCATCAGATTTTTGAGATTCTAATATCAAAGATTCAGCTATAACTTTAGCATCATTATTATCTCTAACAATAATTCCAATGTCACCGGCTTTAAAACCACTTTCTTGAATTTTTTTAATTGAATTAATAGTATACTCACTCGCAGATTCTTTATTGTTTTTACTATCATCAAAATAAACCTCAACATAACCTGTTCCTTTCATATCAGTCCTTGAGGTTTGTGATAAGTCTTTGTTATAAATTCTCTGTAAATAATTTTTGATATTTTCAGAATCAAAATATTTATGAATATCAATAAATACTTCATTATTGAAGCTCACTATGTTGTCTCCACTTCTCCAATTTATTTTTAATTTATTTATCTCACATAATTCGGATGGGATATCATTAAAAATATCATTATTTAATATTTGGGAATCAGAACCCCTCCATCTATATATACTTTGTTTTATATCACCAACAATTATGTTTTCATTTGCTGAGGCAAGAGTTTCTTTTATTAAAGAACTAAAATTTTTCCATTGAAAATGACTTGTATCTTGAAATTCATCTATAAGAAAATGATTAATATTATTACCAACTTTCTCAAAAACGAATGGAATACTTTCATCTTTAATAATTTGATATAACAATTCAGAAATATCTGAAATTAATATGACTTCATTTTCATCTCTGTATGCTCTAAGACAATTTTGTAATTCACCTAAAATTCCAAATGCATAGATGTTATTGAAAATATCTATTGATGTATTATACTTTGGGAAATACTTTTCAAAAATATCTACTAAATCATCTAATTTATCAAATAAATCACTTTTAATTAATGAAATAACTTCATCTCTATTATTTTGATTTTTAGTGACCCATGCATCTATATTATCTCTACAAGAAAAAACCCTTGACCCAGGATATCTTATATTTCCCTCTGCAATATTTTTAATAAATCCAGAAATACCATTTTTTCCATAACTAAAATCATTTAATGAAAAATTATTCTTTAAGATTATCTCGTATATTTCTGACGACTTTGATGAAACTCTCTTTTCAAATTTTTTTTTGACATCTAACACATCACTTTTTAAAAGCTTAATTTCCTCTGAAAAATTCTTTCTGGGTAATTTATCTTCTAATGATTTGAAATCTTCATTAAATAAATTTTTAGTCATCTTCTTTAATTCTATATCAATCATAAAATCCTTTCCTTGATATATTTTTTCCTTTGAAAAATCAATTAACCATTTTGAGATTTCAGAACCTTTCTTGATTTTTGATATAAAATTTTTAACGACTTCATTAATCACCATATCAATATCCATTTCAATATTGAACTTTCCTCTAAATTTTAAATCTCTAGTAAAGGATTGTATAATAGAATAAAAGAAGGTATCAATTGTAGTGATTAAAAAATAAGAATAATTATGTAGAATATTAGATTTTAAGTTTTCGGATCTTAATATTATTTCCTCAGGGGAAATTTTATAATATTTTGAAAACTCTATAATTAGATTTTTTTCTGACCCGTTAGAGATCGAGTCTATCATCTCTAATATTCTTATTTTCATTTCTTCAGCTGCCTTATTAGTAAACGTAACTGCCAATATTTTCTTAAAATAGTTTTTACTTTTTAGAGATAATCTTATATAATTTTTAGCTAGTGTGTAGGTTTTTCCAGATCCAGCGGAAGACTGATAAATTATAAATGGCTTTTTAATCACTAGTAATTATTTGAAACTTAATTTAAATAATTATAGAGATTTTAATGCTGATATATTAATTTTTTGACTTTGAAAATAACCATTTTAAGAACTTTCCTTCCTCAAAAACATTTTCCCATGAGTTGTGGTATACATCCTTAAATTCTGTGTACTTATGGTGAGATTTTTTATTAATTAAAAAATTAAATGCGTCTCTTGATCTTTGAACAGGTACAACAGGGTCAAGATCACCATGAAAAATCCAGTGGGGAATATTTATTGCATTTTGTAAAATATCTAGATTAGATCCTCCACAAATTGGAACGGCGGCAGCAAATAGATCAGGTCTTTTAGAAGTAAAATCAAAAGTCCCATATCCACCCATTGAAAGTCCCATAATATAAATTCTATTTCTGTCAATATTGTGATTCTCTATCAGATCTTCAACTAGCTTCACAACCATATCACCATACAAAGACAAACTAATATTTTTTGAATAATCATCTTCAATCCAGGGATCAATTTTATGTGATGACCATCTATAATTATTATCACATTGTGGAAATATGACATAACTATTAAATTTTTTATTTTTAGTAGCATCTAAAAAGAACTTTCCTCCATGTGTTAGCTGTTTAATATTATCTGTTCCTCTTTCACCACTTCCATGAAGGAATATTATTAAAGGTACATCATCATCAGTCTTAAAATGAGGAGTTAAAAATTTATATGGCATTGTAAAACCATTAAAAGTAAATTCATGTGACTGATAGAAATTAATATCTCTTTCTTGATATAGATTAAAGTATAAGAGAAATAATTTTATTGCAATACCACTAGACATTACTAAACAATTTATAAAAACTATTGTGAAAAAATAGCTATAACTTCTTTTTCGGAGTCAACGGTTATGAGAAGAGGATTTTTTGTTGAATCATAACTACCTGACCACCCAACAAATTTATATCCATCGAAGGGCATAGCCCAGACCTCAATTGATGTGCCCTTCAAATATTTTTTTGACTCAATAGGACAACCTAATATCTCTGTCACACCTAAACAGCTATTTCTGTCAGTTATTATACCACCACCATTTAAAGGATTGAATCTTATAAAAAATTCCTGATGTTTAAATGATTTTGAGGATAATGAGGTATCATCAATTTCTGAACATGATAATAAAAGTAAAATGTAAATTATATTTCTCACAAAATGAGAAACGAAGAAAAAGTTTAAATGTTTATTTCAATATAATAATTTTAAATCATCGCTCATTGAATCAAACCTATTCCTCACAGCTTTTAAAAATTTATTATCTAATTTACTTTCTAATTCTGTTATGTCTTTAAACTCAAGTTTATCAACCTTAAAGGTTTGTTCAAGACCACTAAACTCAAACTTGATGACATATTTTAAATCAAAATCAAAAATTGAAATTTTAATGTCCTCTCTGTAAAAATTTCTAGCAATTCTCATAAGTTTAAAAGATTATCAATTTTAGATCGTTTATCTATTAAATAAAATTTATAATGTACTAGCTTATCTCATCAACACAGAGTGATTTTAGGTCTGAGTACTTTACTTTTAATTCATTCAACTCAGTTAGATAAGCTGAGATATTTTTTCTTGCCTCAATAAGACTTCCGAAAAATTCATCTCCTCGATAGAAATCATTATTAAATCTATATTTTAATACCTCAACTTGATTCACTTCGTTAGCATCAGATTTCCAGTTATGCTCTAGAAAAAAGTTTTTTGATAGTTTATAATTAAAATCTAAAAAGAAATTATCATACTCTTTTGTATGAACATCATGTCTTCTTAAATCCTCATTATAAAGTTTAAATAGCTTTGTTTTTAATGTCTCGGAGTTAATTCTCTTAATAAGATCAGAACTGATTAATTGATTAAAAATTCCTTCTTGCGGAAAGAAAGATTTCAATGCTCTCCCAACGGATGATATATTGTACATTACTCTATCTTCTGATAGTTTTTCATCATATCTTAAGTTTCCATATAATATATTACTACTCTCGAGAGACATTTGCTGTAATTTTATAAAATTATCAATTTGAATAATATCCTTATCAATTACGTTAATCAGTTGAGCGATAGAGTTATTTTTTCTTTCGTTTTCTATCCTATCTTGCCTTGATTGTTCAAAATATAGAGATATTAAGATTCCAAGAAAAATAACAATAAACTCAAATCCATACTTTATTATATACTTTTTCATTTTTCAATATTCATTCAATGTTGGGTCAACATCTTCTCTCCACTTCATAATTCCTCCATCTAAATTATATATATTATGGAATTTAAAATTTTTTTCAAGTACTGTAACTACGTTAGCACTCCTTGCACCTGACCTGCAATAAATTATAACTTTCTTATCTTTTGAAATTTCAGAAACTTTATCTGGTATCTGATACATATTTATTTTATCACCTCCAATACAACATATACCATGTTCGTACTCTTCTCTGATATCTATAAGTTGAAAATCATTACTTTTAGAATTAATTAGATTATTTAATTCCTTAGGAGAAATACTTTTCATGTTATGCCTTTATGCTACCTGATATTCCACCAGAAACAATATACTTCATTACATCTGAAGATGAGTTTTTAAGTGGAATTATATTTTTTTTCTCGGTGATGAAGACGTTACCACTAAAATTGTAGGAATGAGGCAGGTAAACTGAAACCTTACCTGGTAAACCAACATTTTTAAGGTCCTCACTAGTAACAAAGCCAGGCTTAAATAAATTTGTCTCTACCTTTACTAAAACGGGTTTATTAAATTTTTTCTTTTCTCCAACAAAAGATGTCATAAGATCTTTTATTGAAGAATAGATTAGGTTAAGTAGAGGTATGTCTTTAATAAAATCTTCAAACCAATTTACAAGACCAGTGTTGTATCTTTTAGCATATGAACCAGCAATAGTTATTAATAGAATAACTAATACGAAACTTAAACCTGGAATATTTTTAGCAACCGGTATTAAATTATCTAAAAAATTATAGAGATAGTAAACCACATATATTGCGGCAGCCATGGGGACAACGAGAAGTAGACCTCTTAAAAAATTATTGATAAAATTCCTCATAACTAAAATTATAGAATTTATAATGTCATTCCAATAAATGTCTTAAATGCCAAGCCCATTAAACCAGTAATGAGCATAGTTATACCAAGTCCTTTTAAACCATTTGGAACATGAGAATACTTTAATTTTTCTCTAATTGCTGCTAGTGCAATTATAGCTAGGTAAAATCCAAAACCACTACCAAACCCAAAAGCTGTAGCCTCCTGAAGATTGAAATCTCTTTGAACCATGAATAATGATCCACCTAATATAGAGCAGTTAACAGCAATTAAAGGTAAGAAAATACCTAAAGAACCGTAAAGTGCAGGAGAAAATTTTTCTATAATCATTTCAACTAGTTGAACAAAAGAAGCAATAACTGCTATAAACATTAGCAGTTGAAGAAATGTTAAATCAATTGTAGCAAATTCAGGACTAATCCATGATAATGCACCTTCCTCTAGAATATTTTTTTGGATGAGCCAATTTAAGGGAGCGGTACAAGTTAAGACAAAAATTACTGCAAGACCTAATCCATTAGCCGTACTAACCTTTTTGGACACTGCAAGAAACGAGCACATTCCTAAAAAATATGCAAATACCATATTATCCATGAAGGCACTTTTTAAAACCAAATTAAATAACTCCATTATAAATTAATTTTCAACGTAACCATTTCTAGATCTCTGAGCCCATATTAATAAACCAAGAATAATAAAGGCGCCAATTGAGTCAACAAATAAACCATTTGTAGGAAAACCAGACCACCCTATCATCTCAAAAACCTTATAACCTAAAACAGATCCCGACCCTAATAGTTCTCTAAAAAAAGCAACTGTTAAAATTATCCATGCATAACCGACACTACTTCCCAATGCGTCTAAAATACTGTCATAGGGTTTATTACCCATTGCGTAGGCTTCGAGTCTACCTAAAATTATACAGTTTGTGATGATAAGACCAACAAATGCTCCAAGCACCTTATACATCTCGTAACTAAAAGCCTGTAAAAACTCTGATACCAGTGTCACAAGGCTGGCGATTATAGCAAGTTGGACAATAATTCTGACTCTAACAGGTATATAATCTCTCACTAAAGATGTAAGAAGACTTGAAAAAATCATTACAAAAACAACACTAAGTGACATGACAATTGTTGGCTCTAGTTTAATTGTAACAGCTAGAGCTGAACATATACCTAAAACTTGAATCGTGACTGGATTATTATCATCTAGTGGATCAACTAGAATATTTTTTCTTCTTTTTGACAGAAGTGATTCCGATGGTTTTATCTTGACAACTTCTTTTTCTTTTACTTCACTCATTTATATGATATTAAAGTTTGGTTATTTTTTTTATTTTTAATAATGAAGGGGAGGTAACAATCTAAATAATTTTTCAGCATATCATTTAGTCCATTAGCTGTTATTGTTGCGCCAGACATACCATCGACTTCATGAAGATCAAGTTCAGCATTATTTTCTTTCTTTAACATCCTAACTGAAACCAAATTACCTAAACCATCAAAAATCTCCTTTCCTTTATATCTATCCTGGATCTCATTAGAAGAGATTCTTGCACCTAACCCAGGTGTTTCAGCCTTATGATCAAATGCAACACCTACTACTTTATTAAGATCTTTATCTAACGCGACAAAACCAGATATCCAATCCCACAGACCATTCCCAAACATTGGAAATATATAATAATCTATTGTACTACCATCATCACTAAATATAAATACGGGGTAATCCCTGTCATTTTTTTCAACTTTATAATTTTTTTGAATATTGATTTCTTCAGCAATAAGCTTTTCTCCGTCTGATGCTAAAACTTCATTACCTGAAATATCTAAAACAAGAGAGGACATTTTTTTATTATATAATTCTAGAACTTCATCAGAAGATAAAGCAGATATATCCATAACAGCTCCTAATATTTTCTTCTTTGTATCTATTTCAACTTGAACTTTCTGTATTGGACCAAGCTTCATTCTAGTGAAAGAGAGTAATGTACCAAAGAATATGGTCATTAAAAGCGTAAAAATTATAATATATGTATTAGACTGTTGCACGTTTTAATCTTCTTTTTTTATTAGCATCAACAACATAAAAATCAATAAGCGGAGCAAATACATTCATAAATAAAACAGCAAGCATAATACCTTCAGGATATGCAGGGTTAAAAATACGAATTAATACTGTTAACAACCCAATCATAAAACCATAAATCCATTTTCCAGTCTCTGTCTGTGCAGCAGATACTGGATCTGTCGCCATAAAGACAGCACCAAATGCTAATCCACCCATTACAAAATGATAGTGAGGCGGTAAAAGCATAAATTCATTAAGGCCTATTAAGTTAAAGATCATACCCATAAAGTATGCTCCAACAAATACACTAAAAATAATTTTCCAACTGGCTACACCTGTAAATATTAGTATGAAAGCTCCAATTAAACACATAAGAGCAGATGTCTCACCAATCGATCCGGGAATAGAACCAATAAACATATTTTCGAAAGAATAAAAGCTCTCAACTTGTACATCTGATGAATATTCATCCATAAGATTTACAACAGAATTTGACTCTTCTTTGTTTACAGTCTCAGCACCAATCGATAGTGGAGTAGCGCCTGAATATCCACTAATAACTTCGTCTCTATCTTCCCCATAATACGTCCATACATCTCCACTGATATCACTAGGAAAACCAAAATAGAGAAATACTCTAGCAGTTAGAGCTACATTTAAAATATTCATACCAGTGCCTCCAAATACTTCTTTTGCTATTACAACCGCAAAAATAGTGGCAACTGCAACTTGCCATAGAGGTATATTGGGAGGCATTATTAAAGGAATTAACATACCAGTAACCAAAAACCCTTCATTTATAGGGTGCCTTCTAATGGTTGAAAAAACAACTTCTACCAAACCACCTGCGAGGTAAGAAACTAAAACTATAGGGAGTACCTGTTTTGAACCTACCAATATTTTATCAATGAAAGATACAGATTGACCTAGAGAGATATAATGCTGGTGACCAACATTCCATATACCAAATAATAGACAAGGTATCATTGCAATAACTACTGTCATCATGAGCCTTTTCAGGTCAATAGCATCACGTATATGTGCTCCTTTTTTAGGGGTAACATCGTTAGGAACAAACATAAAAGTTTCACCAGCCTCAAACAAAAAATGAAACTTCTCAAATTTTCCACCTTTTGCGAAGTGTGGCTTTTGACTATCTAAAATCTTTCTTAAAATTTTCATTAGCTTTCGTTTAACATATTTAATCCTTTCCTTAAAAGTTTTTGAATTTCATTTTTAGATACGTCTACAAATTCACATAGAGCTACATCTTCCTCTAGTAGTTCGTATATACCTAATTCCTCCATCTCGTCGTAGTCATTTGCAAGAATAGCTTTAAAGAGATAGGTTGGGTATATATCCATCGGTAGTACCTTCTCAAAAACGCCAGACTGAACAAAAGCTCTTAGCTCACCATTTGTATTAGTGTCAAGGCTAAACTTTTTACCTGGATTTAAGAATGATAGTAGTCCAAAAGCCCTTTGAAAACTCAATTTGTTAAAAATAGGCATTATCCAACCTAAAAACTCATGGTTATCTCCCTCTGGAATTACAGTTATCATATTATCATAGAAACCAAGATATCCATCTGTTGAAATTGATGTGCCAGATAATACATTACCGGATATTACTCTTACTTTATCTTCTTTCAGTTTATCAGAAAGTAAATTTTTCACAGAAAAACCAGAAATACATTCATAAAACATAGGTTCAGATACACTTGAGCCAACTAAACATATTTTTTTTGAAGCATTATAAATTCCATCCTTAAATAATCTTCCAATTTGAGATAAACCAAATGGTGTAGTTGACCAAACAACATCATCTTTATTAATTGGATCTATGTGATGTATCTGAACACCAACATTTCCAGCAGGATGAGGTCCCGAGAATATATTATTTTCATAGTTGGGAATATTAAAATTTTTATAGCTTTCATCATTGTGATTTAAATGAATTTTGCCGTCAGTTAGTTTAGCCAATATCTTTAACCCAAATTCAATATATTTTTTTTGATTCAGATACAAAGTTGAGTAGTCTGGAGATAATGGACTGGTATCGAAAAAAGATATGTGAATTGCTTTTGGAGATACGTTTGTATCTGCGACATGCCCGAAAGGTCTTTGGATAATATTAGGCCACACACCTGAGTCACATAAATGATCTATAATTTTTTCTCTGTCTAAACTTTTAACATCCTCTTCAGTAAACTTTTTAAACTTTCTATGAATGTTATCTTTATCAGGTAGTATTCTAATCTCTTCTAATCTTCTTTTATCACCTCTTATAATGTCAGATATCTCACCGCTTACTGGTGAACAGTACATTATTTTCTCAGATAATTTATCGAATAAAATTGGTGAACCAGCTTTAACCTCATCCCCCACTTCAACTAGAAGTTTTGGCCTTGTGATTCCTATGAAATCTGTCGGTTTGACAGCGTAGGAGTTTACACTATAATTGTTCCCGATTTTTTTTGAGGAGCCACCCTCTAAACTAATATCAAAGCCTTTTTTAAGATCAAACCTTAGTGACATTCTATGATAGAATAATAATTAAATTTTCGCGACAAAAATAATCCTAAAAAACTAGAAAAAACTTTTTTTTAACTAAAAAAAATTAAGAAAATTTTGCTTCAATTATATCTATTATTTTTTTAACCTGATCCTCAATTTCAAGGTCACTAGTATCAATGGTTATTGCATCTTCAGTAAGTAGAAGTGGGCTATCTTTTCTAGTCGAATCTTTAACGTCTCTTTCCTCTAAATTCTTCATAACATCGCTAAAAGTAATTTCAGGATGATTTCTCTTCATATCTTCAAATCTTCTCTTAGCCCTGATCTCAATATTTGCTGTCATAAAAACTTTAATCTCAGCATTTGGAAAAACAACAGTGGTAATATCTCTTCCCTCAACAACTATTTTTTTATCCTTACCTAATTCTTTTTGACGATGAACTAAAAACTTTCTAATTTCAGGGATTGAACTGTATTTACTTACAAGATCACTTATTTTCTCACTTCTGATTTCTCTCTCAACATTTTCTTCATTTAGAAATGTATTTTGCTCTCCATCAACATATTTAAATGAAATATTAATATTTTCAAGTGCTTTTACAATATTATTTAATTCCTCGTAATGAATTTCATTTCTGTAGAGATATAATGTAACTGATCTGTACATGGCACCAGAATCTAAATAACTATAGTTTAAATACTCAGCTACTTTTTTTGCAGTTGTACTTTTGCCACAACCTGAGTGGCCATCAATTGCAATAATTATATCATTTATCATAATCATCAGTTTTCCTGATAAGACCTCTTTTACTATACTCATACCAAGTACCTATCTTATTATTTTCATTGTACATGCCTTTTGAAGCTAACTTCCCATTCTTATAAAATTCTTGAAAAAGACCATCAATAAGACCTTGCTCATATTTAGTTGAAGAAAATATAACTCCATCTTCATAATAATCATAAATAATTCCCTCCCCATCTATGAAAGTTTTATTTCTGATTTCTGTACCATCTGGTAGAAAATATGAAGATATATTTTTAAGCTTACCATAATGATAAGTTTCTTCCTGCTTTAAATTTCCATTTTTATGAAATCTGCCCCACAAACCATGTTTGATCCCTGAAATGAATGAACCTATCTCATCGAGTTCTCCGTCTTCATAATAATATACCCACTGTCCATTTTTAAAACTATTCTTATAACTTCCCTCATGAAATATATTTCCAGATCTATGAAAATATTTCCATTCACCTTCTTTTAGATCATTTTTATATTTACCGATTGAAAATACAGAACCATCCTCTCTATATGTTTCCCATATGCTATCTTTTAAATTATTAATGTAATAACCACTAACACTTATTTCGCCAGACGGAAGAAACTCCTGATATCCTCCTTGAATCAAATTATTATCATAGGTATACAGCCTAGAAAGTCTATCTCCAAAATAAAACTCCTTAAAAACCCCATCTTTAAGGCCTTCACTGTAATTCTCTTCTTTCTGAATATAATTTGAGTTTGGGTAGTAATAAATCCATTTTGAATGAGGTAAGTCATTTTTATATCTTTTCTCAAAAGACTTTTTATTAGAAGCAGAATACTCAATCCATAAACTATCCTTCAATCCCATGTCATAGTATCCACTAAGTGCAGCTCTTCCGTTGTAATAAAATTCTAAATATTGACCATTGATTTTATTTTTTTTGTAAAATGATTTTGAAACCGGAGTTCCAAATTGATCAAAAGAAATCAGTTCCCCTTCAAGTTTACCCTCATGATTATAGTTTGATATTTCTTTTATTCTTCCACTTTCAAAATAATATACCCACTGCTTATATCTCTTGCCTTCAAGAAGAACCCCCTCTGTTGCTACATTTCCATTGAGATAGTAAGTTTTCCAAATACCAGATCTAATATTTTTCTCAAATTTCCCGGATGTTTTTATATTCCCATTTGAAAAATATTCAACAAATATTCCATCAAGTTGACCATCTTCAGAATATGAATAGTTAGACATTAATTTACCATCATCAAAAAATAAATACCACTTACCAATAGGAGTTAATTTATTAAATTTACCTTTTATCCGAATGTTTCCCTCTGAATCTCTTGACAAGTAAGACCCATCCTCTTTTTTTTCTCCTTTGGTATAAATAGATATAATTTCATTATCCTCTACCGGAACAAATAATCTTTGAGATTCAGATAAATATGACTGGAATTCAAATAAAAAACAAAAGAAAAGAAATTTGCTATTAAAGATCACCATTTAATTAATGCGGAAGCCCAGGTAAAACCACTTCCAAATGCTGCTAGACATAATATATCACCTTTTTTTAGTTTTTTATTATCCATTGCCTCTTTTAAAGCTATTGGAATTGATGCGGCAGTTGTATTACCATACTTCATAATGTTATTAAAAACTTGATCGTCATCAAGGCCCAGTCTCTTCTGAATAAATTGAGAAATTCTCAAATTCGCTTGGTGAGGAATTAGAAGAGAAATATCTTCAGGTTTCAAATTTGAGTAATTTAGAGCTTCAAAAATTACCTCCTCAAAACGAATAACTGCATTCTTAAAAACAAAATTACCATTCATTACGGGCGAATACCCGGAACCGTCCTCATTCTCATCGTCAATAATTTTATCTATCCAGAAGGTAGTAGCAGGTTTTATTAGGGCTAATTCCTCAGCAAATTTACCCTCGGAATGAAGATGAGTTGATAAAATACCTTCATCTTCATTAGTTGCAGAAATAACTGCTGCTCCTGCTCCATCACCAAAAATTACAGATACTGCACGGCCTCTTGGTGTTTTATCTAAACCACCTGAATGGATCTCACTACCAACAACAAGTATGTTTTTATACATACCTGATTTGATGTACTGATCCGCTATTGATAGTCCATAAATAAATCCTGAACATTGATTTCTTACATCTAAAGCACCAATTTCTTTAATTTTTAAATTTCTCTGAAGTAAGACACCAGAACCTGGGAAGTAATAGTCTGGACTCAATGTTGAGAATATGATAAAATCAATATCATCTCTTTGTATACCAGCATCTAATATCGCATTTTCTGCAGCATAAGTTCCCATTAATGATGTCGTCAATTTTTGGTCGTTAACCCATCTTCTTTCCTCAATACCTGTTCTCTCTCTTATCCATTCATCTGTTGTATTCATTATCTTTTCAAGATGTGAGTTTTTCACAACATTATCTGGAACAAAATATCCAACACCTGATATTTTTGAATTAATCACTTTCAAAAGTATGTCTTTTTTTCTTAATCAAAAAGAGAATAATTTCCATATTGATTTAAACTTTTAATAGGTTTTACTAAGCTTTGGTCGTCTTTATTATTATCGTTAAAATAAGGAGATACAGAAAACCCTTTAAGGTCTTCATATTTTAATTTATTTGTGAAGGGTTTGATTTTTTTAAGATTTGATTTTTTATCTAACCATATATCATAATACCTCATATCAAAAGTAACAGGAAGACTAGAAGTAAAATTTCGCCATCTTCCGCTTGAAGGTTCGGTTATAAAATAAAAAAAATTAAAATTTTTTCCGTCAAAATCCTGAAAAGAGTCCCTTATTCCAACACAATAAATTAATTTCTCTTTAATATATTCAAAATAGAATGGGGTTTTATTTTTTGAGAAATAATTTTTCCATAAGAAAAATCCGTCACAGGGAATTAGGCATCTTTCAGTTTTAAATTGATTGAGATATATATTACTCCTTATAATTTTAGATAGGCTAACATTAATCAATCGATTTGGTAAATTATTATTTTTAGAGTATTTACTCGTAGACCCCCAATTTTCATAAGTTATATTTTTTGAATTATTTAGTGTAATTACTGGTAACTTTCTAGTCGGGAAAGCATTATAAATTGGTAAATGTAATTCTTCACTTATATTAAATGAACTTATTAAATAGTCCATATTTTTTAATGTATATCTGTTGATCATTTCATAAAAATAATAATTTTCTTTAGTTAAATCTTTTAAAAAAATTTTGGATTAAATTTGAGAAAAATTAATTTATGGCTGAAATTATCAGAATGCCCAAGATGAGTGATACAATGGAAGAGGGCGTAATTGCTACTTGGCTTAAAAAAGTTGGAGACGATGTTAAGTCTGGTGACATATTAGCAGAAGTCGAGACAGATAAGGCAACAATGGAATTAGAATCCTATGATGACGGAACATTGCTCCATATAGGGGTGAAAGATGGTGATTCAGTTCCTGTTGATGGAGTCATAGCAATAATAGGTGAGAAAGACGAAAATGTAAAATCAATCTTGGAGGAATTAGAAAATAATTCTTCTGAGGAAGACGATCCTAAACCTGAAGAGAATTTTCAACCTGATGATACACCAGAGGAAACTGAAATTCATAAAGAGAATATTGAAACATCTTTCGATGAAGGTGATGGGGAAGAAGATAAAACCATAGAAGACTCATCAAACGATTCTGACCTAAGTGATTCTAGAGTAAAAGCATCACCTTTAGCAAAAAAACTAGCAGATGAAAAAGGCATAAGTTTATCAAATATAAAAGGAAGTGGAGATGGTGGAAGGATAATAAAACAGGATATTGAAAATTATTCTGATATAAAACCTTCAGAATCAGAATCCAAAACAAAAGAGATTACTCTACCTACTATATATTCAGAGGAATCTTATGAAGAAATTCCTGTATCTCAAATGAGAAAAACTATTTCAAAGAGATTAGCTGAGAGTAAGTTTTCTGCTCCTCACTTCTATCTTACCATGGAGATTAATATGGATAATTGTATGGAAGGTAGAAAAAAAATTAATGAAACTTCTGAAATAAAAATCTCTTTCAATGACATAATTTTAAAGGCGTGCGCCGTCGCTTTAAGAAAACATCCGATGGTTAATGCTAGTTTTTTAACAGATAAAATAAGAGTAAATAATCATGTCCACATTGGTGTTGCTGTCGCAGTAGATGAGGGATTACTTGTACCAGTTATAAAATTTGCAGATAATAAGTCACTATCTCACATTTCAACAGAAGTTAAAATGCTCGCAAATAAGGCTAAAAACAAACAACTCCAACCCTCTGAATGGGAAGGAAATACCTTTACTATATCTAATCTTGGTATGTTTGGCATAGATGAGTTTACTGCTATTATTAATCCGAATGACTCTTGTATACTAGCTGTAGGAGGAATTAAAAATACTCCAATTATAAAAAATGGAGACATAGTACCTGGTAACATAATGAAAGTAACACTTTCATGTGATCACAGGATTGTAGATGGTGCATTGGGAGCATCATTCCTCCAGACATTAAAGGAACTTATTGAAGATCCAATTAAAATTTTAGTTTAATATGAGTAAAGTAAAATCAACAACCGTTTGTGCAGTTCTCAAAGACGGAAAAGTGGCTGTAGGTGCTGACGGTCAGGCCACAATGGGGAATACTGTTGCAAAAAGTAATGTAAATAAGATAAGGGTTTTAAATGATGGAAAAATTTTAGCAGGATTCGCAGGATCTACTGCTGATGCCTTTACCCTAATTGAAAGATTTGAGGAGAAGCTTAGCAAGTACGGCGGTAATATGAAAAGATCTGCTATTGAGCTAGCAAAAGATTGGAGAATGGATAGATATCTAAGGAGACTTGAGGCCATGATGATTGTAGCTGACACTAGTCAAATACTTATAATATCTGGTACTGGTGATGTTTTAGAACCAGATAATAATATTGCAACAATCGGTTCTGGAAGTATGTATGCCCAAGCAGCTGCTATTGCATTGAAAGAAAATAATAGTAAATTAAACTCTGAGGAAATTGTCAGAAAAAGCCTAACTATTGCTGCCGATATTTGTATCTACACAAATCATAATATTGTAATTGAAAAATTAGGTTAATATTATAACCTTCTTATCCAAATATTTCTAAAACTCACTAAATTACTATGATCTTGTAGTTTTATAGGAAGTTTGGAAGGGTGAGCTTTATACTCAGGATACCCTATATATTTAACATATCCTTGAATTTGAGAATTATTTTGTATTAATACCCCATTATGAAATACAGTGATGTAAGCGGGAGATTCTACTCGTCCATTCTTATTGAATACAGGAGCTTTAAATATTATATCATATGTCTGCCACTCTCCTGGTTTTTTTGAGGCGTTAACTAATGGACTATGTTGTTTGTAAACGCTACCTGCCTGTCCATTGGAATAAGTCCTATTATCATAAGAGTCTAGAACCTGTATCTCATACCCAGTATCTCCTACTTCATAATTTTCCATAAAATAAACTCCACTATTTCCCCTATCCTGACCATCTCCCTCAATTTTTGATGGGGACCTAAACTCAACATGTAATTGACAGCTACCAAAAACTTCTCGGCTTAATATATCACCTGTACCTGGTTCAACTGTAAAAAACCCGTCTCCTAAATCCCATTTTGCAGGATCTCCATTTTTGTGTACCCAATTATCTAAATTGGTTCCGTCAAATAAAATTATTGCATCTGATGGAGCGTCTCTAAATGAATTTCCAGGTCTAACTACTTCAGGTTCAGGATCCCATATCTCTGTCACTTTTGGTTCTACCTCTCTGGCCTGTATAAAATCATCTAATTCATCCTGATTTTTACATGGGAAAAAAAATTTTTCACCATCCCTAATGACACTGAACGAACCATCACATCCGAGGATAGATGAGTAATATTCAGCTGTCTCCTTGTCAGGGAAACCCTTAAAATCAGCTTGGAGATTTAATAAGATTAGTAAAGTTGTTAGTATCATTTTTCTAGTTTTAATTAATTAAGAAATCTTTTTCATAACTTGAATATAAGTTACTTACTTTTATTCTATACTTACCTTTTGATAAATATTTCTTTTTTTTATCAGCCAGTAGATTATTATTTATGTAGTTAATCCCATAACTAATTTTTAATTTTTTATCTATTAAAACACCATCATCATTCATAATTTCCATATGGATCTCTTCATCTTTACCCGAGAAAATAACAAAAATAGCTGATGGCTCTATTAGATCTCCATACCAGTTTTTAGATCCCCACCTCGAGGAATATTTTATATCATCAACTTCAAAAACATGAATTGATTTTGATAAAATATCCTCATCAATTTTCTGTAAAAACTCAACATTTGCAACAAAGACAGATCTCCCGTGGGTTCCAACAACTAAATCATTATCTCTCGGATGGATAACTAGATCATGGACAGGGGTTCTAGGAAGCCCTCCCATAAATGAATGGAAATTATTTCCAATATCTAGAGAAGCATATACCCCATGATCAGTTCCTACATATAACAAATTTTCGTTTTTGATGTCTTCAATTATGACATTGACTGGTTCTTGGGGGAGATCATTACCAATCCTACTCCAGTTAAGTCCGAAATCATCAGAGACATAAATCATTGACTCAAAATTATCCCATCTGTATCCATTTAATGATAAATAAACTCTACCTTCATAGAAGTTAGAGGGATAGATACTACTGACCCACATATTTTCAGGTAAACTAGAAGAAATATTAGTCCAACTATATCCCCCATCTTTAGAAACATGTATTAATCCATCATCACTACCAACATAAATTAACCCAAACTTAATACTGGACTCAATTATAGTTGTCAGAGTGCCATAACTAACATTTCCTTTTATTCCTCCATTAGTCAAGTCTATTGACAAAGTCTCAAACTCATCTCCTTTATTAAGCGATCTATGAAATTTATTTGAACCCATATATAATATATCCTGATTGTGACGAGATAAATATATCGGGGTCTCCCAATTCCATCGGTATGGCCTTTCTCCAAGTTTGTGGGATGGAGTAATTCTCTTTCTATCTCCAGTTCTTGTATTAATCCTTGAGTAATTTCCAAATTGTGAACCTGTGTAGACAGTCTCATTATCTCTGTAATCAATTTCCGTCTGCATACCATCTCCGCCATAAATTGATTTCCAAGGGTAACTTCCAGTGCTATGCCATCTCAAGCTAGAAGTATAGTCTGATGGCCCCATCCAAACACCATTATCTTGGAAACCACCGTAGACATTATATGGCTCCTTCATGTCAACATTAATATCATAAAATTGTCCTACAGACGGGCTATTGAATTTCATCCAATTATCACCATCATCGTATGACATATTTACTCCCCCATCATTTCCCACTATAAGGTGTCCACTTCGATTCGGATTAATCCAAAGAGCATGGTAATCTCCGTGCATATTTTCAAAGTCAATAGATTCCCATGATTTTCCTGAATTATCAGATTTTATGAGTGGAACTCCCATGGTATAAACCTTACTTGGATCTTGCGGATCAACTCGAATTTCTCCAAAATAATACCCATAAGAATAGAATAGATAGCTCAAATCATCTTCATTTATTTTTTTCCAAGTTTTTCCAAAATCCTCAGATCTATATACTTCTGCACCTATTACTGGTGTATCAAATAAAAGTGTGTTTGAATCCTCTAAATACTCAACAAGAGAAATTGGCGATATGTCACCAATTCTTACCATTTCCTTTATTTTTAATGCATTATATATATTTGGAAATCTATTTTTTTTTAAAAATTTTTCGAGAATCTCATCTGAAATTTTTAAGAAATCAGTTGTACTAATAGACCTTAATTTATCCTTGCTAAGATCGCTGCTAATAACATCGTTACTACTTTGTCTTCTATCCTGATTATCCAAGATTGCATATAAGATATTTGGGTCAGATAGGGAAAGATCGAGACCGATTCTTCCGGTACCATCTGTATCAGGAAAGCCACTATCTCCACCAGAAATTTCTATCCAGCTTTCACCTCCATCTTCAGATTTGTAGATTCCAGAGCCAATGCCTGAACCATCAAAGTTCCAAGCTTTTCGATCTTTTTCCCACATAGAGCAATATAAAATGTCAGGGTTTGAATTATCAATAACCAAATCTATAGCTCCAGTAAACTCATTTATAAAGAGTTTATTCTGCCAGGACTTCCCCCCATCAGTAGACTTATATATACCCCTCTCCACACTTGGAGAATATAAATGACCTAAAGATGCTACCCAGAGGATATCTGGATTTTTAGGGTGTAATATTATCCTACCAATGTGGTGAGATTCTTGTAATCCTAAATTAATCCAATTCTTTCCATTATCAACAGATCTATAGATACCATTTCCAGAGTAAGATGATCGACTTGAATTATTTTCACCTGAGCCAATGTATATGATTTTATTTTGCCAGTCTACTTTTACATCTCCAATTGTCATTACCATTTGATTATCAAAAAGTGATGTGAATGAATTTCCGTTATTTTTTGTTTCCCAGAGTCCTCCAGACGCGTAAGCAACATAAAAATGAGTTGGGTCATTTGGGTTAACTTCTAAATCAACCACCCTACCACTCATGACAGACGGCCCAATATTTTTAAATTTTAGATTTTTAACTAATGACTTTTCCTCTAACCTCTTCCTATCTTCATATCCATTATTTCTGTCTATTGAAGAAGTCGATTCTGGATAAATAGTTTTTCCTTTTTTTTTCTGAGAGTGAGAAATATTCGTAACAGAAATTAGAATTATTATATATAAAATTTTAATCATAGTATTAGAGTTATTAGGTTTACTTTATCAAGTATTAAATATAGAAAAATTGCAGCTATTTTACATACCAAGAGAAGATAACAATATTATAGGAGGTGATGAATTTAAGCACTGCATTAAAGTTCTAAGAAAGAAGAAAAATGATAAAATTTTGTTTACGGACGGCGAAGGAAATCTATACAGCTCACATATTGATAAAATCAATAAACACTACTGTAATTTAAATAAAATCAAAAAAATTAAGTCAGTTGAAAAAACAATAGAATTAGAAGTGGCAATATCTTTAATCAAAAGCCAGAGTAGATTAGAGTGGATGGTCGAGAAGCTTAGTGAAATAGGAGTTTGTAGTATATCCTTTGTTATTACAAGACACTCAGAAAGAAAAAAATTAAAATATCAAAGACTAATTAAAAAAACTATCTCAGCATTAAAGCAATGTAAGTCTTTATTTCTTACAGATCTTAATGAGGCAGTTTCTTTTGATAATTTCATAAGACAACATAGAGATACTGATAATAAATTTTATGCTGATATCGATTATAATAAGAAATTTAATAGCTCACTTGAAGGAAAAAAATGTATACTAATTATTGGACCTGAGGGCGACTTCTCAGAAAATGAAAAAAAATTAATGAGTGATAATGGATTTAAAAAAATCAGCCTTGGAAATAATATTTTAAGGACAGAAACTGCGGCAGTTGTTGGTGGATACTTGCTCAAAAATCTTTAAAAGTGATTGGCCTGGGTCTCGAACCCAGGACCCTCTCCTTAAAAGGGAGATGCTCTACCAACTGAGCTAGCCAATCAATTAATCAATGGAACGCGCAAAACTAGAAAATGTTATTGATATTACAATAATGAGATTAAATTATTTGAAAATTGTTAAATTAAAAAAATGAAAAAACTTTTTTTATTATTTATTTCTATATTCTATGGTCAAAATTTTATAGTATGCCAGCAGCTAGAGTCCCCACTAATTAAATCTTATGAGGAATATTTATCACTAAAAAATAATACTCATTATAATGTTGACTGGATATCTGTAGGTCCTGTAGTGAATTCTGCAAGAGTAGAATCGATTCAAGTTGACGAGGAAAATCCTGGTACTATGTACGTGGCATTTGGATCAGGTAATTTATGGAAAACAAAAAATAATGGCATATCATGGAAACCAATTTTTAATGATGTACCCTCACTAGGGATTGGTGATATAGCTGTTGCCCCATCTGATAAAAACATAATCTATGTGGGTACAGGTGAAAGTCTAAAAAAAGGAAGAAATTTTACAATGCCTGGTACCGGAATCTATAAATCTGATAATGGTGGGGAGTCATGGGTTCATCTAGGTCTAAATGACTCATGGCATATTGGAGAAATATCAATTAATCCAGAAAATCCAGATATAGTTTTTGTTAGTGTTTTAGGTCATTTTTGGAGCAAGAATAAAAACAGAGGAGTATACAGAACTTTAGACGGAGGTGAATCATGGGAATTAGTTCTTCATATTAATGAAAATACCGGATCTAATGACATAGTTATATCTAAGTCCAACCCTGACATAATATATACCTCTATGTGGCAAAATAATCCAGGAATAAGCGGAGAGAATTCAGGAATATATAGGAGTGATGATAATGGTGAAAGTTGGGAAAAATTGATTAATGGACTACCATATGGGGAAAAAATGGGAAGAATAGGATTAGCTGTATCTCATTCGGATCCCGATAAGGTATATGCGCTAATTGATAATTTATCTAAGGAGAGAAGTAATGCTGCTGAAGTATATTTATCTACAGATGCTGGTAAAAATTGGCTCAGAACTCATTCTGAAGATTTATATATTTTTCCTGGAATTGGATGGTATTTCGCTGACATATACCTTAGCCCAGATAATGACGATGAAGTTTATGCTTTAGGAGTTAGACTTGCTCATAGTATAGATGGCGGTAAATCTTTTAAAAATATAAAAGGTAGTGTAAAGAGAATGAATCCCAGCCAAGCAAAGGGTTTACATTTAGATCATTGTGAGTTATGGATAAATCCAAATAATCCAAAGCATCTGGCACTTGGAAATGATGGTGGTTTATTTGTTAGTCTTGATAAAGGAAATTCCTGGATTCATTATAATAATATACCTACAGGTGAATTCTATGATATAGAATTAGATAATAGAACACCATACAATATTTACGGTGGTACACAAGATAACTCAACTGTTTTCGGTCCCGCAGTAGAATGGATAAATGAAGTTAATGATCCCTGGAAATACCTTTGGATCGATTCCTGGGATGGTGGTGATGGTTGTGTAACACAAGTTGATAAAAATGATAGCAGTACTGTTTACTTCAGCATGCAGAATGGAGCAATCAGGAGAAAAAATATAATTTCAAATGAATCAATATCAATTAAACCATCACTTTCGAGGGATATTGAAGACACACTTAAATTTAATTTCATAACTCCATACTTTATCTCAGAACATAATACCAACACTTTGTATCATGCAGGAAATTATGTTTTTAAATCTAAAAATAGAGGTGACAACTGGGAGGTGATAAGTGATAATTTGACTGAGGGAAGCAAAAAAAAAATTAAATCATTTTCCTCAGGTGCAATTGCTGAGTCAAAATTAGAAGAGGGTCTTCTTTATTACGGTTCAGATAGAGGATTATTTTGGACATCTAAAAATGATGGAAAATCGTGGGAGGAGAATTCTAAAAATATTGGCAATGCATATATCAGAAGTATACACCCTTCTTATTTTAAAAAGCAGAGAGTATATATGGCAATGACAGGAATAAATTATGATGATTTAAATAATTACCTATATGTATCAGAAAATTATGGTATGGATTGGAAGAGGATGAGAGGAAACTTACCAAATGAACCTGTAAATATAATTACTGAAGATAAGATATATGAAAATATATTATATGCTGGTATGTACAGGGGGGTTTACATATCTGTTGATAGAGGAAAAACATGGAATATTTTAGGAAAAGATTTTCCGATGAGTAGTGTATCTGATATTGAGATAGAGGAAAGATCAAACGATATGATTGTATCTACTCACGGGAGAGGTATATATAAAATAAATTTGGACCCAATTTATAAATTTTATAAGCATACAAATGAATTAAGTATAGACAATTTACTGAGTGTTGAAAAAATGATTCTACCAAAATTTAATGATACACACGGTGAACCAATACCAGGATCATACGAGAAAGTACCAATATCATTTTATCTAAACGGAAACAAAAAATATTCTTTAGAAATTAGAGACAAAGAGAAAGTAATTTGGGAGAAAACTGGATACGGATATAAAGGTTTAAATCAGATAAGATGGGATTTAGTTATTGAGAGCTCTGATGATCAGTCACCATATTTTATACATTACAATAAATTTATTCTCATCGGCGAATATGATCTCTATTTAAAAACTGATAATAACATCGACAAAGTAAAAATTTCCGTCAATGGTCAAGGATAGTCTATTTAAGTTTTTATTATTAATATTTATTTCTAGTCAAAATATTATAGGACAAAAAACTATTTTACAAGAGGCTGATTCACTATTCGAAAATAAAGATTATCAAAATGCTAAAATTCTCTATGATAGCTTATTTTTTAATTATGAATTATATAATAAAAATGTTTTGATAAAATTATCTTTCATCGAAGATGAGTTAGGAAATTATGAAAAATCAATATTCTTTCTAAAAATATTAAATCAGAATATAAACGATAAAAAAATTGAAAATATTCTAGATGATATTATTACAGAAAATAAACTTGAAACTTACAGAAATTCAGACTCAAAAGAATTTATCTTATTATTCTCTAAATATAAACTTGATTTTGTGTTAATATTATTTTCAATATTGATTATAATTTTTATAATTAATATTTATAGTTTAATAAAAAAAATAGATTTAAAATTTATATATCCATTTTTTATAGTTGCTTTAATAATACTTTTGATCTTAAATATAGATTTTAATAAAGAGGGGATTATAAGAAACGATAATGTTTTTATTATGAACGAGCCATCATCGGGCTCAGATGTTCACTCAGTAATAAATAAAGGAGAGAGAGTTGATATTATTGGAGAGGGAGAATTATGGTATGAAATTGAATTTAGAGATCAAATCAAATTTATTAGAAAAAAAAATCTACTGGTAATAGATTAATACCCCCTCAAAAGAGATTCTCGCTCATTTAAAATTTCATTGTAGGATAATCTATCAGAAAGTTTTGGAAACCAATTTTTTATCAGGTGGGCAAGCTTTCCCCTGAAGGTAAAAATTAAGTCTCTTTTTTTATTTTTATATCCCAAATAAATTCTGTTAGCAACATCCTCAGAAGTTATCATACCTTTCTCATCCCTGGAAGATTCTCCTTCCCTGTTTCCGTCACTTTTAAGAGTGTTTTTTCTAAAATTACTCGAAAAGTATCCTGGTGATGCAACCATGACATGAACATCTTTAGTTTTCAACTCTAATCTTAAAGAGTCAAAAAAACCTTGCATTGCATGTTTTGAGGAGACATATGCCGACCTTGTTGGTGTGGCAATGAAACCATTTAATGAAGATATTGCAATAATACTTCCTTTTGATTTTATTAAGTAAGGAATGGAGTGCTTGACAGAGTATACAGAGCCAAAAAAATTTATTTTAAATAGCTTTTCAAATACATCAATATTCACATACTCAAAAATTGATCTGTAAGATATTCCAGCATTACATATTAACACATCAATTCGTCCAAAGGATTTAATTGTGAGATCAATCATTTTCTTAACATCCTTATTCGCTGAGATATCATGGACTATATATTCACATTTACTACCAATTTTTAAAATATTTGATTGAACATTTCTTAACCTTTTAGGATTTGTACCTCCAATAACAATATCAAATCCTTCACTGGAAAACTTATATGCAAGAGCTTCTCCAGCACCTGAAGATCCTCCAGTTATAACGGCAACTTTATTTTCCATTTTATAAATATAGTTTATAAAAATTATTATAATTTCGTGGAATTAACATAACTAAAATATGTCCAAATATATAATTAATCAACTCGGTGAAAATCGAGAGGAATATTTCAACGCAGCAATACCCCCAATATTTTCGAACTCCAATTTTCTTTTCTCAAAAATTGATGATATGCGTTTAGCAATGAATGATAATAATTTAGCGTTTTATACAAGAGGAAATAATCCAACAACTAGAATATTAGAGAAAAAAATTGCTGCACTAGAAAAAACTGAGAATGCAATAGGACTAAGTTCTGGAATGGCTGCAATATCCACAGCTGTTTTATCACAAGTTAAATCTGGTGAAAATATGATTAGCGTCAGTCAGCCATATTCTGGCACAGAGAAACTATTTAAGGAAGTCCTACCTAACTACGGAATTGAGGTAACGTATGTTGATGGTAAAAACCCTGAAAATTTCAGAAAAAAAATAAAGAAAAATACAAAAGCTATATACCTAGAAAGCCCTAATTCGTGGACTTGGGATATGCAAGATCTTGAAGAAATATCAAAAATTGCAAAAGAAAATAAGATAATTACGATTATAGATAATAGCTATGCGTCACCTATAAATTGTAACCCCTCCTCTTGGGGAATAGATATAGTTATACATTCTCTAACAAAATATATTGGTGGTCATGCCAGTGCCATGGGGGGAATCATCTGCAGTAGCAATGAGATAATTGAAAAAATTTATGAGTCAGAATATAAACTTTTAGGTGGGGTTTTATCTCCATTTAATTCATGGCTATTTATAAACGGGCTAAGAACATTAAAAATAAGGATGAATTATATAAGTAAGTCAACACCAGAGGTAGTTCAATTTCTTGAAAGACATAAAAAAATAAAAAAAGTTATATATCCCCACTCTAAAAATTATAATCAAAAATATTTATCTGAAAAATATTTAAAGAAACCATGTGGTCAGTTTTCAATTATTTTGAACACGGAAAATGAAGATAAAATAGAAACTTTTTGTGATGCCCTATGTGATGATAACACTAGCTTCAGAATGGCCGCATCCTGGGGTGGACATGAGTCATTAATTTTCCCTGAGTTAGTTAGATATAACATCAAGAGCAAGTACTACTCTGAAACAGAACTCCTACCAAAAAATTATATCCGATTTTACATAGGACTAGAGGAAACAAAATTAATTATCAAAGATATTTCTGATTCTCTTGATAGGATTTAGTATACAATTGTCACTGATCCTTTATATTCTGACTTAGTATATTTTATATAATAGAAATATACACCTGGAGATTTTTTACTTCCATCCCATTCAAAATATTTATCATTTGAACTATAAACTTCTACACCAGTTCTGTCAAGAAATATTATAGATTCAAAATTATCATCACACCCATCAACTGGCAAGTTTTGATAAGGTAAATTAAGGTTAGTTAACTTGAAAACATCATTAATTCGATCTCCATTAGGGCTAAATGCATTAGGTGGAACAAATGTTTCCCAATCTACTTCAGGTTTATCAAGTAAAAATTTAATTGTCTTAATACTCTCTCCATAATATGGACATTTATTATCTTTTACCCTAAATGTTAAATTATAGCCTCTTGGTTCAAAGTCAGATCCTAAAAACTCACATGTAGGATTCCAATAAAGTTTACTAGAAGCCTCTCCCAACCCTGAAGAAGACTCAAATTTAAAATCACCAGGCAGACCATCAGAAATAAGTTCTAACAAGATTAGATCATTATCACTATCGCTTGCATTTATATCTATCTCAAAAGGTTTATTAGTTGTAAGCTCATATTCAGTAACATTATTTATTACAGGATCAGTGTTATCTCCAATATTGATTTTCAATACTAACTGGATAGTATCAGCATTCTTTTCTTGACAATAATCTATGTCCTCCGTTATAAAATTAATTCTGTACTCATCAATATCATTATAAGGAAATTCAATACATTCAAGATCAATATTAAATGCACCTTCAATATTACCCATTGTAAAATTATTTGCTGAGAATATGGCATTTATCTCAGAAATATCAAAACCTAATCCATTTGCCGATATAATTAAAGAGTCATTATCTAAATCCTCAGAAAATAAATTCATTGAAAAACTACCAGTCAAATCTGTCTCAAACTCAATCAAAGAAAAATTAGGTCTTGAATTTACAGAATCTGTAATTTCTTTATCAGTAGTTAACTTTGGACCTGAATTTTCTGGCAATTCAATTGTCATATCATAATAGATAGTGTCGCTATTATATAAATTACATGTATCCAAGTCATCTAACACTATGCCTAGAAGAAAATTTGATTGATCTGAGTAATCATACCTTCTACAATCGGTATCAAAATTAAGTGTAGAAGATATAGATCCTTGATCACTCTCTGAAGTAGAAAATGAAATGCCATAATCTTCAAAATTAAAACCTAAGGAATTCGGTACAAAATATTCAATACTTAAGCTATCCAAATCATCATCACGGCCAATTATCTCTGCTAAGAAATTTGAGTTCCATGGCACTGATACATAATTAGTGTCTTTCTGATTAATAAAATACGGGTCTTTGTTCGTTGGAGGCTCGACAATAATTGTTACCCTAACAGTATCAGTTTGAGGTAATGGACAAGCGTCATCTGAGGCGATGAGATCAATTAAAAAGGGTTTATTTTGAACATATGGACAATCTGAGACGCAAACTTGGACACTGAGTGTATCCTGTGAGCTATTAATTGTCCCATTACTGAAAGAAAAAATTTGGGAGACATCATTATTTATACCACCCTGAAAATTAACAGCTTCAGCTGACAAAGTCACATTAGTTCCAATATCGTCAGTGACAAAAAGATCAAAGCATTTTGGTTGAGAAGCCACATAATAAATAGTATCATCTTCCTTGTAGAAATCATTTTGACCAGGAATTTTAACAAGAGCTTCTGGAGGGTCTGGTGGATTACATCCGTCAACTACTAACATCTGAAAATCTCTTCTAGATTCACCAATCTTAACACCATCTCTATACTCCTCAGCCTTAACTGAAAAAACGTAAAGTCCAGCCTCTGTAGGTGTCACGGTTATAAATCCCTCACTTGAAATATTTAATGCAGGATTCCCAGGCACCATATTATTTACATTATAGCCAGAAGCAAAATCTACTTTAGGGTGTGGTGGTGGGGTTGATGGAGGTAATGCAACTATATCAGAGTTATTAGGTTGGTTATCATCAAGAGGATCAGCTAAAGAATAAATTATTTCATCACCATCTTGATCAGTTCCTGCAAAATCAATATAAAATAATTGGTTTACACACGCATAATCACTTAAAGGCGGGAAAAGTTTGGGTGAAGAATTGATGAAGGGTGACCCCGAAGAATCTACAATTGGTGGAAATTGTAATGTGTAGGTCATCCCATTCCATCCTGGGTTTACTAAATTTTTTGTTTCCCAATTCCTGCAACATCTTTCCCACACAATAGTATATCCCTGGGGATCATTAAACTGATTAGGATCTAAGGTTATCTCATGGGAATACTCTACCCTTAATGTACACAAAAATCCGAGGGCACAGTCAGGATTTGTATATGGTACAAATTCTTGATTTGTGATAGGCATTGTTCCATCTCGCATAAATGCTCCATCAGAATTTCTAAATATCGAATATGTTATAAAAGCATCAGGACCTGGATTAGCTGATTGAGCACAGTCAAAATACTGAATTAATTTTACTTCGTAGGTAAAAGAGTTTACATCTCCAATATGGATCATCTCTATCTCACCTCCCACTATATGATTTGAGAATAGATTCTGAGAAAAAACTACTAAAAATAAAATAGCGAGAAGCCTATGCATAAATTCGCATAAATATAGTAAGTTTATCACATTATGGATAACAAAGAAGAGTTAGATTATAATGAGATTGGAAAAATAACTTCTGATTTTATAAAAGTTTCAGATCAATTAAAAAACACATGTGAAAAAATTATTGAAAAGGGATTTTCAAAATATCCAGTTATCATTCTAAGTAAAGAAAATATAGACCTTGGAACTCTTTTAGTTGACCAAAATGAAATATTAGATAATAAGTGGAAATACTTAGCATCTTATCTTGAAGTTTTAAACCAAAAGAAAATAATATCTAACACAAAAGTTTTTAAAGAAAGATATAAAAATTACAGAGAGTTTTGCTGTCTACTTATAGCTGAGAATAATAATTCTAAGATAATTTTCATCCCATATCCAGAAGATTAAATTAAATTTGTAGTATGTCAGATATATTAAGTGTTGAAAACTATAATTTTTTATTTAATCTCATTGTAGAATATTCTCCAAAAATTATCCTGGGAATATTATTCCTATTTTTTGGTTTAAGAATTATCAGAAGGTCAATCAACGTATTAGATAACTTCTTAAGATCAAAAAAGATTGATGAATCGTTAAGGCCTTTCTTCAAGTCTTTGCTATCAATTACACTCCAAGTCGCTCTAATTATATCCGTTCTGTCTATGGTTGGAGTGGAGATGACATCATTCCTTGCTATACTTGGTGCTGCAGGACTTGCAATAGGGTTAGCGTTGAAAGATACACTTCAGAACTTTGCAGCTGGTGTAATGATCCTTTTTTTTAAACCATTTAAAGTGGGCGACTTTATAGAATATGACGGTGTACAAGGAACTGTAAAGGAAATTCAAATATTTAACTCTATACTAACAACAGTAGATAATAAAAGAGTAATTATACCAAACGGTGTTTTACAGACCTCCCTCGTTACAAATTATTCATCTGAAGACATAAGGAGAGTAATATGGACATTTTCAATATCATATGGTGACGATTTTAATAGGGCAAAATCACTTCTTTTAAAATGGATTAAAGAAGACAAAAGAATAATAGATGATATGGAGCCAATGGTTGTAATATCTGAATTAGCTGATAGTTCTGTCAATATAATGGTACGGGTCTGGGTAAAATCTGAAAATTTTTTAGGGGTAAAATTTGACTTCAATGAAAAGGTATATAATGAATTTCCAAAGAATAATTTAAGTATCCCTTTCCCTCAATTAGACGTTAACATTAATAAATGAGATTATTATTATTAGTTTTTTTAATTATTTCCACTCAGTCGTGTAGTTCCCAAGACAAAAAAGAGAACTATTGGAAAGAAAAATTAACGAGAGAGCAGTATTATATTCTAAGAGAAAAAGGCACAGAGAGAGCTTTTACTGGGAAATACTGGAACAATAAGAAAGAAGGTGAGTACAAATGTGCTGGTTGTGGTCAAAAGTTATTCTCCTCCGAAAAAAAATTTGAGTCAGGAACCGGATGGCCCTGTTTTTTTGATATTGAAGATAAAAAATATGTAAATTTTGCAGAGGATAATAGTTTAGGGATGAGAAGGATTGAAGTTGTTTGCTCAAATTGTGACGGACATCTTGGACATATTTTTAATGATGGCCCAAACCCTACTGGATTAAGGTATTGTATAAATTCAGCATCATTAGATTTCACTGAAAAAAAAAGGTAAGTGAAGGAGGTTCTATTGGTAGGTGCAGGAGGTATGGTTGGTTCAGTTATGAGAATGCTTATCATAAAGTCAAACATTATCAATTCTAATTTTCCTATCAATACATTTTTAGTGAATATTATAGGTTGTTTTTTGGTCGGTATATTAATAAAGTATTCTTCAGAACTTAATAAGGATTTATCAAATCAGATAAATAATTTTTTAATTTTAGGATTTTGTGGTGGCTTTACAACTTTTTCGGCTTTCTCTGTAGATTCCTTAAACCTTTTTAATGAAAATAAAATATTAATTTTAATGATGTACTCTTTACTCAGCACTTTACTTGGAATTTTTTCCTGTTATCTGGGTATGAATATAGTTAGGTGATGGAAACTTCAAAAAAAATATTATTTAAAAAATATAACCTTCTTTTAGATAATAAGACAATTGTAAATAATAGTTCTGCAAGAACTAGAATTAAAAAGCTTAAAAAGCTTAAAGAAATCATATTAAAAAATAGAGTAAAAATAAAGGAAGCTCTAAAAAAAGATTTCAAAAAAAATCCAAGTGAGGTTGACCTTACAGAAATTTTTCCTATTGTATCAGAGATCAATTTTACGGTAAATAATTTAAGAAAATGGATGAAGGATGAGTATGTAAGAACACCTCTTACATTGCTTGGTTCAAAGTCATTTATTCGTTATGAGGCAAAAGGTGTTGTTCTGATAATAACACCATGGAATTTTCCAATAAACCTATCTTTTATTTCACTAATAAATGCCTTGTCAGCTGGAAACTCTATTTTAATCAAACCATCTGAAATTACATCAGAGACATCTTATGTAATTAAAAATATAATAGAGGAAACTTTTGATGAAAAAGAGGTATCTGTTGTTTTAGGAGGCGTAGACCTTGCAAAGGAAATACTAAAATTAAAATTTAATCATATTCTGTTTATTGGCTCTCCGACAATAGGCAGAGAAGTAATGAAATCCGCATCTGTTCATCTCTCCTCTGTTACTCTGGAACTTGGTGGTAAATCGCCAACAGTTGTTGATAAGAATTGTGACATAAAGAAAGCTGCTAAGAGGGTTGTATGGGCAAAACTTATAAATAATGGGCAAGTCTGTATAGCGCCAGATTATGTTCTAATTCACGAAGACATCAAAAATAAATTTGTAAAATATGTAATAAATAGCATCAAAAAATTATATGGTGATAACATAAATAATTCTCAATCATATTGTAGAATTGTTAATAATAATCACTTTAAAAGACTAAAAAATTTAATTGATGACTCCCTCAATAAAAACTCTAAAATTTTATATGGGGGAAATACTGATTCTAATGAAAACTATATTGAGCCTACTTTGATAGAAAATATTGATAAAGATTCTAAAATTTTTAATGAAGAAATTTTTGGGCCAATATTACCAATATTTACTTTTAAGAAAATTGATGAGGCAATAACATTTATAAATAAAAAGAATAAACCTTTGGCACTATATATTTTCAGTTCTGATAATAAAAATATTAATAAAGTTTTGGAAGAAACATCTTCTGGAGGTGTTTGTATAAATCATAATACCTTACATTACTCAAATTATAATTTGCCTTTTGGTGGGATTGGCAATAGTGGATTCGGAAGGTGCCACGGAGAATTTGGGTTCAAAGAGCTCTCAAATAAAAAAAGTATTTTTAAACAATTTCTGCCGTTTAGCCCAACCGATATTTTGATGCCACCATATAATTCTTTCAAACAGAAAATTATTAATCTTATTATAAAATATTTTTAAATATTTTCTCTTAGTTTCCTATCTATATCTCTTTGCTTTATATCCTCCCTTTTATCATATTCTTTCTTTCCCTTTCCTAATCCAATTTCAATTTTAACTAATCCCCTACTACTCATAAAAAGTTTAGTTGGAATAATAGAAAACTTTTTTTCAGATACCTTCTTTTTAATCTGATTTATCTCATTTCTATTAAGGAGTAATTTTCTATCTCTATCAGGATCATGATTATTTAAATTAGCAAATTTATACTCCTTTATTTTCATCCCAATTATGAAAATTTCATTATGTTTTAAAATACAATAAGAGTTTGAAAAGTCAACAGATTGATCTTTTATTGATTTAATTTCTGACCCCTTGAGGACAACACCGGCTATGTATTTATCAGAAAATGAATAATTAAATGAAGCTTTTCTATTCTTAAAAATTAAATTATGTGAGTTCATTATCCAATAATATTTTTAGAAAAAGGAATAGTATCCAAGCCAGAGAATTCTTTTTCTTTAAACATGAAGGACGCATAATTTGCAATCATTGCCGCATTATCTGTACAATACTCTGGGACAGGTATATGAAGATGTAACCCTTTATTCTTGGAAATTTTTATCATCTCTGAACGTAGTAGTGAATTAGCTGCAACACCACCACATAATGAGATGTCTTTGATATCATATTTATTGACTGCTAAAATTAATTTATTAATAAGCATGCTCACTAGTTTAGACTGTATTGATGCACATATGTCATTGATATTTTGCTCAATAAATTTAGAGTTTTTTTCTAGTTCACTTTTAATGAAATAAAGAAATGAAGTTTTAATCCCACTAAATGAATAATCAAAATCTGGAACTCTAGTATCAGGAAAAGGAAATTTCTTAGAGTCTCCACCTTCTGATAAATTATCTAAAATAGGCCCACCAGGATAATCCAAACCTAATATTTTAGCACATTTGTCAAAAGCTTCTCCAACAGCATCATCCCTAGTCTCACCAATTATTTTCATATCTGAATATGAACTCACTAATATAATTTGTGTGTGCCCTCCACTTACAAGTAGGGAGATAAATGGATATTTTATTTCTATATTATTTATCGTATGAGAAAGTGCGTGAGCCTTTAAATGATTTACAGATATTAATGGTACATCTAGAGCATAGCCTAATGACTTTGCAAAGGTAGATCCAACTAATAATGAACCAAGTAAACCAGGGCCATTAGTATATGCAATAGCATCAAGATCATTTATTGATTTACCTGACTTTGATAGTGCTGACTCAACTATATAAATGATATTTTTTTGATGAGCCCTGGATGCAATCTCAGGCACAACCCCACCCAATTTTGAATGGTCGATCTGGGAGGAAATAATATTTGACTCTATTAATCTATCAGATATTATTGAAACTGAGGTATCATCACAAGATGTCTCAACTGCTAAAATTGTATTCATTATACAAAAATATATATACTTTTGCGATGTAGGTCGTCTTATCGCTTCATATTTTGAAGAGGAAAGTCCGGACAACATAGAGCATCGTACTTCCTAACTGGAAGGTCTCGAGAGAGAACAGATAGTGCAACAGAAAATAAACCGCCATTTTATGGTAAGGGTGAAAAGGTAAGGTAAGAGCTTACCGATTAAATAGTGATATTTAATGCATTGTAAACCTTACGAGTTGAAAGATCAAGTAATTCGATAGTTTTATACTAATAGTTGCTCGCTATAATCGAATGGGTAGATCGAATGAGCTTGGTAGCGATACCCTGCCTAGATAAATGATAAGAATCTGAGTTTTCAGATACAGAATCCGGCTTATAGACTTACTTTTTTTATTTAAGAAAGATCAGATTCTGATTTTTTAATTTCTAATGGATTCGATGAGGAATAAGTAGGACACAGCTTCCTCTCACAAGATGAAAAAAGAATTAATAAAACTACTAGTAACTTTTTCACAATATATTTTGTTATACAAAGATACATAACTTTCTTAATATTGCACTAAACTTAGTCTTCCATGAATAATTATCTAAAAAATGAAGATAGTGAGTATCTAAAACAACACGCTAGGAACCCAGTCAACTGGTACCCTTGGAATAAGATAGCACACAACGAATCAAAAAAAAATAATAAAATTATAATTCTAAGTATAGGATATTCTAGCTGTCATTGGTGCCATGTAATGGAAAAAGAATCTTTTAGAAATAAAGTTATAGCAAAATATATGAATGAAAATTTTATTTCTATAAAAGTAGACAGAGAGGAAAGACCAGATATCGATAATTTATACATGGAAGCTATACAACTTATGGGTATCCAAGGAGGATGGCCTCTTAATATCTTTCTTTTACCAAATTTAAAACCATTTTATGGAGGCACATATTTTAATCCAAATCAGTGGTTTGGTCTTCTTAATAGCATATCAAAAGCTTACAAATCAAATAAGAAAGAATTTACAGAGTCATCAGAAAAATTTACAGAGGACCTAAGGAGAGACTATCAGAATAAATATGGATCAGATTCGAACTTTTCAATAAAATCCTTGGCATATGAATTAAAATTAAAATTTGACTTAGAACATGGCGGAATAAATAGATCCCAAAAATTCCCTATGTCTAGCATGTGGAACTCACTACTATATTATTCAAAATATAATGATGAAAAAGAAATCTATGATCATGTATTTAATACAGTAGATAAAATTATTGAGGGAGGAATTTACGACCATGTAAGAGG
Source organism: uncultured Flammeovirgaceae bacterium (assembly GCA_913052485.1). GTDB lineage: Bacteria > Bacteroidota > Bacteroidia > Cytophagales > MED-G16 > MED-G16. The sequence continues at coordinate 124,727 of CAJXDN010000001.1, read as the reverse complement.
AGGGTTTTTTAGATATTCTACAGATAAATACTGGAATGTACCTCACTTTGAGAAAATGGGTTATGATAATGGATTAATTTTAGAACTATTGTCAAATCTTTATAGTCTAACAAAAAAAGAAAAATATAAAGAAGTTATTGATGAAACCTTTAACTGGTTGTTTGATGAAATGTATAATGAATCTGGTGGATTTTACTCATCATTAGATGCTGACTCAGAGGGAGAGGAAGGAAAATATTATCTATGGAAATATCAAGAACTAGAATCAGCTTTTAGTAAAAAAGAATTTGAGGAAATCAAAGAAATATTTTCAATATCCTCACAGGCTGAATTCAATGATAAAATATTAATTAAAAGAAATTTTAATTATGGCAATAATTCAATATCAATCAAAAAAATAAAGAAAAAATTACTTTCAATTAGGGCTGAAAGGATAAAACCAAATATTGACAAAAAAATAATTTTATCATGGAATTCTATTATTCTAAAAGGTTTAATATCTGCCTATCAATCGCTAGGTCACAAAAAATATCTTGACTTAGCTATTAAAAACTCAGATTTTATCATTAAAAATTTTATAAAAAAAAGAAATATTCCAAGAATATATAAAAATGATATAAATGCATTTTTAGATGATTATGCTCATACAATATCTGCTTTTATTAAACTTTATGAAGTCACATTAGATTATAAGTTTATTAATTTATCCAGAAAGTTGATGGAAGATTCCATACGATTATTTTATAACAAGAAGGAAATGCTATTTAATTTTAGTGGAACAAAAAATGAAAAACTAATTGCAAATAAAATCGAAGTATTTGATGATGTAATCCCCTCATCGAATTCGGTTATGTTTTATAACTTACTATATCTTGGTAAATTCTATAATGATAAACTATATCAAAGTATATACAATAATATGACAATTAAATTAAAGAAAATCCTAAGTAATTACGAGTTTATGTCTAACTGGATATTCGTAAATCAGATAAACCATAAGAAAATGAATGAAATTGAATTATTCAATTCAGTTAGTTTATTAGAAGATGTAAAAAAAATTAATTCTTGGTATTTGCCAAATAAAGTAGTTAAATCAAATACCAAAAATAGTATAAGGTCTAAGAAGTCAATATCAAATCAAAAACAATACTATGTTTTATGTCGTAATAATGTCTGTGAAAAGCCTGTTAATTCTTTAGGTCAGTTAAAAAAAATAATAATTTGATGAATTTTGAGTTTTAAAAGAGTGAGATACTTATCATACATACTTATTACTTTATTATTCACATCTTGTAGTGAGGACTCAAATGTTTCTAACATACCAGCAATAACATTTGAAAGTTTAGAGTTTAGAAAAAGTAATAGTGGTTTTGACCAAGATTCCCTGACTCTAACTATAAATTTTATAGACGGGAATGGTGATCTAGGTCTTTCAAATAACGAAAACGATTATCCATATCATCCCTACAACGCAATAATTGATCAAGAATTTAACTGGATTACGATTGGATCTAATGATGTAGAGCCACCACTCTACGTATACGAACCCAATGGCTCATACTACCTATTCAGTAATGAAGATAATAGACCAAATTTTAATTGCGAAAATTATATAATAGATACTGTGAATTCAACCAATAAACTTGACACATTTTATATCCAAAAAAATGAAAATAATAAAAATATATTTATAGAGTTTTTTAAAAAAGATAATAATGAATTCGCAATCATTGACTGGAAAAGAATTTTCGATCAAGAATACGGTTGTGGTATTGATTTTGATTCTAGATTCCCACCACTAAATGTAGCTAATTCATCACAAGTTCTTTCTGGGAAATTAAGGTATAGTATGGTTTCTTACGGATTTGAGATGATTCTAAAAAATGATATTTTTAAGTTAAAAATTCATATAAAAGATAGGGACTTGAATACAAGTAACATCATTGAGACACCTGAATTTACCCTAGAGGAAATTTCAGTCGAATAAACTAACTTAAGTGTGGATATGCTTTTGGATTTAGCTCATTAAATAAACCATAAACTTTATCAAATATTTCCTCACAATTAGGTTTTGAAAAATAGTCTCCATCAGTACTGTAAGCAGGTCTGTGATCCTTAGAATGAATTGTAATAGGTTTAGAATCTAAATGAAAGTATGCTTCCTGATTTTCAATAACAGATTGCATCATAAATGCACTTGCTCCTCCAGACACATCTTCATCAGCAAAAACAACTCTATTTGTTTTTTTAATTGATTCTAAGATTACTTTTTTCTTATCAAAAGGCAGTAATGTTCTTACATCAATTACCTCACAAGAAATACCAACCTCCTGAAGCTGAGTCGCGGACTCTAGTACAATTCTACACATCGAACCGTAGGTTACTATTGTTATATCTCTTCCATCTCTAATTACTTGTGGAACACCAAACTCAACACTAACCTTTTCTAAATTATTTGGTAAATTTTCTTTTAATCTATAAGCATTAAGTGGCTCAATAATTATTCCAGGTTCATCAGAGGCTAATAATGTATTATACATTCCGGATGCCTCAACAAAATTTCTTGGAACAAGAATATTTATACCTCTTAAACTATTAATAAGAGTTCCTAGAGGTGAGCCAGAATGCCAAATTCCCTCTAACCTATGACCTCTTGTCCTAATTATTACTGGGGCTTTCTGTCCACCTTTTGTCCTGTAATGCATAGTTGATAAATCATCTGATAAAGTCTGAATAGCCCAATAGACATAGTCTAAATACTGAATCTCTACAATTGGCCTTAAACCTCTCATAGCGGAACCAATTCCCTGTCCAATAATTGATGACTCCCTAATACCCGTATCAGTTATCCTTAACTTACCATATTTTTCTTGAATCCCTGCAAAACCCTGGTTAACACCGCCAATCATTCCAACATCTTCACCAACAGCAAACACAAGCGGATTATTTTTAAAGGTTACATCAAAAAATTTATTTATGACTTCCCTCCCATCAACTAGTTTTGAATTTTTATCATATGTTGGTTTTACCTCAGAAATATGACTTACAGAATATTTGGATTCACTATAAAGATGAGAACTATAATGATTAAAGTATTTTTTTTCGAACTCACTGATTAATTTTAAAAGATAGCTTTTTGCAATATTATTTTCAGACCTTATTACTCTCTGAACCAATTTTAGAGATCGAAAAACATCTGACTTTATAGGCTGAAGTGTCTTGGATAGATCCTCTCTTATTTTAAGAATTTCCATCTTATTTTTTGGACTGTGCTGCGCTATCCTTGTAATAATAGCAACTGTATTACTAAGGTCCTCCTCTATAGGCTTTCTATAAGCTTTCCAAGAAATATCACGTGCTAATTTTGCTTTTTCTAAAGCTTTTTTTTCAATTTTATCTAATTCATTATTGTTAGCTATATTATTTTTAATAATCCAACTTCTCATTTTCTTGATACAACAAAAGTCTTTTTCCCACTGTAATCTTTCTCTGGATTTATACCTCTCATGAGATCCAGATGTAGTATGACCTTGTGGCTGGGTTACATCTTTTACGTGAATAATTGAAGGAACATGGTCTTTTCTTGCATAATTTACTGCACTAGAATATGCATTAAGGAGACCTTCATAATCCCAAGCTTTTACTGTGAAAAGCTCAAAACCATTTTCTTTTTTACTTGATCTCTGAAACCCAGATAATACTTTTGAAAGATCATTTCTTGTAGTGTGATATTCAGATGGTACAGATATCCCGTATCCATCATCCCAAATAGACATAACAACTGGTATCTGTAAAACACCACATGCATTAATTGATTCCCAGAAATGACCCTCAGAAGTACTAGCGTCCCCAATAGTTCCGAAAATAACCTCGTTACCATTAATAGAGAAGTTATGCATATCTGATAAATTTTTATTATTTCTAAATAATTTTGAGGCGTAACCTAATCCGACTATTCTAGGCATTTGACCAGATACGCATGAAACATCACTTGCTGAATTTTTTAAATCTGTCAAAGTCTTCCAATCACCTTGGTCATTTAACATTCTAGTTCCAAAATGACAATTCATTTGCCTACCACCAGAGTGAGGATCAAAATTAATATCAGTATGAGCGTATAATTGAGCAAAGAACTGATTTGAATCTAGCTGATCAATAGCCATCATAAATGTCTGATCTCTATAATAACCACTTCTAAAATCACCATTATTAAAAAACTTAGACATTACAACTTGTGGTAATTCCTTCCCGTCTCCGAAAACTCCAAACTTTGCTCTTCCCATGAAAACCTCTTTTCTTCCGATAAGACTAATATTTCTACTTTCGTTGATTAGATAATAATCATCTAAAATATCTTCCTTAGATATTTTTAAAGATTTATTTACATCAAGAGCAAATTCAAGCATATAAGGATTTAAAAGAATGCAAATATACAAAAAAGGATGTAATGAAAAATCTTATTAAGATGAGATAAGATTATATTTTTTTTATAATGAAATGATAAAATTATATTATTAAATTAAATTATTGACAAAATAAAATACTGCAGGTCAATCAGTCAATTAAACTAAAAAAAAAAATAAATATTTAATTAAATTATATAAATCTGTGATATTTGCTTTATGAAGATTGGCATCCCCAAAGAAATAAAAAATAATGAATTCAGAGTCTCTATAACCCCTGATGGTGTAAAAAAACTAACATCTCATGGACACGAAATTTATGTTGAAAAGAACGCTGGTTTAAATTCAAGTTTTGCAGATAAAGATTATGTAAAATCTGGAGCAATAATCTTAGAAGATAATATATCTATTTTCAATATTTCAGATCTAATCTTAAAAGTAAAAGAACCAATCAAGGAAGAATATAATTTAATCAGAGAGAACCAAATAGTTTTTACATATTTTCACTTTGCCTCACATGAACCACTTCTTGATGCTATGATTGAAAATAAATCAGTTTGCATTGCCTATGAGACAGTAGAAGATAGTAAAAAATCTTTACCGTTACTTACTCCGATGTCTGAAGTTGCCGGAAGGATGGCTACTCAAGAGGGCGCAAAATATTTGGAAAGACCAATGGGGGGTAGAGGAATATTACTTGGAGGTGTAAGCGGAGTGAAACCTGCAAATGTATTAGTAATTGGTGGAGGAATTTCAGGAACTGAAGCTGCAAAAATGGCTCTTGGTTTAGAAGCGAACGTAACAATTTTAGATACAAGCCAAGAAAGACTTGACGAACTAACAAATTATTTTAAAGGCAAAATTAATTGCCTCATATCAGATAAAGATACAATAGAAAGAGAAGCAATTAGAAGTGATTTAATTATAGGTGCTGTTTTAATTGTTGGAGCAAAAGCTCCAAAATTAATCTCTAAAAAATTACTAAAATCACTCAAACCTGGTTGTGTAATGGTAGATATAGCTATAGATCAGGGTGGATGTTTTGAGACATCTTCTCCAACAACCCACCAAAACCCAACATATGTAATTGATGATGTTGTTCACTACTGTGTTGCTAATATGCCTGGTGCCGTACCATATACCTCAACGTATGCACTTACAAATAAAACATTACCTTATCTGATAGAAATTGCTAATAAAGGATGGCGGAAAGCCTCAAAAGATAATAAAGAAATTAAAACTGGTGTAAATGTTATAAAAGGGAAAATAGTTAATAAAAATGTTGCGGATGCATTTAGAAAAAACTATCATGATATAGACCAAATAATTTAATTTCTATATTTAGGAATTGATTTCATAAATTCGAATGAATCATTACTCCAGTCATATTTACATACAATATGATCAAATCCATTTGAAATCATGACGTATTTACTTTTATATATTTTATTATACATTGCAGATTGGCTTAGGTGAGATTTGTTTAGTTTTAATTTATATGACTTACATTCAACAACTAAGAAATGTGTCATATCATTATTAAATATAAGGATATCGGATCTTTTCTTTAAATTATTATATTTTAGGGAAGACTCGGTTTTAATCAAGCCTCTAGGATAATTTAAATCATTAATAAAATATCTAATTAAATTTTGTCTAACCCATTCCTCTGGAGTTAAGATCAAATATTTTTTTCTTATCAAATCAAAAATATATTTTTTTGATTCAATTATTTTTATATCTATATCTTGGGTAGGTATGTTTAATTCTACCATTCACATTATTTTTTAATTTTTGTAAAAATTAAAAAAGTCAGGCCTAGTACAAAAAACAGTGTTAATGCAAGTACACTTGATCTCATGCTTCCAGTAACTTGCTCAATATAACCGTAAGAAAAAGTACCAATCACAACAGAGATATTATATGATATACCATAAAAATTAAAGAATGATGCAGTGTCACCAATATCTTTTGGTATTAGCTTAGAAAAAGTTGATCTTGAGAGTGACTGTATTCCACCCATCAAGATTCCCACTGCTCCAGCAAGAATATAGAATTGGATCTCATTCGTAGTATAATATGCTGTAAGACATACAATTATCCAACATATATTCATAGTTATCAAAGAAAATTTATTTCCTTTCAATCTTGAAATGTAGGCAAAGAAGTAGGCGCCAAAAATTGCGATAAGTTGAATTATTAATATTGTAAAAATAAGTTTATTTTGATCTAGATTAATTTCCTTATCACCAAAGTAAGATGCAACAAGCATAATTGTCTGGACGCCCATGCTATAAAAAAAATAGGATAATAGATAAAATTTTAAATTTTTAACACCCTTGATATAATTCCATACCTTTATTAGCTCCCTAGCACCATAGGTAAGAATTTTTTTATTGAGTATAATTTTTTTAGGTTTCTCTTGCATATAATATAATGTAATTTGGGCAAAGAATATCCACCAAATACCGACTAAAAGAAAAGTAAATTTTGTTGCTTCCTTAGATGACTCAAATCCAAAAAATTCAAAACCTTGAATAATTATTAAGCAGATGATAAGTAATATTACACTTCCAACATAACCAAATGAATATCCTCGAGCACTAATTTTATCAAAATTTTCAGGAGTTGAAATTTCAGGTAGAAAAGCATTATAAAATACTAAACTGCCTGTAAAACCAATACTAGCTAATACATAAAATATTATACCAAATTCAATGTTAGTACCATCAAAAAAATATAAGAACATACATGATAATGAACCCAGGTACATAAATAGCCTTAAAAAAAACTTTTTATTTCCAGAGTAGTCAGCAATACCAGATAGTATAGGTTGAATGATAGTTAAAATCAGGAATGAAAATGAAAGGGAATAGGAGTAAAGAACGGAATTAACAATATTATAACCAAAAAAAGTAACTACATCAGATCCAGAGGCAGATGTTGTTACCGAGTTATAAAATATTGGGAAAATTGCAGTAGTAATGACTAGGGAGTAGACTGAATTAGCCCAGTCATACATACACCATGCATTTACTTTTTTATTATAAATTAATTTTTGAGTCATAAATAAGAATTAAATGTAATTCTTATTTATTTTAAATATCAACAGACTGGACAGAACTGTATAGAATTTTTCTTGCGTTAGCCTCTCGAAGTTCCTGCTGTACATCAGAGACTATACCCATCTTGGACTCAACATCAACTTTTAAGGACATAGTTATCTGATCTCTCTCAGCTTCATTTAATTTGTCTTTTTCTTGATTTACAAATTGGATTATTTCATCAACCTCCACAAAAACATCGTTGACTTGAATTTTTGGTTCTTTACCAAATACCGAGCTCTGTTTCGGCTCGCCAATGTAAATATAACTAACTAAAGATTTCCTTTCTAATTTTGACAGTTGGGCAGCCTTTGGTAGTTTCTGTTTAACTAAAATATCTGTTTCTCTTAGGACAGTTGTAACCATAAAGAAAAATAACAACATAAAAATTATATCTGGTAAAGCAGCTGTTGGAATATCCTGTGAAGTACTTGATTTCTTTCCGAATTTTGCCATTATTTTACTATTTTATTAGGTTCTGCAATTGATATTGCTCTTGGAATTCCCTGTCTTGCAGCCTGGTATTTTTTATCCTGTATAGGATCATCTCTATCTAATTGTAAAAATTCAGAGGCAGATAAACCAACTCTCTCACCATATACATCATTATATGCTGCATTTACTTGATCAAGTACTTGTACATATAATTCATATGATGTTCCTCTGTCAGCCTTAAAAGACACAACAGCTTCCGTTGGATCATCAGAGTAATCACTTCTCCTAACTGAGGAACTGAATGCCTTCATTGATGCAGGCAAGCTATTATATATTAATACGCCCTCCTCACCTGGACTTCCAAAATTTAATATGAAAGATTTAACCATCTCTCTTAATTCAAAGACATCATTTAAAGGTTCGTCTTCAACTAGAAGTCTATCTTGTGAATTTGCTAGTATCTTGAAAATATTCCTATCATTTTTTGTCACTTCAGGAGGAGGCTGATTCGGGTCTGGTTTAGGTGGTAGAAGCATTGCAATCCCTTTGTCATTAGCTATTGTGGTAGTTACAAGAAAAAATATCAATAGTAAAAAAGCTATGTCAGCCATTGAACCATTTGGTATCTCTGCAGTAGGTCTATTTTTTCTAGCCATTCTTAAGGGATTTTGAAACCTCAGAGTAAATTATCCCAAATACAGCAAGTCCTGCAAGGATATAGACTAAGTTTAACATTCCTCCAATGAATTTTGATAACGACTCGTCAACTCCAAACTCTGCATAACTTGAATAAACTTCATTACTAGATATTAACCAGGCTACTAGAAATAACACCAAAATAGAACCTAATCCAATACCAGTCTGTATTAATGATTTTGGATTTTTAGATGCAATCCATAGCGGAAAAGCAATTGCTAAGAATGCTGCAACTATTACCATACCATACCCAAAGTATAGTATAATATCAACTAAATCTAATAATATCATTATTTAGAGAGTTTATTCCTTACTAAAATATCAACAAGTGAGATTGAGGCATCTTCCATAGTATTTACTAGAGAATCGATTTTGGATACCAAATAGTTGTAGAATAACTGTAGGATAACTGCAACTATTAAACCACCAACTGTAGTTAGGAGAGCGATTTTGATACCCCCAGCAACAAGAGATGGTGACACATCACCAGCCTCGGCAATAGCATCAAAAGCTCCAATCATACCAATAACTGTACCCATAAAACCAAGCATAGGAGCTAAGGATATAAATAATGATATCCATACCATTCCTTTCTCTAACTTACCCATCTCAACCGAGCCATAGGATATGATAGACTTTTCAACCATATCAATTCCCTCAGAAGCCCTCATGAGACCTTGAACAAAAATGGATGCTACTGGCCCCCTAGTATTTTTACAAATTTCTTTTGCAGCCTCTACACCACCTTTAGAACCAAGTGCACCATCGATGTCTGATAACAACTTTTTTGTGTTTGTCGTTGCTAAATTTAAAGTTATAATTCTTTCAATTGCAACTGCTAATCCAAGAATTAGACATAAAAGAACTATCCCCATAAATTGCCAGCCACCTTGAATGAATTGTTCCTTGATAGCATAATGAAAGGATTGAGATTCTTCTACAATCTCCTCTATTTCTTCTTCCTCAATTACTTGAATTGTTGTTTCTTCAACTAGAGTATCTACTGTAGCGGATGATGTATCTTCTTGTGTATCATTTTGGACTGATTGCACATCTTCTTGAGAAAAAGAATCATTTGTGTACGTAAGTAGACAAAATGTTAAAAATAATGTTAAAAATTTTTTCATAGTTTAATGTGTTATTTTGTATAGAATTCTACAATAATAAAATTATTAATATTAATATAAAAGACTAAAAGGTATTTTTTAATATATGTTTAAACACATAAACTTATCCTTTAATAATTAAATACTATGGTATTCAACACAGGTATTAAAATGACATACACTGAGACTTTTTGCCTTTTAACAAATCTACAAACAAATCTATCTGACTTTGGTCCAAATTTCGACTTGTCCACCAAGTCGCATGGTCACTTATACCACGCTGTTCGTCAATAGTCAACCCCCACATTGGAGAAATCTGATTTGGGATCATTGAGTAACGCACATCTGAAACAATATTTTTTTCTTTAACATAGCCCAAATAATCTTGAGAAAACCAACGAAATCTCTCAATATCCTTTTTTTGCTGGCTCTCCATGTCAAGACCCGGTAAATGAGATTTATAATTAAAAACCTTTATAGTTTCTCCTAAACACCATGTAGGTGATTGTGCTGTTCGAATTGCATCAACATAAAAAGTTTCTTTATGTTTATAAATGGACTTCCATAAAATCAAATTTCCAAATGATGGCTTAAGAGTCAGTCGCTCGGCATTATGCCCCCTCAAAGTCGCAAGTTCAATTGCAGCTGATAAAGCTCTTTCATATTGAATATACCCTAGAGTTAAATAAAATATAATCCATCCAATTCCAAAAAAACTAAATATCTTTTTTTTAGTTTTTATTGCAATTACAAGAAATATTAATGTTGGAATTGTAAAGAGAGGATCAACTATAGATATATTATTCCAACTAATGCGTTCGTTAGAAAAAGGCCAAAAGAGTTGAGTCCCATAGGAAGTACATGCATCAAGCAATCCATGAGTTGCATAACCCAAAAAACTTGCAAAATAGACAGTCTTTAAACTCAAGGAGCTTTTAAATAAAGGAAAAACTATAATAGCAAAAATTAAAGAACCGAAGGGAATAAAAAAAAGTGAATGTGTAAACTGCCTGTGATATTCAAGAGATAAAATTGGATCAGTTGATGACTGTATCAAAACATCCAAATCAGGAATCATTCCTGCAAGGAAACCAATGAAACCGATCTTGAAAATATTATTTTTATTCGCAACTGACTGAGCAAAAGCTGCACCAACTGTACCTTGAGATAGTGGATCCATATTAATTAAGTTTAAAATTCTCCCAATCAATACAACAATCCTATAAGTTATAGGTCGGGATATGAGTTAGCAGAGAGGAAGGGATTCGAACCCTCGATACGAATTACTCCGTATACGCACTTTCCAGGCGCGCGCCTTCGACCGCTCGGCCACCTCTCTTGTTAATTTGATTGCAAATCAAATAAATTTTTCACATTCTCTGAAGTAACTTGTGAAACTATTTCAGTCGGCAAGGATAAAATTTCAGATAACTTTTCTGATATAAAAATAATATTAGCTGGTTCATTAACTTTTCCCCTTAAAGGTTCTGGAGACAAGTAAGGACTGTCTGTCTCTAGAATTAGATGTTTAATCTCAATTTGAGATATTACGTTTTTTATATTAGAATTCTTAAAAGTTAAAATACCTCCAACTCCAATTTTAAATCCCATATTAATAACATTATGTGCTTGATTTAAATTACCAACAAAGCAATGAAAAACACCTGTTAAACCCTTTTTAGAATATCTAGAAACAATACTGATAGTCTCATCAATTGAATTCCTTGTATGAATTACAATAGGTAATTTTTGTGACAATGCATATTCACATTGTATCTCTAATGCTTTAATTTGATTTTTAATATTTTTTTTGCTTCTAAAAAAATCTAATCCAATCTCACCAATAGCAATAATCTCAGAAGATTTATATTCAAAGATTTTTGTTATCTCATTCTCGAATTCATTTTCGATATAACAAGGATGTAGACCAAGCATTGGATAACATATACCCTTATATTTTCCAGATAAATTAAGCATTTTAGATACAGTATCAAGATTAATGTTTGGCATTAAAATTTTATTTACTTTATTATCTAATGATCTGTTAATGGTTTCATCAAGATTATCGGTGAACTGGTCCAAATAAATATGTGCATGTGAATCTATATAATAGCTATCCATTTTTAATATTATTTCAATAGATTTAATGAAGTGAAATTAATGATAATTAAAACTATTCAATGAGAACTCAAAGAATAATTTTAGGTTTAGATCCTGGTACAAATCTCATGGGATTTGGTATTATAAAAAAAACAGAGAAAAGTTTGATAGCTCTTCAATATGGTGTAATTAATATGAATAAAGAAAAAAATCATATGAAAAAACTTAGAATTATTTTTGAGAAAGTGACTGAATTAATAAATGAGTACAAACCTCATGAAATCTCTATAGAGTCACCATTTTATGGTAAAAATGTTCAGTCAATGTTAAAGCTTGGGAGAGCTCAAGGAGCGGCAATAACAGCAGGTGAAATATCCCAAATCAATGTCAGTGAATATGCACCAAAAAAAATTAAACAATCTGTTACTGGAAATGGAAATGCATCTAAAGAACAGCTCTCCGATATGGTAAAAAGAATTTTAAATTTAAAATTGAATAAAGATGATAAACTTGATGCTACTGATGCTCTTGGAGTAGCAATCTGTCATCTTTATCAGAAATCTAGTAACCAGACTACAAAAAAATCTTGGAAACAATATCTTATTTCTAATCCAGAGAAACTTCTATAGATTTTTAATTATTTTACTTTGTAGGACAGTAAAATCTTTCGATGACATCTCAATTCTTTTGTTTGAAAAACTCATATCTTTTTCATTATTAATAGGAATAAGGTGGACATGAGCATGAGGTACTTCTAATCCAATGACCGATACCCCTACTCTGTTACAATCAAACGTTCTTATTAAAGAGGAAGATATTTTCTTTGAAAAAATTAAAATTTCATTAAGAAAAACATCATCAAGATCAAATAAATAATCAATTTCTTTTTTTGGAACGACAAGACAATGGCCTAATGTAAGTGGATTAATATCAAGGAATGAGATAAAATTTTCATTTTCTAAAATTGTATATGACGGAATTTCTTTATTAATAATTTTTGTGAATATAGAAGCCATCAAATATTATAGTGATATATCTAATATTTTAAATCTTAATTCTCCAGAGGGAACAAAAATAGTTACCTCCTCACCTTTTTTCTTTCCAAGTAAACCCTTACCAATTGGTGATTGAACAGATATTTTTCCAGATTGTAAATCAGATTCCTCCTCAGATACAATGGTATATTCAAACTCCTTATTTAAGGTAACATTAGTTATTTTAACTTTAGAAAGTATCGAAACTTTATCAGTATTAATTTCTGACTCATCAATTACCCTGGCATTACTTATTGATTCCTCAAGTTTAGATATTTTTAATTCGTGTAACCCCTGAGCATCTTTTGCAGCATCGTATTCTGCATTTTCGGAAAGATCACCCTTGTCTCTGGCCTCGGCAATTTGATTAGCAATATCTGCCCTACCTTTAGTCTTAAGTTGATGTAATTCATCCTTTAATTTTTTAAGACCTTCCTCCGTAAAATATTTAATTTTAACCATATGGGTTTTTAGATAAAAAAAACGGATCATGTCCGTTAACAACAAATATAAATAATTTGATTTAAATACCCCCAAGAAAGAGTGCTACAAAAAAATAAATTGCTAAAGCAATAAGATCATTTGTAGTAGTAATAAATGGCCCTGAGGCTAAAGCTGGATTAAAATTTAATTTATCAAGAATTATAGGAGTTATAGTACCCAATACAGAGGAGACAATTACAATTGAAAAAAGAGAAATGGAAACAATAATTGCAGTTTGAGAATACAATTCAAAATCTAGATAATTCAGGTAGTCGAATAATATCAAGCCTGAGTAGACTATAATAGATAATACTATACCGTTTATGATTGAAACAAATAAAACTTTAAATAATCTATTTGTTACGCTTGATTCAAATGCACTGGGATTTGATAAACTTTGTATCACAATTGAGGAGGATTGAATTCCAACATTACCAGCAGTTGCCATAATCAGAGGAATGAAAAAAGAAAGAGACAAAAATATTTGATTGTCTTTAAAATAATTATTCTCAAATGAACCAAGAAAAAATGCGCCAAATAACCCCCCCAAAATACCAATTATTAGCCATGGTAACCTTGCATTTGATAATTCCCAAACAGAATCATCTTCCTCAACGTCAGAAGTGATACCAGACATAATTTGCCTTTCCTCTTCAGCTGTCTCAGTTATAACGTCCACAACATCATCGATTGTAATTCTACCAAGAAGTTTTCCTCTTTTATTGATAACTGGCAAAACTGTCAAATCATATTTTTGCATTATCTGTGATACTTCCTCCTGATCCATATTTGCGTCAACTGAAATGATATAATCATCATAAACATCTTTAATTCGAGAATTATCTTTAGCCAGGATAATATCCTTCAAAGACACCTTTCCAAGTAGTTTTCCTTTATTATCTGTGACATAGACACTGTAAATATTTGATACATTTTTGGCCTGTTTTTTTATAAGGTCAATACACTGATTAATTTTCCAATTTATATTGCATTTAACTAATTCAATTGCCATTAGTCCACCGGCAACATTATCATCATATTTTAATAATTTTTTTAAATTTTTTGACTTTTCTAAATCATTAATTTCAAGAATGGTTTTATCTCTTTTCTCCTCATCTAGTTCTGATAAAATATCAACAGCATCATCAGAATCGATAATCATTATAAATTTGGAAATCTCTTTTGCTGAAAATATTTTTAAAAAGTTTTTACGATCGTCCTCATCTAATTCTGAAATGATCATTGCTGAGGTTTCTATATCAATGTTATCTATTACATATTTTGAATCTACTGAGTTAAACTCTGATAATAACTCTGTGATATCAATGTAACTTATTCCATCAAAAGACCTTTTTATGAAATCAACATTTTGATTCTGTATCTCATCTTTTAATTTTTCCTTAAATTGATTTGTTAATGAAAATTGCATAGTTTGTTTCTCTTAATTCCATTTACTAACCAGATAAAATCATTAATATCAAGTTGCTCAGCTCTTTTTGAAAATATTTCATGTGACTTAATTGATATCGGTAAATTTAGATGTTTTAGAGAATTTCTCAATGTTTTTCTCCTATTTTGGAATGCTTGCTTGACTACATTCTTAAAATATACAAACGGAACACCAATGTCTTTTGTCGAGTTCCTAACTCCTCTAATAAGAGCTGAATCTACTTTAGGTGGAGGTTCGAATTCATTTGGGGCTACATCAAAAATATATTCAGTCTCATAAAATGTCTGTATCAATACAGATAAAATTCCGTAGGTTTTATTACCATATCCTGAACAAATTCTTTGTGCTACCTCCTTTTGAATTAAAAATGTAAACTCTGTGATTTTATCTTTATTATCAAGAATTTTAAAAAAGACCTGGGAGGATATATTATAAGGTAGATTGCTTATAATCGAAAAGTTATTCTCAAAAAGTTTTTCTAAATTAATTTTTAGAATATCGCCACTTAATAAATTTAAGCCTTTGTAATTATCATTTAAATACTTAACACATTCATTATCTACTTCTACCAATAATAAATTTTTAACATTAGGCAAAAGATATTTTGTGAGAGCTCCCCTACCTGGCCCTATTTCAAGTACATTTTTTCTATCAGAATGAGAGTATATAATTTTTTCAAGTATAGCTTCATTTTTTAAAAAATGTTGACCGAATTTTTTTTTGGTTTTAATTCCCATCATAAAGTTTTTTTGAATGTAAATTTGAATTCACATTTATCAAATTAATGAATAAAATCAACAAAAAGATAATCATTGGATTTAGTATTGGTGACTACAATGGAATTGGGCCAGAGATCTTACTTAAATCATTTCATAAATCAGATCTTTTCAGGCTATGTGTACCTGTTATATTTTGTGATGAAAAAATACTAAATTTTTATTCAAATAAATTAAATATAAAGATATCAGTAGAGAATATTAAGTATATCAACAAAGTTAATGAAAGTAATTCCTTCTATTGCGTGAAGGTTGACCCTGAGAATATAAAAATAAACCCAGGAAAGATTGATAAAATTGCAGGAAGTTATTCTATAAAATCTTTAGATAATTGCTCTGATGCTCTAATGAAGAAGAAAATAGATGGAATGGTAACACTTCCTATATGTAAAATTAACTCTCAAAATACAAGATTTTCTTTTCCTGGTCACACTGAATACTTTATAAAAAAGTTTGAGGTGAATAATAACATAATGATAATGCATTCCAACCTAATGAATATTGGTTTTATAACAGGTCACATTCCTCTTAACTCAATTTTATCAAAATTAAGTGAGGACTATATCGAAAGAAAACTAATTATCTATTTAAATTCCTTAAAGAAAGATTTCAAAATAAAATATCCCAAGATTGCAGTTCTTGGATTAAATCCACACGCAGGTGAGGGGGGCTTAATTGGAAATGATGAAATAAAAATTATTAATCCTATTCTCAAAAAGTTAAATAAAAATCAAGAAATTTTTCATGGTCCATTCTCATCTGATAGTTTCTTTGGATTAAAAAAGTTTAAAAATTTTGATGGTATTATTTCCTGGTATCACGACCAGGGGCTTGTCGGATTTAAATCTTTTTCCTTTGACACAGGAGTTAATTTTACTGGTGGATTACCTTATGTTAGGACATCTCCAGACCACGGGACAGCGTTTAATATTGCTGGAACAGGAGTTGCTAACGAAAGGTCACTGGTTGAATCTATAAAATTAAATATTAAAATTATTAACAACAGAAAATTTAGATAATAAATTAATTGATCATATTTTTGCGATCGAATTTCATAAAATGAGTAAAAAATTTATAAGAAACTTCGGTATTAAGATTCAGAGTCTTTCAAATAATTCACATAATTATGAATTTAAATTTGATCAAAATTTAATTAATTTTTTTTCTGATGAGAACGAAATAAATAATGTAGAGGGATTATGTAATATCCAGGTATTAAAATCAGAACATATGCTTGAAGTTTTATTCATGATTAAGGGTGAAACTGTATTAATATGTGACAGATCTCTAAAAGAGTTTACTCAATCAATAAATTTAGAAAAAAAGATACTCTTTAAATTTGGGGAGGAAGATGAGGAAGTTTCAGATGAAATGATAGTCATAAACAGAAACAAATCTATTTTAAATATGGCAAAATATATCTATGAGTTTTTTATATTGGAAGTACCTGTAAAAAGATTACATCCAAATTTAAAAAATGAAGATAATATTGATAATTTTGTGTACACAACAAAAAAAAATAAAATAATAGATCCAAGATTGGATCTATTAAATAAATTAAAATAAATAAGATGGCACATCCTAAAAGAAAAACATCAAAGACAAGAAGAGATAAAAGAAGAACCCATTACAAAGCATCTGCAAAGAAATTTGTGGTTTGTCCAACTACTGGTGAATCACATTTACCTCATAGGGCATATTGGTATGAGGGTAAATTATATTTCAAAGGAAAAGTTATCCTTGAGAAAGAATCTATAGCATAAATTTATTTTGTTTAATATTTATGATTCACAAAAGACAGAAGGCTAGTATCACTGGTATCCATGGATATGTCCCGGATTATGTGTTAACAAATAGTGAGTTAGAGACTATGGTGGATACTAGCGATGAGTGGATTATGACCAGAACGGGAATAAAAGAGAGGAGGATCCTTAAAGGTGACATGAAAGGAACATCCATCCTAGGTGTTGAAAGTGTTAAGGGTCTCCTTGAAAAAACTAATACAGATCCAAAAGAAATTGATCTAATTATTTGTGCAACTGTGACACCGGATATGCTATTTCCGTCAACCTCAAATTTAATAGCTGACAGGGTTGGAGCTTCAAATTCCTATGGGTTCGATATCTCAGCAGCTTGCTCTGGTTTTATTTATGCCTTAGCAACTGGATCTCAGTTTATTGAAGCTGGAACTCATTCTAAGGTCATTGTAGTTGGAGCCGATAAGATGTCATCTATTGTAGATTATGAAGATAGAAAAAACTGTGTATTATTTGGTGACGGGGGAGCCGCTATTCTGTTAGAACCTTCGGAGGACGAGACAGGAATTCAAGATTATTTACTAAGAAGCGACGGGTCAGGTGGTAATATGCTATGTCTCAAAGCTGGTGGAAGTTTAAAACCAGCATCTAAAGAAACAATCAAGAATAAAGAACATTATATTTATCAGGAAGGATCATCTGTATTTAAATTTGCTGTTACTAACATGGCAGACATATCAGAAGAAATAATGAAAAAGAATAATTTAAACTCTGAAGATATTGCATATCTAGTCCCACATCAAGCTAATAAAAGAATTATAGATGCCACAGCAAATAGAATGGGTGTTGGACCAGAAAAAGTTTTACTGAACATTGAAAGATATGGAAATACCACTGCGGCAACTATTCCACTTTGTCTGTGGGACTTTGAAGAAAAATTTAATAAAGGAGATAACCTCATTTTAGCTGCATTTGGTGGTGGTTTCACTTGGGGCTCTCTTTATCTAAAATGGTCTATCAATAATAAATAATTATGGCATCTACTAACGATATCAAAAATGGTATTTGTATTGAATATAATAATAACCTATACTTTGTCACAGAATTTCAGCATGTAAAGCCAGGGAAAGGGCCCGCATTTGTTAGAACAAAATTGAAGAATGTTGTCACGGGTAAAGTAATTGATAATACTTTTCCTTCTGGCCATAAAATTACAACAGCTAGAGTTGAAAAGAGATCACACCAATTTTTATATAAAGACGGATCAGGATATCATTTCATGGATAGTTCAACATATGAACAAATTATGCTACAGGAGAGACAAATAGATTACCCAAAATATTTAATGGATGGCATTGAGGTAGAAATATCTATCCATACAGAAACAGGTGAAATATTACTATGTGAATTACCACAAAATATTGAAAGTAGAGTTACTTATACCGAGCCAGGTGTTAAGGGAGATACAGCAACAAACGCAACAAAAATTGCTAAAATTGAAACTGGCGCTGAGGTTAGTGTACCTTTATTTATTAACGAGAATGATAAAATTAAAGTAGATATAAAACAAGGTAAATACGTGGAGAGAGTAAAATAGATTAAATTAGTATAATGAAGATAAAAGAAATCCAAGACATCATTAATTTTATAAAAAAATCGGATCTAGATGACGTTAGTATAGAAACTGAAAACTATAAAATAAGGGTTAAAAAAAATAATGGTACCTATACAACTGAAATCCCTAAAGAGGTAAATGTTACGCCTAAACAGTCTACTACCGAGCCAAAAACTCCTGAGGAAAAGACTGAAATAACCCCTTCAAATAATATAATCATAAAATCACCAATGATTGGCACATTCTATAGGTCTCCAAATCCCGAAAGCGATCCGTTCATAAGTGAGGGTGACGTTATAAAAGTTGGTCAAACAATTTGTATAGTTGAAGCAATGAAACTTTTTAATGATATTGAATCAGAGGTGTCAGGTAAGATAGTGAAGATATTGGTCGATGATAACTCACCAGTCGAATATGACCAGCCTCTTTTCGAAGTTGATCCAAGTTAAATTTACAGATGATTAAAAAGGTACTTATAGCTAACAGAGGTGAAATCGCTTTGAGAGTAATAAGAAGTTGTAATGAGATGGGCATCAAAACTGTAGCAGTTTATTCTACTGCAGATAAAGAAAGCCTACACGTGAGATTTGCAGATGAAGCTGTTTGTATTGGACCGCCAGTATCAAAGGAATCATATCTTAACATTCCTAAAATAATGGCAGCGGCAGAAATAACAAATTCTGATGCTATACATCCAGGTTATGGCTTCCTATCTGAAAATGCTGAATTCTCTAAAATTTGTTCTGAAAGTGGAATAAAATTTGTTGGTCCAGACTGGAAGATGATCCAAAAAATGGGTGATAAAGTCACGGCAAAGGAGACAATGAAAGAGGCGGGAATACCTACTGTACCTGGCTCAGATGGCCTTCTTAATTCAATAAAAGAAGGTAAAGACTTAGCAAAAAAAATTGGATATCCAGTAATACTTAAGGCAACTGCAGGAGGTGGAGGGAAAGGCATGAGGATTGTTAATAGCGAAAATGAATTTGAAAATGCATGGAATAGTGCAAAAGCAGAATCAGAAGCCTCTTTCTCTAACTCTGGTCTCTACTTAGAAAAATTTATTGTGGAACCTAGACATATTGAAATTCAGGTGATGGGAGACCAATATGGTAATGTATCGCACCTATCAGAGAGAGATTGCTCTATCCAAAGAAGACATCAGAAACTTATTGAGGAGACACCATCGCCATTTGTTGATGATGAGCTAAGAGATAGAATGGGTCAAGCTGCTGTCAAAGCTTGTAAATTCATAAAATATGAGGGTGCGGGAACAATCGAGTTTTTGGTTGACATTAATAAAAATTTCTATTTCATGGAGATGAATACTAGAATTCAGGTAGAACATGGCATCACTGAGGAGGTAACTGATTACGATTTAATCAAAGAACAAATTAAAGTAGCAGACGGTGTTAAAGTATCTGGAAAACATTATTATCCAAAACTACACTCAATCGAGTGTAGGGTCAATGCCGAAGATCCATCAGCAAACTTTAGACCATCACCAGGAAAAATTACTGCACTTCACAAGCCAGGAGGCCATGGCGTAAGAGTTGACTCACATATCTACTCAGGATACACAATACCACCTAATTATGACTCGATGATTGCTAAGCTAATTGTAAGCCACCAGTCAAGAGAGGAAGCTATTGTTAGGATGAGGAGGGCGCTAAAAGAATTTATAATTGAAGGTATTGAAACTACCATTCCATTTCACATTAAAATAATGAATGATAAGAGGTTTAACGAAGGTAATTTCACAACAAATTTTATGGATACCTTTAAATATTAGTCTCAATTTCCTCAAACCTTACTCCTAAAGAATCCATTTTTTTTAATATATACTCATAGATATTTTTTTCAAATGGAAGATGAATTCCTGGACTTTTGTAATTATTATTTATTATATATTCAACTAACAGTGCTATAGGCATTCCAACGGTCTTTGCCATTGCAGTGTTAAGACTGTCATCACCCTCTACTTCCAGAAATGATTTCATTTTTTTTAATATGTTATCTCTTCTGAAGATAAATGAATGAGACATAATGATAATATCAATATCATTTGAATTGAGTTGCCATTTATCATTGAGAATCTCCAATAAAAATTCTGAGTAAAAACCTTTTTTTAATTTTATTTTTTTATCAGAAAAAAAACCAGACCATTCTAAATTATTATATACTATCGAGTTCTTTTTTATATTAAAATCTGACTCTAATTTTAAGTTAACTTTATCTAGAGATTCTTCACTCATATTATAACTGAAGAAATCAAAATAAGTTAATTGATTATTACTAGAAATAATTTTTTTATTATCTGTTAAACCTAAGCTTACAAGTAAATCCCAAGTATCACAGAAGCCTTTATTCCTTAGAGTCCCTCTTCTTAATGTTTTGATATTATCAAGTTTATATAATTTTTTGTACTTTGTCGAATCTCTATTAGGATAACCTTCATACTGTTTGTGAGGTAACTTTATTAATTTATAGTCCTTGAAAATATCTTTATATAGAACACTTTTTATTTGACTATTCTCAATATATCTAGCGTCATCAATTCCTGCTAATACCACATTCATAGGGTTCCAAGTAAATTTATATCCCCACGGATTTCTCTCCACCGAGTCTTTAACTAAACCACCTGTATAAGATTCAAACTCTAAAATTTCACTGTCGACCTTAAGTCTATTTATAATTTTCATAGCTGACATATGGTCAATTCCGGGATCTAATCCCATCTCCATGAATAGAAAGGAGTTACTTTCCTTAAATGATTTGTCTAAAGATTTTATTTTTTCATCTAAATAAGATGCAGTAATCATATTTATCCCAGATTCTGAACATATTTCTGCAATCTGATAATGATATATTGGTGGTAATAAAGAGATTACTATAAAAGAATTCTTTATAAATGTTTTGATCTCATTTTTATTCCTAATATCCAAATACTTAAAAAATAAGTCCTCATACCTATCATTTATAAACTTTGGTTTTTTATCAGAGATGACACTTAAAGAAATATTTAATTTGGTCTTATTCTTATATAGATAGTCAACCAGATACGAAGAAGACCTACCAGAACCAAGTAATACAATTTTTTTTGTCATAAATTTGAATCAATTTCAAAGTAATCAAATTATTTAAAAAAACGTGACAAAACTTATATTTACAGGAGGGAGACAATCTGAATCCAATTTATCATATTTTAATAAAGAATGGAATAACGGGGTATCAGGACTAATTTTTGAATATGATACAATAACAGAAAAAATTGTAGAAAAAATTAATTATAAAACTCCAAAAGAGAATAGACCATCAAAAAATTATAGTATTTCATTTAAAAGCGGATCTATTTATGAAAATAAGTTGTTTGTAACTACCTTGACAGAAGTACTAATTTTCTCTCTTCCTGACTACAATCTCATTGAAACTATTTCTCTAAATATATTTAATGACTTACATCACGTTATCTTATATGACAAAAGTCTATTTATTGTCGTTACAGGATTAGATATTGTAATCAGATATTCAATAGAAAATAAAAATATTGAAAAAATATATAATTGTTTCCCAGAGGTAGATACTTGGAAAAGATTTAATAAAAAAACTGACTACCGGAAGGTTAGCACTACAAAACCTCACAAGAGTCATCCAAATCATGTTTCAATCTATAATGATAGAGTCTATATCACAAGATATAAACAACAGGATGTCATAGTATACTCTATGGATGGAAAGGTTTTAGATGTGATAAGACTAGATAACGGGATACCCCATGATGGCCTTATCTTCAGAAATAAATTTACTTACACCACAGTGAATGGTAAAATAATAAAAATTGACTCAGATAACTTATCAAAAATAAAGGTGTATGACTTGAATATACATGAAAAAAAAGGTCGCTCACTTGGATGGTGTAGGGGTTACCAAGAATTACAATCATATAACTATGTTGGATTTAGTAGAATTAGGCCAACAAAATTCATAGAAAATATAAAATGGCTTGGTAATAAAATTACAGATAAAGTAAAATTAAAAATGCAAACTAGGGTTGTTAAGTATAACAATGACTTCTCAGAAGTAAAAAATATAATAAATTTGGAGGAGTATAAGATGAACTGGATATTTAGTATCCTTAAATATTAAAGTTCTCTTCTTACAATCGATGAAGAAGCCTGGGATCTAGGTAAGATAGTCATATCACTTATGTTTACATTTGAAGGTCTCTGAAGAATAAACTCAATAGCTTCGGCAACATCACTGGCTGCTAAGGGATCCATTCCCTCATAAACACTTTCAGCCCTTTTCATATCATTTTTAAATCTTACTTTTGAAAATTCGGTGTTCACAAGTCCAGGATTAATTTGTGATACAACTATTTTTTTATCATTCAAATCTAAACGCATTCCCTGAGATAAGGCATCAACAGCGAATTTTGAGGCGCAATAGACATTACCTTTTGGATAAACCTCTTTACCTGCTATCGAACCAACATTAATTATATGACCAGAATTATTTTTAATCATTAATTTTAGTACTGTTTTAGTTACATAAAGTAATCCTTTTACATTTATATCTATCATTTTATCCCAATCATCAATACTACCTGAATCAATATAATCTAAACCGTGAGCGTTACCAGCATTATTAATTAGTACATCTATTTTTTTCCAATTTTCAGGTAATCTTTGAATTTTATATCTTACCTCATCAATATCTCTCACATCAAATTTTAAAGTTTTTACATTGGTATACTTTGATAACTTGTCTTTTAGTGTTGATAGACGACTCTCTCTTCTTCCACAGATGATCAGATTATATTTTTTAGATAGTAAAATAGCTGTTGCCTCACCAATTCCTGATGTTGCTCCTGTTATTAAAACATTTTTTTTAATTTTATTTTGGACCACCTTCAAATGTAAAGAAAAAAGAAATATTGTGGACAATTATTTTATCGATTGGTCTGTTATATATATTTAGATTTTTTTTATTTAGAATATTTCTAAGACCTCTTGAGTATCTAATTTCTGGAGATAATTTGAATAGTTGAAAAAAAATATCACTTCCAAAACCTAGCTCAAAGGAAACGTCAAATGATCTCAGATCTAATATATCTTTACCTGCCTCGTCTTTATTTTTAGCCCCAATCTCGAGACTTGGTTTTAGACCGGCAATTATAAACATCCTATGGTTTTTTCTTCTCTTAGATTTATATTTTAATAAAATTGGCGACTCTAAAAAGGTAGAGGGTCTTATATCAGAAAAAACAGACCCGTCTAGATAATAATAATCCATTCGAAATTCTGAGAAGGAAACTTGTAACAGAGTCCTCAAATCAAAGGGATAATAGAGGCTAAAATCAGATATAAATCCAAGTTTAAACCCAGGTAGTGATTTAGAATGAATACTATGAAGATCTGAAAAATCAGGAGATATGTAATCGGCTGAATAATCAAACCTATAATATGAAGAATGAAGGCCTAATAGAAAACCAAAATGGGTTTTGACATCATCGTATCCACTTAAATTAATTCTACCTGATTGAGAAAAAATAAAATTTGAGTGAAAAATTAATACAACAAAAAATAAAAAAATCTTTTTCATTTATCATTAAATATAATATCTAAACTTCAAAAATGAATTAAAATTGCATATTGGTTAGTAGAATGATTATCAAAGATGCAAAATTTATAAAAAGTAGCTCTAATATATCTGAGTGTCCACAAAAAGATTATCCCGAATTTATCTTTTTAGGTAGGTCTAATGTTGGAAAATCTTCCTTAATTAATATGTTATTAGGTAGGAAAAAGCTATCAAAAATATCTTCCAAACCTGGCAAAACTCAACTAATAAATCATTTTTTAATAAATAAAAATCTGTATTTTGTTGATCTTCCAGGGTATGGATGGGCAAAAACAAGCAAGTCAAATAGACAAAATTGGGATATTATGACAAAAAACTTCTTATTGAAATCAGATAAATTATCTCTAATTTTTATTCTAATTGACATCAGAATTGATCCTCAGAAAATTGATATAAATTATATAAATTATATAGGAAAAAATAAATTGCCACTAAATATAATTTTTACTAAATCAGATAAGATTAGTAAATCATCAATAAAAGAAAGCGTGGACTCCTTCCTTAATGAATTAAGTAATTACTGGTCCCCTCTTCCAAATTATTTTATCTCATCTTCGAAAACTGAAGTAGGCAGAGAGGAAATATTAAATTATATAAATGAAATTATTCAAAAGTAAAAAATGAATATTCTCTACAGTATATTTCTTTTTATTTTAGATATCTCAATATTTATAAGCTCAAAGTTTAATGAAAAAAATAGGAGAATTTTCGAGGGGAGAAAGAACTCATTTCAGTATATATTAGATAACAATATCACAGAAGAAAAAATAATATGGATACACGTATCGTCAGTTGGAGAATTTGAACAAGCTAAACCAATTATAGAGAGAATTAAATTTAATTATCAATATAAAGCCCTAGTAACATATTTTTCATCTTCAGCAGAAGAGACTGTTTCAGAATATAAAGAAGTTGACTACCATTTCTTTCTGCCCTCTGATAGAAAAAAGTATATGGAAAAGCTTTTTTCACTCCTAAAACCAAAAGTCATTGTGTTAATTAAATATGAATTTTGGAAAAACCTTATTGATTTAGCATATAATAATTCTATACCTGTAATATCTATATCATCCATATTTAGAAAAAATCAAATTTATTTTTATCCATTCAATTTCTTCAGAAACATTCTAAGAAAAATATCTTTATTTCTTGTTCAAAATAACGAATCTCTTGAGTTACTAAATAAAATAAATGTTGAGAACGTTAAAGTAGTTGGAGATACAAGGTATGATAGAGTTCTTGAAATTTTCAATAATTTCAAGGAAGACAAAAAGATCAAGGAATTTATAGATGGGAAAAAAACTGTAATTATTGGTAGTTCGTGGAGGAGTGACATCGAAAAAATAAAAAATGAAATTGTTAGAGATTTAACCGATACTAAATATATTATAGCACCACACAATATAAATTCACAGGAGATAGAGTATTTAGAAAACACATTCTTGAATGATACAATTAAATATTCTCAATTACCTCAAAAAAATATTAAAAAAAGAGTTCTACTAATTGATAATTATGGGATGTTATCATCAGTATATAAATACGCAAAAGTTTCCTTTATTGGAGGTGGGTTTAGAGGGGCACTACATAATACTTTGGAAGCTGTAGTATGGGATGTGCCTGTTGTTTATGGTAGTCACTCAAATAATAAAAAATTTTTAGAGGTTAAATTACTTGAAAAAAATAATATTGGATTTCCAATTAAAAGTGGGAATGAGTTTAAACTTATTAAAAATAGAATATTTAAAAATAGGGATATTGGTAAGGGAGGAAATGAATTTATAAAGTTACAATCAGGAGCAAGCGATAAAATAAATAGTTATATATCAAAATTTTTAAAATGATTGGTTTAGTTATAAAGTCAGTGGGTAATTTATATACTGTAAAATCAGATAATTTATTATATAAATGTAACTACAGAGGGAAAAACAAGCTTGATAATAATTTTTCTAATCCCATTGTATCTGGTGATGAGGTAGAATTTGATTTGATTGATAAAGAGAATGGAATTATAGATAGAGTTTTAGAGAGAACTAATTGCTTTATAAAGAGATCTCTAAAAGATAAAAAAGCACATATTATTGCATCCAATGTAGATCAGGCTCTGATAATAGCAAGTTTTAAAAACCCTTATACAAAACTTAATTTTATCGATAAATGTATTGCAGGATCATTTTACTATAACATCTCCCCTATTATTGTTTTTAATAAAGTTGACTCTTTAAGTAATAGAGAGATCAAAAAATTAGATGACATCATAAAAATTTACAATGAAATCAATATCAAAGCTTTAAAAATATCTGCAAAAAAAAACCTCTACATTGAAGAACTTGAATATATTTTAAAAGGAAAAAAAACATTACTATTAGGTAACTCAGGAGTTGGTAAGTCAACATTAATAAATAAAATATCAAAAGTCTCTAATCAGAAAACAGATGTATTATCATCAAAAACAGGGAGAGGAAAACAAACAACTACTTTTTCTGAAATATTTGAAATAGATATTTCGGGAACTGTAACTGATACACCAGGTTTTAAAGACTTCTATTTTTTTGATATAGATAAATCAAGTTTACAATTTTTATATCCAGAATTTAAAATGAGAGATAAATGTAAATTTAAAAATTGTTTACATAAAGATGAACCTGGATGTAGTATAAAGGAAAGTTTAGGAATAGAAGTGAATGAGAAAAGATATAACAATTACCTATCGATACTAAGTGAAATTACTTAGATTTTAATATTTTAATTTTAATCCTTAGGTAAGCGACAAGTATTGTCATCAAAGGACTCAGAAGACTAAAGAAACAATAAGGCAGATACATTAAAGTTGGAACATTTAAGACAGATGCATGATAAGCACCACACGTATTCCAAGGAACTAAAACAGAGGTAACAGTTCCACTATCTTCTAACGTTCTACTTAAATTTTCAGGAGCTAATCCTTTTTCCTTATATATTTTAGAATACATTTTGCCTGGGATAACTATTGAAAGATACTGATCTGAGGCAGTTAAATTGAAGAATACACACGTGCCTGATGTTGACGCAACAAGTGACCCTGTAGAATTTACCTTATCAATTATAAAGGATGAGATTTTATTAAGAAATCCAGCTTTTTCCATTACACCCCCAAATATCATAGCTGATATTACAAGCCATATAGTCTTCATCATACCATACATACCGTCAGATGATAATAACTCATTTACTAACTCATTTGATGTTTCTATTTGTATTGATCCATATAATGATTTCATTATACCTGAAAAAAGAGAAATCCAAGTTTCACCCTTGAAGTCAGAAACCTCAATTACTAAATTTGTTTGAAAAATTAAAGCAAATACAGCACCTAAAATTACTCCAAGGAAGAGCGAGGGAACAGCCTTTACTTTTTTATAAATTAAAAAAATTACAAATAGAGGTACAATAAATAATACTGGACTTATATAAAATTTTTCGGATATAATATTTGATATCAGTAATGCATTATCATTTTCAATACTAGAATTAATATTTAAACCTAAAAAAATAAAAATTATAAGAGATATTACTATTGATGGTACGGTAGTAATTGTAAGGTATTTTATGTGTGAGATCAGATCTGAACCCGCCATTGCTGGAGCAAGATTAGTTGTGTCTGATAAGGGTGACATTTTATCGCCAAAATATGCACCACTCAGAATAGCACCAGCAATAAGTCCGTCAGAAATATTCAAAGCCTTTCCTATTCCGATCAAAGCTATTCCTATTGTTGCTGAAGTGGTCCAGGAACTTCCTGTTGCCATTGAAACAATAATACAAATGATACAAGCAGCAAAAAGAAATACATTAGGATTTAAAATTTGAATTCCATAATATATAAATGCGGGAACTATACCACTTAGTAGCCAGGAACCTGCAAGGGATCCAACTAGAAATAAGATAAGTATAGATGCCATCGATGAGTTAATACTCTTCAAAATACCAGATTGAATTTCCTTCCATGTAAATCCTAAATCAAATGCAATTGATGCAGCTACTGCTGATGATAGTATCAGTACTATTTGAATACTTCCATCTAGTGAATCATCTCCAAAGATTGATACGTTAATAATTAATAAAATTATTAAAAAAATAATAGGTATTAGTGACTGAATTATAGTTGGTAGTTTCTTTTCTCCCATTCTATAAATTAATAATATTTATTAAGAAATACTGGAAAACTAGCCTAAATAAAATTATAATAGCCCTACAATATTATGATAAGAATGAAATCTAAATTAGTT
This sequence comes from uncultured Flammeovirgaceae bacterium, assembly GCA_913052485.1. Lineage (GTDB taxonomy): Bacteria > Bacteroidota > Bacteroidia > Cytophagales > MED-G16 > MED-G16. Next base: position 95,857 of record CAJXDN010000001.1, on the reverse strand, counting down.
GATATGATCAAAAAACAGAAAGATAATTTTCCACTTGATCAATCTTTCTACATTGATAAAGAAATTTATGATATTGATTTGAAAAACATCTTTTTTAATCAGTGGATTTTTGTAGGACATGAATCTCGAATACCAAAAAAGGGAGATTATTTTCTCTTTAATGTGGGTGATGAGTCTATAATTGTAATCAGAGGAAACAATCAAAAAGTTAACTGTTTTTACAATGTATGTAGACACAGGGGCTCCCACATATGTTTAGAAAAAGAAGGAAAAAAAAATAAATTAATTTGTCCATATCATTCTTGGGTATATGACCTAGAAGGAAATTTAGTTAAGGCGAGAATGATGCCTGAAAATTTTAATAAAGATGAATGGGGACTTCATAAATGTAATTCCAAAAATTTTGAAGGTTTAATTTTTATAAATTTATCTGATAAACCTGATAGCTTTGATGATTTTATAAGTCCAACAAAAGATTTTATAAAATTACATGGATTGAAAGATGCAAAAATTGCATATAGAAAAACATATCCAACTAATGGAAACTGGAAACTTACTCTGGATAATTTTCACGAGTGTTATCATTGTCAGACAGCTCACCCTGAATATTGTCAAATTCACACAAATGATTATATCCAGGCTTACGGGGCTGGAAATAATACAGGTCCAGAATCTAAAGAATTTTCTGAGAAGCTTAGAGTTTGGAATAAAAAAACAAAGGAGATGGGATATCTGGTTGGAGAATATTCCGAAAAAAAATTTACAAATTTCTACAGAAGTGCTGAGAGAACACCATTCAGTGATGATCGATTATCAGAAACTAAAAATGGTAAGCCAGCCTCAAAGTTGATGGGTAAGTTTAATAATTATGACGGAGGATATACCACAATTGGGACATCTCCATTTAATAGTTTATTAATGTCAAATGATTTTGCTACTACATTTACTTTTATACCAAGAGGACCCATGAAAACTGATGTTGAGATTATGTGGTTAGTCGATAAAAATGCAACTGAGGGAGTAGATTATAACCTGGATAATCTTATATGGATGTGGGATAGAACAACAATAGCAGATAAGAAAATTATTGAAGACAATCAGAAAGGTGTACTCTCGAAAAAATATATACCAGGACCCTTATCTGATATGGAAATTGGATTAGAGAAATTCAAGAAATGGTATCTTCAGTCATTAATGAGATCACTTATATAAGGATTCTATTTTATCTGTTTATAGCACATGTAACCTGGAGTTCCAGCGACGCTGCCGCAGGGGTAAGAACCTGCCCCACAATAGAAAATATCCTGATAGTTACCAAGATTATAAAAATTTAAATTTTCAGATAACCTGTAATTCCTAGTATAAAAATTTTGACCTTTTGTGAGCATGACATGGTCGATATTTCCTCCAGGAAAATAGAACTCATTTTTCATATCTTTTGGTGTTAAGAAGACGCTATGAACACAGTCTGAAGGATTTGTGATATATTGAAATACTTTTTGTTTTATTTTTTCATGAACTTCATCCAAATCACTTCCTGGTTTTTCAAATGAAATATTTTTTGTGAAGAAAATCAGCTTATCATACTTTTCGTGATTTCCTAAACGTCTCTGGGCTGCACCCTCACAATAGACCTGAATATAACCTGGCTCATAGTCACTTACTCCATGCAGAGAGTTAATACTGCGATGCTCGAACTCATCAAGATTATCTACAGAAAAAATAAATCTAAATGAACTCAATGATTTATCACTATCACTATGATCTCTCCACTCTACTTTATTCTTAAAGAAAGCAGTAACTTTTCCACTTGTACCAATATTTTTTTTTGATTTTAGAGAATCGTTTAAACTTTGATCATCTAAAAATTTAGACGGTGTCACCGGATCTGTTGCAAATACTAGGACATCATAACTATACTCATCACCGTTATCAAGTATAACCTTCTTTGATATCTCATCAATTCTATTTATTTCAGCTGAGGTTTTAATTTTTACTCCATGTGATACATTAATTTTTTCAAGCTGCTCAGTAATCTGCCATATTCCTTTCTTAACATAACCCCAATAACCATCAAAAACTGATCCGGAGTCCATCAAGGGAATAGTAAAAGCTGAACCCTGAGAGTCTATAGATTCTGGACTACTTTCAATTACAGTCATTCCCATATATAATTTAGTCTTATCTGATGTAAAATAATGGTCCAATAGATTTCTAGCTGTACCTTTAATCCAAAGGTTAACGAGATTCTTACCTAACTTTCTATACGCATCTTCTATATTTGGTGGTGTCCCTCTCCTGTATCCCTCTCTGAGGAATTCTATAACTTTATTCTCATCATTTCTAAATCCCAATATATCCCCAGTCTCTCCAACCTTATCATGTAATTCTTTAGATAACTCTTTAGGGTCTTTATAGATATTTAGAACTGTGTCGTCACTCTCATAATATACTATTTTCTGAAAATCAGGAGAAAATATTTGTACCTTATCAGATAAGCCAGTTTCATTAAAAATAAAATCTGGCATCATTCCCAAAACTGTCGCGCCCTTTGCAAATGAAGCTTTATCGTTGTTGATGTTCACAGAGTCAGAGACACATGCACCACCTACCCTATCTGATTTCTCTAGCAACAACACATCAAAATTATCTCTAGATAAATAATTTGATATTACAAGACCATTTATTCCAGCACCTACAACAATTACCTTCTTTTTAGACATAAAAATTATTTTTTGTTTAGAAGGAAGGCCTTAATGAATTCATCAATATCTCCGTCAAGTACATTATTGACATCTCCTCTCTCAATACCTGTTCTAACATCTTTTATCATCTTATAAGGATGTAATACGTAATTTCTTATCTGTGAGCCGAAATCTATCTTAAGTTTTGTACTATCCCTCTCATCTTTTTCTTTATTTACTTTGTCCACTTCAATTTGGTGAAGTTTTGATTTAAGCATATTCATCGCTTTTTCTTTATTCAAAATTTGACTCCTCTCCTGCTGGCACTCAATAATCAGACCTGATGGTTCGTGTTTTAACCTAACAGCAGATTCTATTTTATTTACACTCTGTCCCCCAGCACCACTGGCACGAAATGTCTCCCAAACTATATCTGCCGGGTTTATATTAATTTCAATTGTCTCATCAACCTCAGGGTAAGCAAATACTGAGGCAAAGGAGGTATGTCGTCTTGCACCAGAGTCAAAAGGAGAAATTCTAACTAACCTATGGACACCAATTTCTGATTTTAAATTTCCGTAAGCAAATTCACCTTCAATACCTAAGATGGCTGACTTAATCCCAGCTGTCTCTCCAGGTTGGACATTAACTTTCTTAACATTGAAATTTTGAGATTCGGCCCACATGATATACATCCTCATTAAAATACTTGCCCAGTCTTGACTCTCCGTACCTCCAGCTCCAGGATTAATTTCAAGTATTGCACTCATCTGATCCTCTTTACTAGATAACATTTTTTTGAATTCGAGATTTTCTAATTTCTCAAGAGACTTACTATACTCATCAGCTAATTCATCCTCATCTACTTCACCACTCTGATAAAATTCGTGTAAGGTTTCTAGGTCAGATACTGAAGATAACACCTCATCGTAAGCATCTGTCCACAACTTGTTTGAGGATATTTCTTTTAGAGTCTTCTCGGCTTTATCTCTATTATCCCAAAAATCAGACTCCGCAGATTTTTTTTCTTTAGAATTAATTAATTCTTTTCTCTTGTCATAGTCAAAGATAGCCTCTTAGTGCAGAGGCTCGGTTGATTAACTCATTAATTTGATCAATATTCATTACATTAATTTATGTACCCAATTAAATATATCTTCACCTAATCCATATTTAATATCGTTTAATTTATCTAATATCTTGAGAGCTAATGAATTAGGCACTTCTGGTATTTTATATTTCTTTAATTTATAACCAATCATTTTAATTGGAGCAATTGTTGCTGCAGTACCTGTACCAAATGCCTCTGTCAAACTCCCATCCTCAATAGAAGAAATAATTTCTTTTACAGAGATCTTTCTTATTTCCAGATTTATACCAAGGCTTTCACATAGGGAAATAACGCTATCTCTAGTGACTCCATCCAATACAGTATCACCTAGTGGAGGTGTCAATAACTTACCATCAATCACAAAAAATAAATTCATTGTACCAGACTCCTCAACGTACTCATGTTTTATCCCATCAGTCCATATCAATTGATGATATCCCTCGCCCTGAGATATTACTGCAGGATATAATGCTGCAGCGTAGTTTGCTGCAGTCTTTGCATATCCAACACCACCAGAGACAGCCCTTGTATATTTAGTCTCAATTTTAACATTTACTGGCTCTGAATAATATCCACCAGCCATACCACAGATTATCATGAAAATATATTTTTCTGCTGGTTTAATACCTATATATGGATCCTGAGCAAACATAAATGGTCGTATGTATAGAGATGAATCTTTCTCCTTAGGTACCCAGTCTATATCGACTTTTAATAGCTCATTTATAGAATTAATAAATATATCCTCTGGCAGTGAGGGCATACACATTCTATCTGCACTCTTATTAAATCTCTGGGCATTTTTTTGAGCCCTAAATATCAAAATTTCATTATCTGCATTTTTATAAGCTTTCAAACCCTCAAATATTGTTTGACCATAATGGAGAGTAGTACATGCGGGTGACAATTTCATATCTTCAAAAGGAGTTATTCTAAAATCTTTCCACTCACCACCCTCATAGTTGGCAATAAACATATGATCTGAATAATATTTACAAAACCCTAAATTAGATAAATCAACAGCAGATAACTTAGATTTCTTAGTGGTTAAAATATTAACTTTCATTAATTTTTAATTTTTCTTATCAGAAGATATTAGACCATCCCTCAACCTAACAGTTCTCTTTGAGTACTTAGCTATGTCTTCCTCGTGTGTCACCATAATTATTGTATTACCTTTCTCGTGAAGGTCAGAGAATAAATCCATGATACTGTAAGAAGTTTTACTATCTAAATTACCTGTAGGCTCATCCGCTAGGATTATGCTAGGATTATTAACCAATGCCCTAGCTATAGCGACACGTTGTCTCTGACCTCCAGACAATTCGTTTGGTTTGTGAGTTGCCCTATCTACGAGGTCTACATCTTTTAGTGCACTCATAGCTAACTCTTTTCTCTCGGATGATGAATAACCTGCGTACACAAGTGGAAGTGATACATTATCGAGAGCGGATGCCCTTGGAAGTAGGTTAAATGTCTGAAACACAAATCCAATCTCTTTATTTCTAATATCAGCAAGCTCATTTTCTGTCATATTACTGACGTCCTTATTATTTAATTTATACCTACCCCCTGTTGGAGAGTCAAGACATCCTATAATATTCATCAATGTCGACTTACCTGACCCTGAGGCTCCCATAAAAGAAACATATTCATTTCTTTTTATATCAACAGTTATCGAATCGAGAGCTTTTACAGTTTGTTTCCCGACACTGTAATGTCTAGAAATATCTTTAACTTCTATTATATTATTCATTTAAATAATTAATTTCGTCTACTAAATTAGATGCCAAAGTAAACAAAAATGTTCTCAATTTTTAATATAAATTAATTTATAATCAAATGGAAATATTTTTTCAACTAGAGACATATGTAGCACTTTTTACCCTAACGATTATTGAGATTATTCTTGGAATTGATAATATCATTTTCATATCTATTGTCACTAATAAGGTTGAAAAAGAGAGTAGACATAAAGCTCGTGTTACTGGACTACTTCTTGCATTGGTATTAAGAATAATTATGTTATTAGGTCTGACCTGGTTTATTGGATTAACAAAACCAATTTTCATGAATTTTAGCATTAAGGACCTTATTCTTTTATTAGGAGGAGGTTTTCTTATTTTTAAGAGTGTCTTAGAGATATCTCATAAAATTAATGGCAACTTTGACGAAAGTATTTCGGTGTCTAAGTCTGTAAGTTTTAAGTCGGTAATTTGGCAGATAGTAGCTGTTGATTTTGTTTTTTCAGTTGATTCAATACTAACTGCTATTGGGTTAACAGAAATTTTACTAGTAATGGTTATAGCAGTGGTCATATCAATTCTTTTTATGATTTTCTACTCCTCCAAAATAAGTGACATAATTGACAGATACCCATCGCTTGAAATACTAGCACTATGTTTTCTGATTCTTATTGGCTTCACACTAATTTTGGAAGCTGCTCATATTGATATCCCGAAAGGATTTATCTACTTCTCACTATTCTTTACACTAGGAGTGGAATTAGTAAACATAAAATTTAGGAGAGTTTCCTTGAAAAGGATTAAGATAAAGAAATAGTAACTATTCTTTGATTAGTTTAAACATTGATTTCTTATCACCTTGTACTAGCTGTATCAGATATAACCCATCATTTCTTGAAGATATGTCTATTTCATGAGATGAGGAACCGTTTCTGTTATTTAAAATATTACTATACACGGGCCTTCCAAAAACATCTGTTATCTGACACCACACATCTCCTCTCCATGTATCATTAAATTTAATACCAAACTCACCAACAGTAGGATTTGGGAAAACTGATATTTTCTCATCTAACTTAGTATATTCTATTCCCTGAACTACGGGAGTTTCCTTTTGGATATATAGGTCATCAATCATCCATCCCCAACCGACTGTGAGAGGATCTGAGTACAATCTAAATCTTACCTTGACTGTATCACCTTCATTAAAGTGCGGTTTGAAATTAATCTGTCTATCTTTTATTAAGTCAGGAGATCCAAAAGCACCACTATTATAAGCCGATCTCCAGTCCGCGTGAGCATCTGCGTCATAACCGTCAACAATTTCTTTCCAGTATGATCCGTCTTTTGAAGCCTCTACAATTACATAATCCCAGAATTCATAGTCCCCGTAAGATGTGCCAGATGTACCAGTTTCTACGATTGCTATCTCATTGAACCTTATAGATGGAGTAAAATCAGTTACTATTATTGGAATATTTAACATTGCCACTAAGCTGTACCCTTGGTTACCATCAATACCTTGTGATACTGCAGACGCGTATGGGTGCTCTGTATGTAATTGCCTACCCTCAAATCCTCCTTGTGTTCCAATCCTAAACCTATCCAAATAGAACTCATCTCCGACTAAATCACTAAAGATGGTGCTGTACTCAGTCCTTGGGGCGAGAACAGGGTTTACAATAACCTCAAAGACTTTAGATGGATACTGTAAACCGTTCTCGTATCCAACTGCCTTTAACTCATAGTCACCAAAGTCGTTGACACCAATCATGTAGTCTCTCTCTCCAACAGGATCTGTATCAAAAAACGTACCTCTCTTTACGTCGTTAGCAAATATTTCTAATGAATCATACACTGAGGTTAGATCAACTTTTAAATTTATTTCGTAAGCATCTTCCCTATCCGATTGCGATGCCTCCAAGATAATTGGTCGGAGTGTTGCTGGTTTTGGAACGAAGCTTTTCAGGTCATCAAGTGTTGCAGTCCATATCCCTCTACCGTAGGTAGATAGCACAACTTGACCTTGATCCTTTATCTTCATATCCCATATGTTAACGTTAGGTAAGTCACTAACTACCTTGTGCCAAGACTGCCCTTTATCCGTAGATTCAAATAGTCCAATCTCAGTACCCGCCCACATGATATTGGTGTCATATGGCATTACTAGGAAGCTATAAACAGCTACATCAGGAAATCCAGTTGTTGAGAAGTCTGAGTCGTTGAAACCTGATATATCGTTCCAAGTCTGTCCTAAATCTTTAGTCTCAATTATTTTTGCGAAGTTCTTAAATCCGAATAATACATAAGCGGTAGAATCTTCGGTAGGATGACTATATAATCCGGTTATTGTTCCAACATTACCAAAGTCATTAACTGCAGTGAATGACTGACCGTAGTCAGCAGAGACAAAAATATCTCCAGTAGTACCCATCCTTCCTCCAGCCCAGATATATCTTGGATTTGCTAGGGAAACTTCAACATCTGCTCCGGACCAGAAAGAATTTCCAAATCCTGCAATTGAAGTATGATTCCATGTTTCACCAAAATCCTCAGAAATGTTTACACCGAGGTCGTCTACAGTTACAAGTAAGTCTGGTAGTTGGTAAGAAGTTGAATTTCTAGAGATAAATGGACCACTACCAAGAAATTGACCGGATATATTTCTCCAACTTGAGCCACCATCATGTGTATAAAAACAATAATTAAACTGTGAACAGCCAAACATCTTGTCAGGGTCAGTGAAGTGAGCAACAACTTCAAACCCGTCTCCGCCGATTAAGTAGTTGTAATTTGTAGTAGAGCTAGTATTTGGATCGTTTAGGCTACCAAAAGTCCCATTATCTTGTGCTCCACCAATGTAGCTATCAACCCCAGTAATTTTATCTGCACCGTAGAACGTGGTGGTATTATATCCTCCTGCAGGTATAAACCAAGTAGAGTTGTTTGTCACACCAGCTTGTTTAAAATCTCCATCTGAACCAGGATCCTTACCAGATACAGTGTTGTATACTCCCCCATCAGTTGTGAGGTAAACTCTGAATGTGCTATCGGTTTCTGAATCAATTATAGATCCAAATTTATGATGATCTACGTGTACGTTTCTGTTTACGGTAGCGTCGCCACCATTTCCGTAGTAGTTGGTAACAAGTTGTTCAGATTTTTTTAAAGTACTGTAATCAGCCGCAATTAATTCAATTTTAATTGAGGCCTCAGGAACTCCGACATCGCTCCAAAATTTTCCAGCCTGAAGATGAGGCCAGATTAAAAACATGGACTTATAAAGCTGCCCGAAAGCTGATTCAGCATTATCAGGAGTACCGTCACCATAAATCTCTGCTTGTTGCATATTTTGATCATACTTCACATTCTGTGGAAAAATATATTCTCTACTTTGGGTATAATCAGAAACTAGACTAAACTTTCCATCGTTATTGTTGTCTCTGAACGATACTGTCAATTGCTCTTCAGGGTCTGCAGATATATTCCAAACTTCAAACGGAACTTCAACTACGTCCTGATAAATATAGTCAGAATGAGGAACACCTGAAGTTGAACCCTCAGGTACCGAGAATCTGTATGCTTTCTGCACTTTGTTTGGGCCAAATCTAATTTCAACATCTACAATTTGGGGGTTTTCGGAGTTGTCTGCCCATTCAGTTCCTGAACCTAAAGCAGAACCTCCCCATATATTAACTAAGTCAAGGTATTGCGACGGATTACTAAACGTCACCTTGGTTGTACTTCCAGAAAACTTTGTTCCAGTGTCTGGAAGAACTCTTGCCTTCGCAGCGTCCTGACTCCCATAATATATAATACTGTCATTGAAAGGGTTGAGGGTTATAGTATTTCCCCACCATCCTAGATTGTCAAGCCAGTCATCATCTGTATTGTCATCATTTCTTAATAAATTCCATGTAGTACCACCGTCATATGAAACTCTAAGGTATGACGCATTTGTACCAACAATCGCACCATAAACTGTATTAGGATTCTGGTGAGATACAGCCAGCTCTATCCTTCCAAATGACCCGCCTGCACCTGCATTAATAATACCATCTGCGTTATCATAGGATACTCCTGGTGCCAAACCAACTCCGCCGGGATTAGACCATGAGATACCACCATCTACAGATCGTAATACGCCAATGCCATTGATAGCAGCATATTGAATACTGAAGTCATTTGGAGCACTTATAATCTGCTGTACTCCAGTGGTTGATTCTCCATAGGTAATAGAATATCTTTCATTCCAAGTAGAACCACCGTCATCTGACCTGTAGATTCTACTTCCTGTATTTCTAGAACCATAAGTACTGACCAAAACGATATCAGGGTTATCAGGGTCAACAATTACCCTGCTGATATTAGAAAATTCTAGGTTTACATATCCCTGATCATCTCTAGGAGAGATATTTGTCCATGTTTCACCGCTGTTAGTACTTTTGTATATACCTGCTCCACCAATTGCATCTAGGTTTCTGACCCACTCTTCGCCAGTACCTGCATAGATTGTACTTGGCTTCGAGGAAGACTGAGCAATCCAAGATATAGCTAAGTTATCCATGTCGTTTGATATAGAATTCCAAGTAACTCCCTCGTCAGTAGTTTTCCACAAACCCCCTCCGATACTACCTGTTATCCATGTGTTTCCAGTCGGATCACTTTCATCAACTATTAGACCTCTTGTTCTACCGGGCACATTGTATGGGCCTCTTTCAGTAAAAGTAGCTTTTTCTTCTGCATAATTGGAAAATGTTAGATTATTATCTGATTTAGTTCTGTTGGTGAAAACTGAATTATCCACTAATCTTCTTAATGATTTATTTAACTCGATATCCTTATATCCTGGTCTGTACTGATCATGGATTGATGGCTCTGATAAATCTATATTTCCGTGTTTGACGGCTGCGTGATAGTACATGTACTTCTCAGGACCATCAAACTTTAAGTTACCAACTTCAATTGATTTTTTCTTACTTTGTTTTCTGTCAAGTATCTCATCCCGATTGTTATTGTTACAAGAGTTGAACAAGATTATTAATGAGAATAGTATAAATGACTTTCTGAGCATTGTTTTAATAATTAAAATAGCATATAAAAATATGATAGATAAGTTGTAAATAAAAATATACGACTGAATTAAAAATTAGATTCTAAATTAAGGAACTAATTTGCACAGAACTCTTTCAATCTACGATTTTTTCCCGGTTCTCTAAGCTTCTGGAGAGCTTTCTCCCTTATCTGTCTTACCCTCTCCCTTGTCAGACCCATAACATCTCCAATTTCTTCAAGCGTGTAAGGGTTATCAAACCCTATACCAAAACTCATAAGCACCACATCTCTCTCTCTTGGTGTCAAGGTAGAGAGTGCTCTCATTGTTTCAATTTTGAGAGAATGATTAAAAACTAAACCTGTATCTGTTGGTCCCTCTGAATCATTTTCGAGAACGTCAAGCAGCGATCCAGAATCGTCCTCACCAAAAGGAGCATCCATTGACATCTGTTTTACCTCTGCACCGAGAGTACTTCGAACCTCAGAAGTTTTCATGTCTAGAGACTCAGCAATTTCTTCCTCAGTTGGTTCTCTCTCATATTTTTGCTCTAATTCAGCATATGCTCTCCTGATCTGATTGATAGCACCTGACTTATTCATAGGAAGTCTAACAATTCTAGACTGCTCAGCAAGTGCCTGCATTATAGACTGACGAATCCACCAAACTGCATATGATATAAACTTAAAACCCTTAGTCTCGTCAAACTTTTTGGCTGCTTTGATTAGACCTAAGTTACCTTCATTGATTAAATCATTGAGAGGTAGGCTTCTATTTTGGTACTGTTTTGCAACTGAAACCACAAACCTTAAATTTGCCCTTACAAGCTTATCAAGAGCATCCTGGTTACCTTTTTTAATTTCTTTGGCGAGCCTTACCTCCTCCTCAGGTGTAATCATCGGCACACCACTTACCTCGGTAAAATATTTTTCGAGGGTGTGACTCTCTCTTCTGTTGGTTATTGATTGTGTTATTTTAAGTTGTCTCATGAGCTATTTATGGAAAAAATATCAGCAAATGTATTATTTTATTTAAAAAATTTCAAAGAAATTATGATAAAGAAAATCAAAATTTAATCAATCTCTACATCAATGTGATCAGACGTCGGAAATGATTGACAACACAGGATATACCCCTCATCGATTTCCTCATCAGACAGCCCGTCTGTCACCTCCATTTCCACAGTTCCTGAAACTAATCTACCCTGACACGCAGTACATACACCACTCTGACAGGAATAGGGTAAATCTACATCATTTTCGAGAGCAGAGTCGAGAAGACTCTCAGATTTAGTCATCTCAAAGTTAAAGTTCTCTCCATCAACACTTAACCTTACATTTACGTTTTCTGACATTTCTTATAATTAATCTTATTAACGATAATATGAGTGATCTGTTACATTAATTAACTAAATTTGTAGATGAATGATGATATAAACAATATATTCTCAATATCTCCAATTGACGGTAGATATAACTCTAAAACCAGGGAATTATCTCCTTTTTTTTCTGAATTTGCTCTAATTAAGTTTAGAGTGCTAGTTGAAATTGAATATTTTCTTGCACTTTGTAAACTACCAATTGAAAACCTTCATGGAATAACTTCAAATGATAAAAAAACTATAAAATCTATATACTCAAATTTTTCAAGTGATGATGCGATACAAATAAAAAAAATTGAAAAAAATATTAATCACGATGTAAAGGCAGTTGAATACTTCATCAAAGAAAAATTTATAGAAAATGGTTTAAGTGATCATTCAGAGTATGTTCATTTCGGGTTAACATCTCAAGATGTAAATAATACCGCAGTCCCTTTAATGATTAAAAATTCAATCTCAGAAATTTTATTACCAGAGTTAGCTACATTGGTATCTCACATGAATGACTTAGCAGATAGGAATAACGTCTCAATGATTGCTAGGACTCATGGACAGCCAGCTTCTCCGACATCATTCGGAAAAGAAATTAGAGTTTTTTCGGCAAGAGTACAAAATCAGATAGATTCATTATTAAAAATTCCAAATAATGGTAAATTTGGTGGCGCCTCTGGCAATCTTAATGCACATTATATATCCCACCCAAATATCAACTGGGATGAGTTTGCAGATAATTTTGTTAAACATTTAGGTTTAGACAGATTGAAGCCAACAACTCAAATTGAACATTATGATAATATGGCTGCTATATTTCATAATATTTCTAGAATTAATACCATTCTTATAGACTTTTGCAGAGACATATGGCATTATATATCGATCAATTACCTAACCCAAAAAATTAATAAGAATGAGGTTGGATCATCCGCCATGCCTCACAAGGTTAACCCAATTGATTTTGAAAATGCTGAGGGGAATTTAATGCTTGCTAATTCTCAATTAATATTCCTTGCAGAAAAACTACCTATATCAAGGCTACAAAGAGATCTAACAGACTCAACGGTATCAAGAAATATAGGTGTACCATTAGCTCACACTAAAATTGCAATCGATTCATTGGTAAGAGGGATTAAAAAAATAGATATAAATAAAATTAAAATTGACGAAGACTTAGAAAAAAATTGGGCGGTAGTTGCCGAGGCAATTCAAACTATTTTGAGGAGAGAAAAAATTTCTAATCCTTACGAATTACTTAAAGACCTAACTAGAGGTAATAAAGAAATCGATAAAGAGTCAATTAAAAAATTTATCAGTAAGCTACCGGTAAAGGAGGGGGTGAGAAAAGAACTGTTATCTATCACTCCAAAAAATTATATTGGTAATACAGGAAAATGATAAAATTATTTATAGGTTTTCTACTAAGAAAAATACCGAGAACATTTCTACAGAGAACATCTAGACCTATTTTCAAGTTAATTTCAATCTTTTATTTGGGAAATAATGTCACGTGTCCGATATGTGAAAGTAACTTTAGAAAATTTTTTCCATATGGAAGAAAAGTTCGAGATAATGCACTTTGTACTAACTGCCTATCCCTGGAGAGACACAGGTTAATTTATATTTATCTCAGTAGGAAGACATCCATTTTGAGCGGAAACAACAAAATTTTACATATTGCCCCCGAAGCCTGCCTTATTAAAAAATTCAAAGAAAATTCTAATATTAATTATATAACAGCTGACTTAATTTCACCTCTGGCAGATATAAAGATGGACATCCACAATATACCTTTCGAAGATGAAAATTTTGATTTTGTAATGTGTAATCACGTTCTAGAACATGTAGATGATGACATCAGAGCACTAGAAGAGATAAAAAGAGTTTTAAAGAAAGGTGGGGAGGGAATTATTCAGGTCCCATTTTATTATCCAGTTCCTGAAAAAACAATTGAGGACAAATCAGTTACAAAGGGAAGTAAAAGAGAGAAGTTGTATGGGCAATCTGACCACCTCAGAAAATATGGTAAAGACTACGATAAAAGACTATCATCAAATGGACTTAAAGTATTAAAAATAAAAACTCAAGAATTTTTAACGAATGATGAAATTTTAAGATATGGACTAGACTCTAAAGAAGAAATTTTTGTTATTAGAAGATAGACTACCGCCTAATTACTGCAAAAATATATCCAAGTCCATAACCAATGAACTGATAAAAAGTTGTAACAACAGAGATAACTCCTATTAAAATATTTTTATTATAAAGTGAGGAAAAAATAAAAATTAAAAAAGCATAAGACAGATATATTAAAGATATCATACTTGAAAAAAACATATGATTAAATATTAACAGGATAATAATTGAAATGATTCCAATTACAAATAAGGTAGGAAATAAATGAAACGGCTTAAAAATGTTTCTATACTTTAAGTTTAGAAAATGTCTCCCCTTACCTGATTTAAACATCTGATTGAAGAAGTGCAGTAAGGTGGTCCTTCTCTTATGAAATACTTTAGCATCAGGAATTAATGCAGATTTTTTTTCTGAAAAAATTAACTTGTAGGATAGATCTAAATCCTCACCATACTGTCTAATATCAGAAAACCCACCAACTTCGTCAAAATCTTTCCTCCTAATACCCATATTAAAAGATCTTGGAAGAAATTTATCGATTGACCTCTTATTTCCCCTAATTCCCCCAGTTGTTAATAGTGATGTCATTGAAAAATTTATTGACTTTTGAAGAATTGAAAAACTATCATCCATCATATCAGGACCACCAAAGAAATCAATAGAATTATTTTTTAAAAACTTTTCTACCTCAAAAAAATAGTTTTTTGGGATGGTACAATCAGAATCAAAAAACAATATCCATTCTCCTACAGATTTAGATACACCAAAATTTCTGGCTAGAGCGGGTCCCTGGTTCTCAGTAAAATGATAAGATATTTTCAGATTCTTAGAATATTTAAATGAGATTTCTCTTGATGATTTTTCTGATCCGTCGTCAACTATAACTATCTCAATATCTTTGAAGTCCTGTAGAGATATACTTTCAAGCAGCTCATCCATCTCCTCTGGCCTATTGTAGACCGCTACTACAACGGAATATTTAATTTTTCCTTCCTTCACCTGACTTATCAATTTTGTATCCTTTCTTATCAGAATTAATTTGAATTATTAACTCAGATAGAAATCCTACAAGAAATAATTGGATACCAATAATGATAGAAATTAGCGCAATATAAAATAGTGGTTGATCTGTTACAGGCCGAATTTGTTCTAGGGGAATATTTTCGGATATTTTTGAAATTTTCTCATAAATGATCCAGCCAACAGATATAAAACCCAACATGAAGAAAAGTACGCCTATTGAACCAAAGAAATGCATAGGTCTTTTTCTAAACCTGTAGACAAAACTTACTGACAATAAATCTAAGAATCCTCTCAAATATCTTTCCATACCAAACTTTGTTATACCAAATTTACGTCTATTATGATTAACTTCCTTCTCTCCTATCTTATTAAATCCATTCCATTTTGCAATTAACGGAATATACCTGTGCATTTCGCCGTAAAGATTTATTGAATTCACAACATCTTTTCTGTATATTTTTATCCCACAATTAAAATCATTCAGTGGAATTCCAGATAATTTTCTTGTGACATAATTGAAAAATTTAGATGGTATTGTTTTAGAAAATGGATCATTTCTCTTTTTCTTCCATCCTGAGACTATATCTAACCTATCTCTAGTTATCATCTGATAGAGAGGGGATATTTCAGATGGGTCATCCTGGAGGTCAGCATCCATAGTCAAAACATAGTCTCCACTAGCCCGCTTAAACCCAGCATCTAATGCGTCTGATTTCCCATAATTTTTTTTGAATTTAATAGGAATAATATTTTTTGATTTTTTTGAAATATTTATAATTTCAACCCAGGTATTATCATTACTACCGTCATCAATAATTATAACCTCATAGGAAATTTTTTTATCAGAGAGTGAGTTTTTAATTTGATTAAACAAATGAGAGATAGATTCCCCCTCATTAAAAGCAGGAATTATTATAGATAAATTCATCTATATAATATTTGTTTTATTACCATTCACAACACCTCTAACTTTACCTCTCAATGACCAATCCATCCAGGGAGAATTTTTTGATTTAGATTGGTTAGTTGAATCATTATAATCCCATGAACCCATTTCATCAAATACTGTAAAACATGCAATAGAACCCTCCTTAATTTCTGGATTTTTAATACCTAATATATTTCTTGGATTCTTAGTTATTTTCTCAGCTAATATTTCGAAAGGAATTTTCCTAGATATTTCGACTAAATTCGAGTAGAAGGTTTGAAGTGATATAATTCCAAAACTTGCCTTCTCGAACTCACAATTTTTCGAGTCAATATCTTGAGGTTGATGGTGAGAAGATATAACATCAATAGTACCATCTTCCAGACCTCTTAATAATTCATCGATATCAGATTGCGATCTTAATGGAGGGTATACTTTAAAATTTGTATTAAAATCTAAAATTTTTTCATCATCAAGTAAAAGATTATAAATTGGAACATCGCAGGTAACATCTAATCCTGACTTCTTGGCTTTCCTTATTAAATCAACTGCTTCCTTTGTCGAAATGCCAGAAAAATGGATTCTTCCTCCAGAATATTTAAGAAGAGATATATCTCTTTCTATAATAATACTTTCTGAAATATTAGGAATAGATTTTAGACCCAGAGTGTTACTGTTTAAACCATCATTAACAACCCCATTAGATAGATAAGGTTCTTTTGGCTTTGAGATGTACAGTCCATTAAATTGTTTTAAATAGATCAAGACATTCAGAATCAACTCTGAATTTTGAAGGTTAGAATCACAAAATGCTATTGCGCCAGAATGGTGTAAATCGATTAAATCATTCATCTGGACTCCCATCGAATTTTTAGTCACTGATGCTGTGGGATAGACGCTACATAAACTGTTTAATGACTTATTCTTAATATATGAAATGTCATTTTTATTTTGAATTACGGGATGTGTGTTGTGATTTATCACAACTTCAGTAAATCCAGATGAGGAGGCAACACTTACTCCAGAAATTAGATCTTCTTTATATTCATAACCAGGATCACAAAAATTGGAACTAAAATCTACCCAACCAGCCGATAACTTACATGAATCAAGATCGATGGTTTTTTTTGCTTTTACATTGATCTTCTTCTTAGATATTTTTTTAATCTTCCCATCAGAGGAAATGAATATATTAACAGATGAATTATGATACTTTGATCTGGAATCCGATACAACTAAAGAATTAAGAAGTAAAGACATTAAATGTAAATTTAGATAAATCTAAACTATAATCAATACTCAATCTGTTTAATTAATATATATGGTCTGTTCACGAACTGGACCTAGAGATATAATTTTGATTTTTACACCTACCTCTTCTTCAATAAATTTGACATAAGACTTAAAATTTTCTTCTAAATCTTCGATTTTTTTTGCTGAATTTGATTTTGTTGTCCAACCTTTAAATGTTTTAAATATTGGTTTTATATTTTCGGATTCAATTGATGATGGAAAATAATCGATATCCACTCCATTATAATTATAGCCAATGCAAATTTTAATTTCTTCAAATCCTGACAAGACGTCGGCCTTCATCATATGTAACTCAGTCACACCATTTAACATGATTGAATATTTCAAAGCCGGGAGATCTAGCCACCCACATCTTCTTGCCCTACCAGTCGTTGAACCAAATTCACTACCATTTGATGCTATTTTTTCTCCAACGCTATCAAATAGTTCAGTAGGAAAAGGTCCAGCCCCAACTCTGGTACAGTAGGCCTTAAAGATCCCAAAAACTTTTCCAATTTTCTTTGGTGATATACCAAGTCCAATACACGCACCTGCAGTAGTTGTATTAGAAGATGTCACGAATGGGTAACTCCCAAAATCAATATCCAGCAATGTACCCTGTGCTCCCTCAGCTAAAATATTTTTATTTTTTTTTAAGTTCTTATTAATCAGGTACTCTGTATCAATTATTTTAAATTTTTTTAGCTCCTCAATAGACTTGAAAAACTTTTCTTCCTCCTTGATAAAATTTTTATCGTAATGTCCATCTAGAAACATATCATGATATGACTTCTGTTTTTTATATTTTTCAATAAAATTATTAGACAAAACTTCACCAACCCTCAAACCGTGTCTGCCAATTTTATCTTGATACGTTGGGCCAATACCTTTGAGGGTAGATCCTATTTTACTATCACCTTTATTTTTTTCCAGCACTTTGTCTAAAAGTCTGTGCACAGGGGAGATAAGTTGAGCCCTTGTTGAAATTGATAGATTCTTCTTTAAATCTGAACCGAACTTTTTATTAATTTGATGAATCTCATCCATAAAGATAACAGGGTCAAGAACAACTCCGTTACCAATAATATTATGCTTTCCTTGCCTAAAAATTCCTGATGGAATCTGATGAAGTACGTGCTTTATCCCATCAAACTCTAGAGTATGTCCAGCATTTGGCCCTCCCTGGAACCTAGCAATATAATCATAACCAGGAGCTAGAAAGTCAACTATCTTACCCTTCCCCTCATCTCCCCACTGTAAGCCAAGCAAAACATCTACAGACATTTATTTTTTATTTTTTTCACCAAAAAAGTAGAGTGAATGGTTTTTAATTTTTACGTCAAACATTTCCTCAAGTGTATTTTTAATTGACTGTATCCTTGGATCACAGAACTCAATTATTTCGTCATTATCTAGGATGATGTGGTCGTGTTGCATAAAACCAAAAGACTTCTCATATTTTGCTAAATTATCTTTAAATACATGCCTTGTGACTAATTCTAGACTCACTAATAATTCCAATGTATTATATATTGTCGCTCTGCTTACTCTGTATTTTTTCTTGATCATTTGAGAGTACAACTCATCTGCATCAAAGTGATGTCTAAATGAATAAATTTCATTAATTATAGCATATCTCTCAGGTGTTTTTCTTTGGCCTTTTAACTCTAAATGCTTATCAAGTATTTTTTTTACCTCTTCAATTATTGATTTCTTTTCCATTCTATAAATCTAATCTTGTAACATTATTAACATTTGGAACTTTTTGCAATTTCTTAATCAATTTAGATAATTGCAAGGTATCAGAAACAAATAACTGAATTTCACCTTTAAAAATGCCATCTTTTAAGTCGACATTAATTGATTTCATATTAACCTTAAGTTGTGAGGAGATTATTTTGGTTATATCATCTATCACCCCAACCCTGTCAGTACCTTCAATAGACAGGGATGTGATAAGTTCAATATTAGATTTTGTGTACCAATTAGCCTTTAATATCCTGTAGGCATATTTAGAAAGCAATTCTGGTGAATTCTTACAATTTGTTCTGTGTACTTTAATCCCTTCATTTACTGTTATAAATCCATAAATGTCGTCACCTGGAATTGGCTTACAACATTTTGATAGAGAATATTCTATATCATCTTTTTTACCTTCGAACTCAATTAATTTGTCTTTATTTATATCTGATTTTCTTATAGTACTTGACCTGTCGATTTCAATCTCAATGATTTTATTTTTAGATTTATTACTAACATTTTTAACATGGTCCAGATATTCTTTTAACCTCTTAAGATTAAAAGAACCTTTGGCAATATCATAATAGAATTCAATTATACTTTTATACTGGAAATAGCTAGATACTTTTGAGACATTCTCATCAAACTCTAATTTCAATTGTTTGAATTTTCTCTTTATGAGATCCTTCCCCTGACTTGATAAATTTTTTCTCTGTCTATTTATATTATTCTTAATTGCAGACTTTGCCTTTGAGGTTACGACTTTCTTCAACCAGTCCTCAGATGGTTTCTGATTAGTTGAGGTAATTACATTAACCTGATCTCCACTTTTCAGTTGATGATTAATCGGTACAAGTTTATCATCAATTTTTGCTCCAGTACACTTTGAGCCTAACTCTGAATGTATCGAAAATGCAAAATCTATCACTGTTGAATTTTGTGGTAAGGTTTTTAAATCTCCGTTCGGAGTAAAGACAAAAACTTCCTCGTTGTAGAGATTACCTTTGAAATCATCTAAAAATTCCTGGGGTGAATAGTTTTTCTGACTAATTAAATCTCTTATCGAACTAATCCAATCCTCAAATTGACTACCACCCTTTATTTTTTCCTTATATTTCCAATGTGCAGCAAAACCTTTCTCGGCAATCTCATCCATTCTCTTGCTTCTAATTTGCACCTCAACCCACTTACCTTTACTACTCATAACCGTTGTGTGAAGAGACTCATATCCATTAGTTTTTGGGGTTGATATCCAATCTTTGAGACGATCAGGATTTGGCTGATAGCAGTCTGTCACACAAGAGTAAGCCTGCCAGCACTGAGTCTTCTCCTCTGAAATATCTGAATTTAAAATTATTCTAATTGCAAATAAATCATATATCTCCTCAAAAGATTTATTCTGTTTTTTCATTTTGCTATAAATTGAAAAAATAGATTTTGGCCTTCCAATGACTTTAAAATCTAACTCAAAAGACTTAAGTTTTTTCTTGATTGGTCTAATGAAAGATCTAATGAACTTATCTCTTTTGATTTTAGTATCCTTTAAATTTTTAGATACTTTTTTATAATTAATATTATCAGTATACTTTAGATAAAGATCATCCAATTCAGACTTAATTGAATATAGTCCTAGCCTATGCGCTAAGGGTGAATATATAAAAATTGTTTCCGAAGAGTTTTTAAGCTGGGCACTCCTAGACATACTGTCTAATGTCCTCATATTATGGAGCCTATCTGCTAACTTTATTAAAATGACCCTGACATCATCAACTAATGTTAATAGCATCTTCCTAAAATTTTCCGACTGAATCGATGAACCTGGAGATAATATACCAGAAATTTTAGTGAGCCCATCACAAATTTTGGCTACTCTCTCTCCAAATTCTTTTTTAATATATTCGAGGGTGATATCTGTGTCCTCAACAACATCGTGAAGAAGTGCAGCAATTATAGCGGTTGTTCCCAAACCAATTTCACTAACACATATCTGAGCAACACTTATAGGATGCAGAATATAAGGCTCTCCTGACTTTCTTCTCATATTCTTATGAGCTTCCAACGAAATTCTAAATGCTTTCTTTATAATTTTTGAGTCATCGCCAGTGATAATCGTTCTCGACTGCCTTAGAAGCTTAGAATAAGCTTTTAATATAACCTGATTATCTGTATTCTTGGTAATCTGTTTAGTTTTCATTTATTTAAAAATATAATTTAATTTTAATTTTTTCATATAAATAATTTATTTCTAGATTTGCAAGCTATTTTAGCGGATGTGGCGAAATTGGTAGACGCACTAGATTTAGGATCTAGCGCCGCGAGGCATGGGGGTTCGAGTCCCTCCATCCGCACATTACAAAATTTTAAAAATTGAAATTTAAAAAGAAAAAAATAACTGATACGGAGTCAAATGTAAATCTAATCCTTGACAGAGAGGACTACATCTCCCAGTTTGAAAATAAGATAAAAGAACTCAAAAAGAGAGCTAACCTTAAAGGGTTTAGACCAGGTATGGTACCTGTTCAGGTATTAAAGAATATGTATGGGAAGGGGGTTCTTCTAGAGGAAATAAATAAAATTGTCAGTGATAAAATAAATAATTATATAAAGGATAATAAAATCAAAATTATTGGGGAGCCAATACCTGAAAGCACTGATATCGAAAATATTAACGTTAATAATTTAGACTCAATTGAGTTCAATTTCAAGGTCGGGCACTTAAGTGACTTTAAAGTTAAGCCTTTTAAAAAATCTCAAAAATTTAAGTTGTATAATATCAAAGTCGAAAAGAAAGTTTTAAATGAGACAATAACAAATCTTAGAAATCAATATGCTGATATAAATAACTTGAAAGTAGTTACAGAAAAGTCATCAGTTTACGGTGATATTGAAGTTAAAGGAGAAAATAAAAAGGGACTATTAAATTTTGAAAATTTAGATAAAAAAGAGAGTAAAAAAATAATTGGAGGAAAAATTGATGAGATATTAGTAATTAACCTAAAAAAATTAGCAAAAAATAATGTTGAAATTATTTCACAAATTATTGGTGATACAGTTGAGATTAAGTCATTTCCTGATACAGTTAAGTTAAAAATTGAGAATATCATTGAGAGGTCTACTGCTAAGTTAAATACCTCATTTTTTGATAAAATATTTGGAGTTGGAAAGATTAAAACCAAAAAAGAATTTGAAAATGAAATTCATAAATCCTTAGAGTTCAATTATTTAAAAGAGACCGAGTTTTATCTGAATAGGGAAATAGAGAAACAGATTCTTTCCGATATTAAAATTAAAATCCCTGAAGATTATGTAAGAAGTTGGATAAAATCTAATAATGAGGAGGAGAACTCAAAAAAATTATTGAATGAAGACTTTGACAAATACTGTGATCAAATTAGGTGGTCCTATATTGTTGATACAATTATTGACGAGAATAAAATTAAAGTTGAGAATACCGAAATAGAAGAAATGGCAAAAAATCAAATTCAGCAGCAGCTTATGTCCTCGGGAATGCAAAATATGTCAAAGGATATTGATAAATTCGTTGAAAACTATTTAAAACATAATAACGGAGAAAATTATCTTAAAATATTCAACGAATTAAAATCAAATAAGGTGTTTAACCACGTTAAAGAAAGTGTTTCGATTACAAAAAAATCAATAACATTTGATAAATTTAAGTTACTTGCACAAAAGATCTAATTATGGATAAAAAAGAATTAAGAAATTATATAGTAAAAGACAAGAATATTAACGGCCTCACGTTTGACAAATATGTTGAAAGAGTTGAGAGTATGACCAGAGCTGTTATTGAGGAGAGGCCCACAAATTTTAGAGAAATTGATGTATTCTCAAGACTAATAATGGATCGTATCATATTTCTTGGTATGGGCATAGAGGAAAATATTTCAAACATCATTACTGCACAACTACTTTTTCTTGAATCAGTAGACTCTAAGAAGGATATTTTACTATATATTAACAGCCCAGGCGGTTCCGTATATGCTGGACTTGGGATATATGATACAATGCAATATGTATCTCCGGATGTTGCCACTATCTGTACTGGAATGGCTGCATCAATGGGTGCTGTTCTTTTATCAGGAGGCACTAAAGGGAAAAGATCAGCTCTAAAACATTCAAGAGTTATGATACATCAACCTAGTGGAGGAATGCAAGGTCAGTCTACTGATATGGAGATAACTCTTAAACAAATGCAGGAGTTAAGAAAAGATCTATATAATATACTTGCACAGCATACTGGAAAATCATATGGACAGATAGAAAAGGATTCTGACAGGGATAAATGGATGAGAGCAGAAGAAGCTAAAGAATATGGTATAATTGATGAAGTTTTAGTAAAGAAATCATAACTCTTTAACTAGCTTTTCACATACCTCATTCTCTGTTATTTTATCTCCGATACGATCTCTTAACTCATCATAGCTTCTAGAAATTTTAATTCTATTATTTTTTTCGTATAGCATATCTATCTCAGATATAACGTTCTCCTTGTTGAAATCTCCTTGAATAAGTTCAGTAACGACATCTCTGTCAAGGACTAGATTTACTAAAGAAATATATTTAGTCTTTATTAATAACCTTCCAATCAAGTATGATAGATAAGATGTTTTATATACAACTACTTGAGGAACTTTTAATAATGAGACTTCAAGACTTGCTGTTCCCGACATTACTACAGCAACATCTGAGGAGGATACTGCCTCATAAGTTCTATCAAAATAAAGAGTGACATTTTTAAATTTTTTAAAATCAGAATATACCTCCTTCTTAATATTGTTAACTCCACAAACTAAGAAATTAAAATTTTTCAGCTTAACAATTATTTCTTTAAATATTGGGATAGAATATTTTAATTCTGACTCCCTACTCCCAGGCAGAAGTGAAATAGTTTTTTTTAAATTATCATCTTTATTTTTCGCAACATTAATGTGTTTAGTGAGTGGATTTCCAACATAGGAGATATTGCAATTAAATTTATTAAAAAAATCAACTTCAAAAGGGAGAATAGAGTATATCCTATCTACAAATTTTGCTAAAGTATTTACCCTATTTTGATTCCATGCCCAGGCCTTGGGTGGGATAAGATAATGAACCTTGAATCCTCTTTTTTTTGCAAATTTTGCTAGTCTCAAATTGAAACCAGGGAAATCAATTAGTAGAATGACTTTAGGAGAATATTTTATAATATGTTTTTTACAAAGTTGTAGTTTTTTAAAAAAGAAATTCAACCTGAAAAAAACCTCCACGAACCCCATTGTACTATAATTTCTATAGTCTTCTAAAACAATAGCACCTGATTTTTTCATTAGATCACCACCCCAGCAATGAATTTTAAGTTTTGGATTTACTGATAATAGTTTTTTAACAATAATTGAACCATGTAAATCTCCGGATCGCTCACCACAAATAATTAATAAATCAGACTTACTTTTCACCATAGTATTCTACGAAATTTCTAGGTGTTTCATAGACTCTTATTTTGTGAAGAGAGCATTCAGTATTTTCTAGAGAATTAATTTTATCCTCAAGAACCTCCCAAAATTTCATAGTGACATTTTCGGTAGTAGTTATAATACCCTCAAGAAAGGGAACATCAATGTTTAAATTCTTATGATCAACCTTATCAATAATTTCCTCTTTCATAATTTTTGATAAATCTTTTAAGTTTATTAGCATCCCAGAATCAGGATTTATTTTTCCCTTAATTGTGACCTCTATCTCGTAATTGTGACCATGCCAATTTTCATTTGAACATACTCCAAACACCTCCATATTCCTCTCCTTGGACCATATTGGATTATAGAGCTTGTGAGCAGCATTAAAATGTTCTTTTCTTATTATGTATATCATTTTATTAAAACTTTAGGGGATTTTTCAAGTGTAACTTCAACATGCTCAGACTTAGAAGTACTCAATTCAAGGCCTTTGAAATCTGGTGTTATGGGGAAGTTTTTATAATATCTCTCAATTAAAACAGCGACCTGTATTAATTTTGGCTTATATTCTAAAAGCTTATTAATTGTATACATCAGTGTAGTACCGCTATTCATTACATCGTCAACTAATATAAAAACTTTTCCATCTAGTTTTCTTCTATCAATCTCAGGGTTTATTTTATTTACTAAGAATTTTTTTTTATCAATTTCTACATAGAATATGTTTAATTTGATATCTGAATTTTCCTTGAAATTAGATTTAATTTTTTCTGATAAATATTTACCATTTGGAAGAATACCAAAAATAAATAATTCTTTCTCTTCTATATTTCTTTCGATTATTTCGTAAGATATTCTCTTTATTTTATTAGAGATATCATCAGAATCAAGGACAATATTTTTCATTAATTTTGAACAGGTATAACCTTGTTATCCTTAAAAGTAGATAGAATAACCATAGACTGCAAGCTATCAGTAACTTCAATTTCACTCACTTTATCTAACATCAGTTCTTGATAAGACTCAATATCTTCTGCTACAATTCTCAGAATAAAGTCACCGCTTCCAGTTATATGGTGGCATTCCACAATATTTTCAACATCTTTAATTTTATCTAGAAATGAATCTATATTTTTTTTGTTGTGGCCCTTCAGAGAGACCATAACAAAAGTACTCACCCCCAGTCCAACTTTTGACATATTAAGTTTGGCATGATATCCACTAATTATTCCTCTTGCCTCCAACTTTCTAACCCTCTCCAGTGTAGGTGCAGGCGATAAACCTATTTCATGAGATAACTTAGAATTAGTTATCTTTGCGTTTTTTTGAAGAATTTCGAGGATTTTCTTATCTGTTCTATCAATTTTCATTGTTAAAATTTTATTTTGATAAAACGTAAGTATCTAAATTAAAGTTCTGTGATAACAAATTAAAATTTAAAAAAATTTTAAATTTTTTTTAAAAGTTCTCTAGATCTAGTGTTAAGGTCATTATTTCTTTTGGAGGTTTTCAATACACCTTTCAGAAACTCTTTTGCTTGATCCATATCTCCCCTTTCGTAATAAATTTTTCCCAATAAATAATTAGAGTAGACAGTATAACCCATTTTATTATCTTTAAATTTACTTGCAAATTCAAGAGAATTTCTTAAACTCAATATCGCTTCATCTATCTTTTTCTCAGAGAGAAATATTTCTCCCAAATAAAAATGGGCCAACCTAACATCATTATCATAATAACCAAATTTCCTATTTTTATAATTGTCAATAATTTTTAAGGACTCCTCCTTACACATAAAAAAATTTGATGATCTGTATAGAAGCTGTGTATAGTATCTATGAAAAATTGAATTATCAGGAAAAGTTTCAAATAAATATTTTGAGAGAAATGTTGCATCTCTTAAATTATTTTCTCCTGAATATATTCTAACTAAAAATGTTTGAGCTTCTGTTCTGGTATAAAAAGAATTTCTTGCTGCACTTTTCAACTGATTTATTCCCTTAAGTTTATCTCCATCTGGAAATAATTTCACTAAAGGCTTTAGTATTGGATATCTGTTAGATATCCAGACAGAGTAATAATTAAATAAACCGTTACCGAATGAGATTTCAGGTATCATTAATTTATCTTGTCTGATTTCTTTAAGATATTTTAATGCATTAAATCCAGCCAACGCTGCTGATCTCCACTTTTTCCTCTCTGATAATAGCCTCCCTTTAAAGCCATAAGATGCTGCTAAGAAAAAGGCACCATCTATTTGATTACCATTTTTATATATACTTTTTGATATAGAAATTGACTCATCCATTACATCTAGAAAGTCATCATCTAATTTTTTTAATTTATAATTTTTATTCTTGTCTGAAAGTCCAGAGTATGCATCTATTTTCCACCAAAGACTCAGACCTTTTAAAAAAATAGGAAGTGGATGATTTTTATATTCTTGGACCAACCAATTAAATTCTTTTTCAGCATCGTCAAATTTAAAATCATACATTTTGTTTATTGCTGCTGTTGCTTCAATTTGTATGTCAAGGTTAGTAAGTATGCTTAAACTATCTTCAGAATAGGTAGCATAGGGATAGAAAAAAGATAGAAAAAAAAACGATATATAATTCATATTACTACAGCAAAATAAGTCAATCATATAGAATATGATTATAATTTTTTTAATTATTTTCGCCTAGTTCATTTATCATGAAAGAATATAAAAAACTTAATAATTATGCCGGATGGTTTACTTTCTTAATTGCACTTATAGTGTATTCGATAACTGTAGAAGATACTGCGAGTTTTTGGGATGCAGGAGAGTTTATTGCTGTATCAAGTAAGTTAGAAGTTCCACATCCACCTGGTGCACCATTTTATTTACTATTAGGAAGATTTTTTTCTTTTTTTGCTCTAGGAAATCCTGAGAAAATAGCTTTAGCAATTAATTTTTTAAGTGTTGTATCAAGTGCCTTTACAATTCTATTCCTATTCTGGACTATAACTCATCTTACATCTAAGATCATAAAAACCGATTCTTTCAATAATATTTTTTTAGTATTAATATCAGGCATGACAGGTGCCTTAACATTTACTTTTACGGATTCTTTCTGGTTTTCTGCTGTCGAGGCAGAAGTTTACGCAATGTCATCTTTCTTCACCGCTTTTGTATTTTGGGCAATTCTAAGATGGGAAAGTGCTGATAACGAAAAACTTCAGAATAGATGGATTATTTTAATTGCTTACATGATGGGTTTGTCAATTGGTGTTCATCTCCTAAACCTGGTAGCAATACCCGCACTAGCTTTAATTATATACTTTAAGAAAACAAAAAAAATATCATTTTTAGGATTATCTTTCTCACTCATTCTCAGCCTATTCATTGTAGGTTTAATAGTAGAAGGAATTATTCCAGGTTTACCATCTATCGCGAGCTTCATAGAAAGACTTTTTGTAAATTCATTTGGTTTACCATTTGGTTCCGGAATAATATTTTTTATTGTATTATTCATATCATGTCTATCATATCTTATTTATTACTCCCATAAAAGAGAAAAGGTCATTTTAAATACATCACTGTTAGCTCTGATTTTTATCCTAATTGGATATTCCTCTTACTCTCTTGTACTAATTAGATCAAATTATAATCCACCAATTGATGAAAATAATCCTGAAAATATACTAAACTTTATATCATATTTAAAGAGAGAACAATATGGGTATAGACCTTTATTTAGAGGTCAATACTTTGATGCAGAAGTGGTAAAGCAGGAGGAAAGTGGTGTTAACTACAAAAAGGGTATTGATAGATATGAGGTAAAGGAAAAAAAATTCAGATATGTATATGACCCAAAGAGAATAACAATTTTTCCAAGAATGTATAGTGCCTCCCCAAATCACATTGAGAGGTACAGAGAGATCACAGGGTTATCACAAAATCAAAAACCATCATTTTCAGATAATCTTGAATTCTTTTTCAAATATCAGGTTGGACATATGTATTTAAGATATCTAATGTGGAATTTTTCTGGAAGATCCTCAGATATCCAAAATGCAAATTGGCTTGGATTACAAAATGTTTTTGATGAAATACCAGAGCAACTTAATTCCAATAAGGCTCGAAACAACTATTTCATGATACCCTTTATCCTAGGTATTTTGGGTCTATTGTTTCAGTATTACAACGATAACAAAAACTTCTATGTTGTTAGTTTACTATTTATATTAACAGGTTTTGCTCTAGTTGTTTATCTGAATAGCCCTCCTACCGAACCTAGAGAGAGAGATTACATTTATGCAGGATCATACTATGCATTTTCCATTTGGGTAGGATACGGTTCTTTATTTATATGGAGCATACTCAAAAAGTTTGTTAGAAAAGATAGTATATCTCTTATTCTTACATTTATCTTGTCACTTTCATCCCCACTAATTCTTGCGAAGGAAAACTGGGATGATCATGACAGATCAAATAGATACCTAACGGTCGACTCAGCTAAAAATCTTCTTAACTCATGTGCCCCAAATTCTATATTATTTACTGGTGGAGATAACGACACATTTCCATTATGGTATGTACAAGAAGTTGAAAATTTTAGAACAGATGTAAGAGTAATTGTATTAAGCTATTTTAATACCGATTGGTATATTGAGCAGATGATGAGTAAGAAAAACCTCTCTGAAAAAATAAAATTTTCAATTGATCTAGAAAATTATATCCAAGGAGGTTTAAATGATTATCTGCCGTACGTGAATAACCCAAAAATACAAAATGTTGCAATTAATTTAAGAGGATATATCAATCTGGTTCAAAGAAATAGTAGGGCAATACAGGTTCCAACGTCTGTAACCAATTATAATTCAATTCCTTCTAAATCATTTTGGCTTTCTGTTGATAGAAAAGTACATTCTATTATCCCTCAAAAATTCAAAAAGTTTAGTGAGGATACACTATTTATTAGTCTAAAAAGTAATAAAAATGGATTAGAAAAAAAGGATTTAGCATTTCTTGATATGTTGCAAGCTAATAATTGGGAGAGACCAATATATTTTAATAATACCTCTTTAAACGGTATTAATCTAGATCTTAAAAGAAATGTAATCCAAGAGGGCTTTGCATACCGACTATACCCACTTTTAAATTCAAAGTCCGGAAGCCTTGTAGATACTGACATGATGTATGATCAGCTAATGGAAAAATCATTTTGGAGAGGACTTGATGATTCTGATGTTTATTTCTCTGAAGACCATAGAGGTTTTATTATGAACTACAGATCAACATTTAATACTCTAATTAAAAACCTTATCAATAATGATGAATACGAGAAAGCTTTTAATGTCATAAAAAAATCTATTGAATTGATTCCAGATGAAGCTGTTATGTATGATCATTTCTCAGTGCAACTAGTTGAATTTTTGATTGATATCAAAATTAAATCTAATATTGAAACAAATGAATTAGAAAATGAAATTGCAGATATAATTAGTGAAAGGTCAAATGATATTCTTACCTACTATTATGACAATGGAATTAAAGATAGATTTGAAATTAATAGAAATTTGGTTTCTCTAAACACTCTAGCTAGAGCATACAGCAAGTTTCCCGACAGTGAATTATCTAAAAAATATAGGGAGCTATTCGAAAATAATTATACAAGAAATTCTACAAACTAGTTTTTAGAAAATTTAAGAATTTTACTATTATCTTTTTGATTATTAATAGATAAAAAATAGTAACCAGTATTGTAATTATTTAAATTAAATCTGACTTCTTTTTCTGATATCTTATCCATATCTAATGTCATCTCATTTCCAATAAGCGTGTATATTGAGAATTGAATATTATCTATATCTATATCAGAGTTGATCTTTAAATTTATAAATTCAGAAGCTGGATTTGGATATATTTCGGCATTATATAAATCATTCCTCTCTTGAAAAAGATCAGGGAATAAATTCAGTAGTAATGCTACAATAAAAACTTTAAACATACCTAAAGTTAAAATATTTATATGCAAATTTCAAAACTAGATTATTAACAAACGTTAAAATTAGTACAGTTCTACCAGTTTATTTGTAATCCAATCACCAACATAACTTGTTGAAAAGTTATTTTCTTTATTAATATCAACCGTAACTATACTATTTTGCAGAGCCTCATCAACCGATCTTTCTATCAACTCAGATTCTCTCAATAAATTAAAGGAATGACTGAGCATCATTGACACAGACAAAATCATAGCCATAGGGTTAGCAATCCCCTTACCTGCCGCCTGAGGATATGATCCATGTATAGGTTCATAAAGTGAAATATTATGCCCTACTGAAGCAGAAGGTAACATTCCTAATGATCCAGTTATCACTGATGCCTCATCTGTTATAATATCTCCAAACATATTTTCAGTTAAAATGACATCAAAATCTTTGGGACTTGTTATTATTTTCATCGAGGCATTATCAACAAATAGAGAAGAAACTGTGACATCTGGATAATTTTTTGAAATATTTTGGACAACTTCTCTCCATAATCTTGAGGTCGCTAAAACATTAGCCTTATCAATGAGAGTTAATTTTTTATTTCTCTTCTGAGCTTCTTTGAAGGCTAAATGACTTATTCTCTCAATCTCATTAATATGATATGAACAGGTATCAAATGCATTTGACCTGTCATCAGATATACCTTTTTCACCAAAATATATTCCTCCCGTCAATTCCCTGAAGACAACAAAGTTGGTGCCAGAAATAATATTCTTTTTTATAGGAGAAAAATCAACAAGAGCTTCATAAGTTTTTACAGGCCTTATATTAGCAAATAATTCTAAATACTTTCTCATTTCAAGTAATCCATCCTCAGGTCTAACTTTTGCCTTAGGGTCATTGTCATACTTAGGATCACCAATTGCACCAAAAAGAATGGCATCAGATTTATCACATATACTTCTAGTTTGATCTGGAAAAGGCTCTCCATATTCATCTATAGCACTTGCTCCAACTAAACCCTTTTCAAAATCAAATTTTATTCCAGATTTTTGAGATATAATATCTAAAACTTTGAGCGCCTCATTCATTACCTCAGGTCCAATACCATCTCCTGGAAGGATAGCAATTCTACTTTTCATATTTTTTTTCAAAATTTAAAATTTTATCTTTTTGACTTAATAAATAATCTATATTATCATAACCATTAATTAAACAAGTTTTGTTGTATTCGTTAATATCAAATTTTTCATAAATTTCTCCGTTTAATGAATTAAAAATTTGACTCTCAAGATCAACATGAAATAAAGTATTCTCTTCATCACTTACTTTTTTAAAAATCCTATCTACAACCTTATCTTCAAGCTTTATTACAAGCAAACCATTATTCAATGCATTATTTTTAAATATATCAGCAAAGAAACTACTTATAACAACTTTAAATCCATAATCATATATTGCCCATGCCGCATGCTCCCTACTAGAACCACACCCAAAATTTCTGCCAGCTAAAAGAATTTTTGAGTTGTTCTTAATTCTATTTAATTCAAATTCTCCAATTAGTTTATTATCACTGTCATATCTCCAGTCTCTAAATAAGTTATCACCAAAACCATCTCTTGTAGTCGCCTTAAGAAATCTTGCAGGAATTATTTGGTCAGTATCAATATTTTCAATGTTGAGAGGCATTACTGTTGAATCGAAACTTTTAAATTTTTCCATTTTAATTATGTCTGATATCACTAATAAAACCATTAATTGCAGCAGCAGCAGCAGTTGCAGGGCTTGCCAAAAATGTACGAGCACCCGGTCCTTGTCTTCCTTCAAAATTTCTGTTAGAGGTTGAGACACAATATTTCTGATCTGGTATTTTATCTTCATTCATTGCCAAGCATGCAGAACATCCAGGCTGACGAAATTCAAATCCAGCATTTCTAAATACCTTATCAAGTCCCTCCTTTACAGCAACCTTTTCAACAGATTTAGATCCGGGTATTACCCATGCATTTACATGATCTGCTTTCTTTTTACCCTTTATTAAATTAGATGCAATTCGAAGATCCTCAATTCTTGAATTAGTACAACTGCCAATAAATACATAATCTATTTTTTTATTGAGTAAACTCTCTCCAACCGATAAACCCATATATTCAAGTGATTTATTATATGATTCCTTAGAGGTATTTAGAGATAATTCAGGTATATAATCAGTTAACTTAATTCCCATTCCCGGATTCGTACCGTAAGTAATCATTGGTTCAATATCTGAGGCATCAAATTTTAAAACCTTATCGTATTTAGCATCAGAATCAGACTTTAATTTTTTCCATTCCTTTATAGCACTTTTAAATTTATCACCTCTTGGTGCAAACTCCCTACCCTCTAAATAATCGAAAGTAATTTGATCAGGTGCAATAATACCTCCTCTAGCACCCATTTCAATACTCATATTACAGATTGTCATTCTTGCCTCCATGGATAAGGATCTAATAGCAGTACCTGCATACTCAACAAAATAACCTGTACCACCTGAAGCAGATATTTTTGAAATTATATACAGAATTATATCCTTAGAGTATACACCATCCTCTAATTTTCCGTTAATTTCAATACGCATTGTTTTAGGTTTATTCTGAAGAAGACACTGTGTAGTCAAAACCATTTCAACCTCACTCGTTCCAATACCAAATGCAATTGAACCGAAAGCACCGTGAGTAGATGTATGGCTATCACCACAAACAATTGTCATTCCTGGTTGAGTGATACCTAATTCCGGTCCAATAACATGAACTATACCCTGATATTTATGGCCCAAACCAAATAGCTTGATATCATGATCACTACAGTTCTTTGTTAGAGTATCTACCTGGTTTCTTGATAGAGCTTCCTTGATAGGAAGATGTTGATCGA
This sequence comes from uncultured Flammeovirgaceae bacterium, assembly GCA_913052485.1. Lineage (GTDB taxonomy): Bacteria > Bacteroidota > Bacteroidia > Cytophagales > MED-G16 > MED-G16. The sequence continues at coordinate 62,439 of CAJXDN010000001.1, read as the reverse complement.
TAGTCGGCACATTATGATCAGCTGTTGCTATAGTTTTTTCGGGTCTTAGAACCTTAAGATTTTTTTTATTTAAGCTAGCAAAAGCTTGTGGACTTGTAACCTCATGGATCAAATGTTTGTCTATGTACAAAATACACGGTCCGTTAGGTATTTTATCTACAATATGTTTCTCCCAAACTTTATCAAAAATAGTTTTACTCATTAACCAAACTATTTCATTAGTTTATAAAGATCCTCATCATGTAATAACTTCTTTTCATCAGCCATTTCAATAAATCTAATATAAATTGTTTCTAATTCAACATTTGAGAAACTAAAGCCTAATAATTTTAGTCTATGCCTTAATGCAGCCCTACCACTTCTAGCTGTTAGATCGATTGATGAAGACTTTAAACCGACATCCTCAGGTTTAATAATTTCATAGTTTTCTCTATGTTTTAAGAAGCCATCTTGATGAATTCCAGATGAGTGGGCAAAGGCATTTGCCCCTACAATAGCTTTATTTTTCTGAATTGGCATATTCATTAACCTACTTACTTTCTTACTAATTGAAATTATATTTTTTGATTTTATTTTTGTATCAAGGTTCAACTCAGGGTGTGCTCGCAATGCCATCACAACCTCCTCCAAAGAAGTATTTCCTGCTCTCTCCCCAATACCGTTAATGGTTGACTCAAATTGCCTTGCTCCATTTTGTAAACCCGCAATTGTATTTGCTGTAGCTAGACCTAAATCGTTATGGCAATGAACTGATAAAATCGCTTTATCTATGTTTGGAACATTATCACATAAATACTTGATTTTTTTAGAAAACGTCTCTGGTAAATTATAACCTGTTGTATCAGGAATATTTATAACCGTCGCACCTGCCTTAATTACTTCCTCAACCATCTTACACAGATAGTCCTTGTCAGCTCTTCCAGCATCCTCAGCATAGAATTCAATATCATCAAAAAATTTTGTAGAGTATCTAACAGCAGCAACTGCTTGATCTAAAATTTTCTCTCTTGTTGAATTAAATTTATTTTTAATATGAATATCAGATGCACCAATTCCTGTATGTATTCTTTTTCTTTTTGCATCTTTCAAAGCTAAATTTGCCATATCTATGTCAGAAATTATAGCTCTTGAAAGTGCACAGATCACTGGTTTTTTGACAACTTTAGATATTTCTGAGACTGAATTAAAATCACCGGGACTTGATATTGGGAAACCGGCTTCTATAATGTCAACACCTAGTGCCTCCAGATCCAAAGCAATCTCAACCTTTTCATCAGTATTCAGTTGACATCCTGGTACCTGTTCACCATCTCTAAGGGTAGTATCAAAGACATATACTTTATCTTTTCCCATAAGGTAAAATTTACATGTTTTTGACTATATCATTTGCAAATTCAGAACAAGACAATAGTGTGGCACCGTCCATAAGCCTCTCAAAATCATAAGTGACCCTACCCGATTCTATAGATTTTGTCAATCCACTATGAATCAAATCTTTAGCCTCATTCCAACCCAAGTGTTCTAACATCATCGCTCCAGACAAAATAACTGAACCCGGATTAACTTTGTCCTGACCAGCATACTTTGGTGCTGTTCCATGGGTAGCTTCAAATATTGCATGTCCAGTCTCATAATTAATATTTGCGCCGGGTGCAATACCAATACCACCAACTATAGCTGCAAGGGCATCAGATATATAATCTCCATTGAGATTCATTGTAGCTATTACTGAGTATTCTTTCGGTCTAAGTAATATTTGTTGTAAGAATGCGTCAGCAATTACATCTTTTATAATTATCTCATGGGATCCGTTTTTAATGACTTGCCATGGTCCACCTTCATAATCTTCAGCACCAAACTCCTCTTTTGCTATTTTATATCCCCAGTCTCTAAATGCACCTTCAGTATACTTCATTATATTCCCCTTATGTACAAGAGTGACTGAGCTACGACTATTTTTAATGGCATATTCGATAGAAGATCTTACTAGCCTATATGTGCCCTCAACTGAAATAGGCTTTATACCAATACCTGCTGTATCTGGAAATCTAATTTTATTAAATCTATCATTAAAATTATCTCTGATAAGCTCTTTAATTTTCTTATTTTCTTCAGTACCATTTTCAAATTCAATGCCTGCATAAATATCCTCAGTATTTTCTCTAAAAATAACCATATCTGTTGTTGATGGGTCTTTGACAGGAGAAGGTGTCCCATTAAACCATCTCACAGGTCTAACACATGCAAATAGATCTAATTTTTGCCTTAAGGCGACATTAAGAGATGTTATCCCACCTCCTACTGGTGTTGTTAGTGGACCCTTAATTCCTACTAGATACTCCTGAAAAGTGTCAAGAGTCTCTTGAGGTAACCAATTACCTGTTTTATTATAAGCTTTCTCACCCGCTAAAACTTCTTTCCAAATTATTTTCCTTTCACCCAAATAAGCTTTCTCAACCGCCTGATCAAAAACTAGTTTACTGGCTGACCATATATCAACACCGATACCGTCACCCTCGATAAATGGTATAATTGGATCTACAGGAACATGAATCTTTCCATCACTAAACTTTATTTTATTTCCTTCCATAAAAATGCATTTATTGTCAAATAGAAAGCAATTATAGATATTTTTTAGCTAAAGGAATAGCTAAATATAAAATGATTTTACTTCCATTTAATGTTACAACCCATGCTTGGAAATTGATTTTCATTTATATTTTGACCAACAAATGTTGCATCGATTGCATCTCTTAAATCCTGTCCAGTAATTTTTTCTGAATTCCCTGGAGAGGATGAGTCGAGCCTCCCCCTGTAGACCAATTTATCTGCCTTGTCGAAAAGATAAAATTCTGGAGTACACTCAGCTTGAAATAGTTTAGCGACTTCCTGTGTCTCATCGTACAGATATGGAATTGAAATTTTTAAGTCTTGAAATAACTTTTTCATTTTATCAGGTGAGTCTTGAGGATAATTTTCTATATCATTCGAACTGATTGCAATAAATCTTACACTATCATAGTCACTGATCAATTTTTTAATTTCATCGTGATAATGAATAACGTAGGGACAATGATTACAAATTACCATAACTACTGTATCTTTTTTAGATACAAAGTTCTCAGAAGAGTATACTTTATCAGTTATGACGTCTAATAAATTAAATTTTGGTAATTCAGTACCTAGAGGTAACATTTGTGAATAAGTGAGTGCCATTGCTTTTAATTTTAATTTATAAATTTTATATTAAATAAATTTAATTCCAAGATTATCCTAATACAATGAAAAAAACCATACTTATTCTATTTCTAACTATATGCAATTATTCCTATGCTCAAATTGATAAGGCTCCTGAAAGATTCAGAGGCGAAGGACCATTTAATCAGTTAATTATTAGAGGGGCTACACTAATTAATGGTAACGGTGCGCCTCCCACAGGACCTGTTGACATAGTTATCGAGAAAAATATCATCACAAGTATTAGAAATGTAGGGTATCCTGGATTGGAAATAGATGAAAAGAAAAGACCAGTAGCTAAAGCTGGAGCCAAAGAAATTGACGCACACGGTAAATATATTTTACCTGGTTTTATTGACATGCATGGACATATATCATCTCAAAGAAGTGGATCTGCAGAATATGTTTTTAAATTATGGATGGCTCACGGCATAACTACCATAAGAGACCCTTCATGTGGTCAAGGACTGAACTGGGTACTACACCAAAAGGAAAAAAGTAAGAAAAATAAAATTACTGCCCCTAGAATTCTCGCTTACACAAGTTTTGGTCAAGGCTCCAACGGTATCAAATCACCTGAGGAGGCAGTTAATTGGGTAAGACGAAATGCAGACAACGGAGCTGACGGGATAAAATTCTTTGGGTCAAGGCCAGATATTTTTAGGGCTGCACTACAAGAAAATAAAAGGCTTGGACTCAGGTCAGCTTGTCATCATGCGCAAATGGATGTCTCTAGAATGAATGTTCTTGAAACAGCAAGAAATGGCCTGACAACCATGGAACATTGGTACGGTCTCCCTGAAGCTTTATTTGAAGATAAGACGGTTCAAAATTATCCGCTAGAATATAATTACATGAACGAGGGTCACCGTTTTGAAGAAGCTGGTAAATTATGGAAACAAGCAGCTGAACCATATTCTAAAAAGTGGAATGATGTCATGAATGAACTTATCTCATTAGATTTTACTATTGATGTCACTTTCGTTCCCTATAGTGTGTTTAGAGATGTTCAGAGAGCAAGTAGCTTACCATGGCACAAAGACTACACAAGACCGGCACTACTTAAATTTTTCCTGCCTGCAAGGGATTCTCACGCTGCGGCATACTATGACTGGGGATCTGAACTTGAGACGGAATGGAAGGAAAACTATAAGCTGTGGATGACTTTCATAAATGAATATAAGAATAGAGGTGGCAGAGTTACGGCTGGAGCTGACTCTGGATATATGTATAACTTATATGGTTTTGGATTTATTCAGGAGTTAGAGTTATTAAGAGAGTCAGGATTCCATCCTATGGAAGTGATTAGAGCCGGTACTCTTCATGCAGCAGAGGCAATTGGGATGGAAAATAAAATTGGAACAATTGAAGTTGGAAAATATGCGGATATAATAGTTATGGATCAAAACCCACTTAAAAATTTAAAATACCTTTATGCAACAGGAGATATCAAGCTAGAGAATAATGAAGTTATTCGCGTTGGTGGGGTATCAAAAACCATAAAAGACGGAATAATTTTTGATGCCAGAAAGTTATTAGAGGACGTACAGAAAATAGTAGACATAGAAAAAGATAACACTCCTGGATGGGAGAACCTTCTTTTTGAAAATATTCAAAGGAAATAGAATAAATTATAACCCTAATTCCTTTAGTTGATCGCTATCAATTTCAGAAGGTGTGTTAATCATTACATCTCTACCTGAAGTATTTTTAGGAAATGCTATAAAATCTCTGATAGATTCTTGACCACTAAATAGAGCACAAAGTCGATCAAATCCAAAGGCAATACCACCATGAGGAGGGGTACCGTATTTAAAAGCATCCAATAAAAATCCGAACTGATTATATGCCTCTTCATTTGTAAATCCTAGAGTTTCAAAAACTTTTTCTTGTAGTTTCCTGTCATGTATTCTTATAGATCCCCCTCCTATTTCTACTCCATTTATTACAAGGTCATATGCATTAGCCCTAACTTTTTCTGGATTAGAGTTTAGAAGATCTATATCATCTTTAATTGGAGATGTAAAAGGATGATGCATAGCATGGTATCTTTTTGACTCTTCATCCCAAGCAACTAATGGAAAATTAATAACCCAAACGGGATTAAATATTTCAGGGTCTCTAAGATTTAATCTATCCCCCATAAGAAGTCTTAATGAAGACATAGCAGAAATTGTTTGCTTTTCATCACCTGCTAGAATTAGAATTAAGTCTGAGGGGTTTGAATTATTCTCATCAACAATCATTTTAAGATCATCTGTAGAATAAAATTTATCAACTGAAGATTTGATGGTTCCATCTTCATTATTTTTAATATATACTAATCCCTTTGAACCAATTTGAGGAGTTTTTACAAAATCTGTGATTTCATCTATCTGCTTTCTTGTATAATTACTACATCCCTCTATATTAATTGATAAAATTATTTCTGAATCGTCAAATACTTTGAATCCTTTTCCTTGAACAATAGATGTGATATCATTAAACCTCATCCCAAACCTTAGATCAGGCTTATCTGTACCATAATGTTTAATAACGTCATCATACTGCATGACTGGAATATCACCTAAGTCCTTGTCTAATATATTTTTAAATAAATGAGAGATCAGACCGCCAAAATTTTGTAGGACATTTTCTCTATCAACAAATGACATCTCACAATCTATTTGAGTGAACTCTGGTTGTCTATCAGCTCTTAAATCCTCATCTCTAAAGCACTTAACTAATTGGTAGTACTTATCAAAACCTGAGACCATGAGCAGCTGTTTAAATGTCTGGGGAGATTGGGGAAGAGCATAAAATTGACCTTTATTCATTCTAGATGGAACAATAAAATCTCTTGCACCTTCTGGTGTTGATTTAATAAGAACTGGAGTTTCAATTTCAAGAAAATTTTGAGAGTTAAGGTAAATTCTAGTCTCCTGCATCAGACTATGTCTCAACATAATATTTTTTTGAAGTGGTGCCCTCCTAAGATCTAGATACCTGTACTTCATCCTTAAATCCTCACCACCATCTGTTTCATCCTCAATAGTAAATGGTGGAACTTCTGATTTGTTAAGATATTCAATATTGAAAACTTTAATCTCGATATCTCCAGTATCTAAATTCGGATTATTTGATAACCTCTCTGAAACCTCACCCTCTATTTTAATGACAAATTCTCTCCCACACTTTTTAGCTAGATTAAATGTTTTACTTCCTGAAAATTCCTCCTCAAATATAAGTTGAGTAATTCCATATCTATCTCTAATATCAATCCAGATAACCTTACCCTTATCCCTTATTCTATGTGCCCAGCCAGATAAAATAACTTTTGTTTTAATATCTTTTTTTCTTAATTCACCACAGTTATGAGTTCTCATTTGGAAAAGCTTTACAACAAAATTAATAGTTTTATAAAGAATGCATGGGTTTTTTTTATAATCTTACAATGTGTATGAGTATATTAAAAAATAATGATGAATTTTTTATGAAAATTGCTCTCAAGGAGGCAATGGCAGCTTATGATGAGGAAGAGATTCCTGTCGGAGCTGTGATAGTTCACAATAATAAAGTAATTAGTAAAGGACATAATCAATGCCAGAAGCTCAATGACTCAACTGCCCACGCTGAAATGATTGCAATTACCTCTGCTCAAAATAAAATTGGAAGTAAGTATTTGAATGAGTGTGAAATGTACGTAACCTTAGAACCATGCATGATGTGCAGTGGAGCAATTCATTTATCCAAGATAAAGAAAGTTATATATGGATTGGATGACAAGGAGAAAGGATACCTGAGAAAATCAAAAGAGGAACTAAACAAAAAGTTAGCAATTGTATCAAATGTATTAGAGGCTGAGTCAAGAGAAATTCTAGAATCTTTTTTCTTTAAATTAAGAAGCTGAACCTTTAGTATTTAATCTAAAATTCTTAAATTAAATAAAATTTATAAAATCATCTAAATTAGAAAATATGTCATTCAAATTACCCGATCTACCCTACTCTCATGATTCACTTGAACCACACATTGATACTCAAACCATGGAAATTCATCATGGCAGACATCATAACCTTTACATAACTAACTTAAATAATACAATAGAAAATACAAATATGGCTAATTTATCAATAGAAGAATTATGTATAAACCATTCAGACAACATGGCTATTAGAAATAACGGAGGTGGTCACTACAATCATTCTTTATTCTGGGAAATATTATCTCCAAAAGGAGGTGGTGAGCCAACAGGAAATGTGAAAGAAATGATAAAATCTAGTTTTGGAGATTTTAATAATTTTAAAGAGAAGTTTAAGACGGCTGCAATGACCCGCTTTGGGTCTGGCTGGGCATGGCTATGTCAGGTCGATGATCATCTTGAAATATGTTCAACTGCCAACCAAGATAACCCACTTATGCCAGGCATTTGTAATGATAATAGCAATCCTCTTATGGGAATTGATGTTTGGGAACATGCCTACTATCTAAATTATCAAAATAAAAGAGTTGAGTATGTTGATGCTTTCTTCAATATATTGAATTGGGATATGATAAATCAGAGAATTAAATAAGTTGATGTTTACAAGAAGAAATTTCATTAAAAACACAGCATCTATAGGTATAGGTTCTCAATTTCTTTTCAATACCCCTCTTGAGCTGATTGCAAAAAATAGATCAAAAACATCAATTAACGATAAAATTAATTTTGGAGTAATTGGATGTAAGGGAATGGGTTGGAGTAATATGGCATCAATATTAAAAAATAGTGATACTGACTGTGTAGCTCTTTGTGATATTGACGATAAAGTCCTTGAAGAGAGGTCTATTAATGTAAAAGATATCACAGGAAAAAAACCTAAAATATATAAGGACTACAGGAAATTACTCGAAAATAAAGATATAGATGCAGTCGTAATCGGGACACCAGACCATTGGCACTGCCTTAACCTTGTTGATGCCTTAAGTGCAGGAAAACATGTATACTGTGAGAAGCCTATATCAAATTCCATTGAGGAGGCTGATGTTATGTTAAATGCTTCAAATCAATATAAAAAATGTATTCAAGTTGGACAGTGGCAGAGAAGTGGTGGTCAATATAAAGAGGCCATGAACTATCTTTGGTCAGGGAATTTGGGGAATATTAGACTAGTTAAGGTATGGGCCTACATGGGTTGGTATGGTTGGGTAGATAATTTAAAAAATACTGATCCACCCAAAGGTGTTGACTATGATATGTGGCTTGGACCTGCTCCAAAAAGAAAATTTAATCAAAACAGATTCCATGGTAGTTTCAGGTGGTACTGGGATTATGCCGGTGGTCTAATGACAGACTGGGGAGTTCACGAAATTGATATAGCTCTGTGGGGAATGAAAGTTAAAAATCCATTATCAATTTCTGCATCAGGTGGAAAATTTGCCTATCCAAATCAAGATACTGAGACTCCAGATTCACTTCAGACTGTATATGAGTTTAAAGATTTTACAATGCTCTGGGAACATGCAAATGGAATAGATTCAGGTAACTATGGTTTATCTGAAGGAATTGCATTCATAGGTAATAGAGGTACTCTTGTCGTGAATAGAACAGGCTGGCATGTTATTCCAGAAAAAGATCATAGAAACACCAAAAATTTATTTATAGAAGAAGTCCCAAGAACTACTTTTAACTGGGACGAAGTTCGTGAAAAGTATGGTGATCCTCTTGATTTACATACTGAAAACTTTCTAGGTAGTATTAAAAAAAATGACCCAACAATTTTAAATTGTGGGATTGAGAGCGGAAGCCTAGTCTCAAAAGTTGCTCACATGGGAAATATTGCCTATAGAAGTCAATCGAAAATAAGATGGAATGATGAAAAAAATAATTTCGATAATTCCACTGCTAATAATCTAATTAAACCAGAATATAGTAATGGATGGGAATTCCCCTCTTTATAACTTATTTTCTACTATTTTTTGTAATTCAATGTTCTCGTCTCTTAACCTAGCAGCTTCATAAAAATCTAATTTATCTGCTGCCCTATTCATATGCTTTTCATTTTTTTCAATAATTTTTCTAATTTCATCAACAGACATACTTTCAATTACTGGATCAATTTCTAATTTTGATGCAAACACTTTTTGGCTCTTATCCTGGGCAACCGTTGTCTGAGCAAGTATACTTTCCTTAGTTTTTGAGACAGTTTTTGGAATAATATTATGTTTTTTATTGTAAGCATCTTGAATTTCCCTCCTTCTATTTGTCTCATCAATTGTTGCCTTCATTGATTTTGTTATCTTGTCACCATACATTATAACTAGACCATTTGAGTTTCTTGCAGCCCTACCTACTGTCTGAATTAAAGACTTCTCATTTCTTAAAAAACCCTCCTTGTCAGCATCCAAGATGATAACTAGAGAGACTTCAGGTAAGTCTAAACCCTCTCTTAACAAATTTACTCCAACCAAGACATCAAAATTTCCAAGTCTTAAATCTCTTAATATATTTACTCTCTCCAAGGAATCAATTTCAGAGTGCATATATCTTGTTTTAATACCATTATTATCTAAATATTTAGTTAACTCCTCTGACATCCTCTTCGTTAAAGTTGTTATTAAAACTCTCTCCTTAACCTCAATTCTTTTATATATCTCATTTATAATATCATCAATTTGATTCTTCGACTTTCTTACCTGAATAGGTGGGTCTAATAATCCAGTTGGTCTTATAATTTGTTCAACAATAGCCCCACCCGAGGCATTTAACTCATAGTCAGATGGTGTCGCACCTACAAAAACAACAGAATTAACCATTGATTCAAATTCTTGAAAGTTTAAGGGCCTGTTATCTAATGCTGAGGGAAGACGAAAACCATAATCAACTAAATTCATTTTTCTTGATCTATCACCACCCCACATAGCTCTTATCTGTGGAAGAGTTACATGACTCTCATCAATAAACATCAAATAATTATCAGGAAAATAATCAAGCAGGCAAAATGGTCTTTTCCCAGGACCCCTCCTATCAAAGTATCTCGAATAATTTTCAACCCCAGAGCAATATCCAATCTCATTAATCATTTCAAGATCAAATTCCGTCCTTTCTTTTATTCTTTTTGCTTCATAAAACTTACCTTCTCTCTCAAAAAAATTAATTTGTTTTTCTAGGTCTTCCTCAATTTCCTTTAATGCAACATCAATGGTTTCCTTTGATGTCACAAATAAATTAGCAGGGTAAATCGTTATTTCATCAACACTTTCTATTGTTTTACCAGATTGAGGATCTACCTTAGAAATACTCTCAACTTCCTCACCCCAGAAAATAACTCTTAAAATAAAATCAGCATATGCTAGGTAAATGTCTAATGTATCACCTTTTAGTCTGAAAGTTCCTCTTTTAAAATCATCTTCGTGTGATCTCTCATATAGAATATCAACCAATGAGAAGAGAAACTCCTTTAGATTAATATTTTGACCAACTCTGACTTGGATAACATTTTTTCCAAAATCATCTGGATTTCCAATTCCATAAATACATGATACCGATGCAACTACAATTACATCATCTCTACCAGATAAAAGTGAAGAGGTTGCACTAAGTCTGAGCTTTTCTATTTGTTCATTTATAGAAAGATCTTTTTCAATATATACATTTGAAGTTGGGATGTAAGCTTCAGGTTGATAATAATCATAATAAGAAATAAAATATTCTACTGCATTATTTGGGAAAAAATTCTTTAATTCTCCATATAACTGAGCAGCTAAAGTTTTATTATGAGAAATAATTAATGTAGGTCTCTTTACCTCTTTAATGACATTAGCCATTGTAAAAGTTTTACCTGAGCCTGTTACGCCCAGTAGAACTTGATGTTTATCATTATTTTTTAGACCATTGACTAGCTGATCTATAGCCTGAGGCTGGTCCCCTTTTGGAGAAAATTCTGAATGTAAATCAAATTCCAATTTCTTATTTTATTTATTCCAAATTTTCCATGCCTCCTCTGCTTGGCCTACAAGCATTTCATAACCATTTTTAATATTAGCTCCTCTCTCTTCACATAGGGAAAGAAATTTAGTCTTAATTGGATTATATACTAGATCAAAAATAAAATGTTTATTATTTATAAGATTATAATCTATATCAGGAAAACCATCTACGTTAGGAAACATACCAAGAGGAGTTGTGTTTATAATTAGTTTAGAAGTAGATACCATAGATAAATTCTTTAACTCTTTATATGATATTTTCATATCTCTTGAATCTCTTGAGATAACTTTGTAACTAATTCCTAGATCATCAAGTACGTACTTAATAGCTTTTGAACTTCCTCCCGAACCGAGAACCAAAGTAGAAATATTAGTATTTGGCAACCAGCTTATAATAGATTCTCTAAATCCAAGATAATCCGTGTTATATCCTATCAATTTTCCATCTGATATTTTGACAGTATTGACTGAGCCTATTTTTTTTGCAGTAGTATCAATATCATCAAGTAACGATATAATTTTTTCTTTATATGGAATTGTAACATTAAAACCTATTAAATCTGGATTATTAGTTAAAATATCTGGTAATTCCCCTAAACTATTAATCTCATAATTTTCATATGTAGTTTCACTATATCTCTCTTTAATGAATTTTTCTTTAAAAAAATTTTTAGAGAATGAGTGTCCTAAAGGAAATCCTATTAACCCAAATTTTTTCATTTTGACTTAAGATAAAATGATATTAAGCCTGATACCATAAAAAATATGGTAGAAAGTATTAATTCTGTAGCGTCTCCAAATGGAAAAACTATTTCATCATTCACTTGCCATGGCCAAACTTTATTCAATGCACCTAACATTAATCCTCCAAGAAAAAAAATTGTAGGTCTATAAAATTTATCAATTAACCAATGAATAATTTTAGAAAAAGAGAGTAATCCAATTATCGCACCAAGTGAAAAAATTAAAATATTAGTAATTTTTAAATTAGATATTGAGTCTAGCATAAATTGATACTTACCAATTAATAATAAAATATAACTTCCTGAGATCCCAGGTAACAACATTGCTGAAATAGCAACCAATCCAGAAATAAAAATTGAGAGAAAATTATTAGAAGTACTTAAAGGATTAACAAATAAGATTGATACTCCGATACTTATACCTAAAATAATATATAAAAAATCAAAAAAAGATCGTGGTGATAAATTGAGTATTAATTTAACTGACGAAAACAGAATCAATCCAAAAAAAAATGAAAATAATAGTATTTTTTGATTAACTAATAAATGTGATATAAGATTTGAAAATATAAATATTGAGGTAATAATTCCAAGAAATACAGTTATAAGAAAATTAAAATTAATTTGAGAATCTAGCTTTTTAAAATTTAATTGAAATAAATAGGTAAATGTGGAGAAATCAATTGATTTCAATGAACTGATAAAATTTTTATAAATTCCTAGTAGCAGAGCAATAGTACCACCAGATATTCCTGGAATCAAATCTGATACCCCCATCGCCATACCCTTTAGAAAAAGTATTGAACGATCAAAATAAGACATGTTAAATAAATTGATTAAATGTATCTCCTCTTAAACCAACTCTAATAGTCTCCAGAGAAATTACCTCACTACCAGAAATATTACCAAGATTAACATTTTGGCCTAAAAGTTTCACAAACCAAACTTGCTGAGCTTTTTGAGGGGCCTCCCATAATATTTTTTCGGTTGGGATCTCTGTCAAAATTTCTTCTACTAACCCTTGTCTGACTTCTCCCGAAGATCTAAATAATCCAACATTTCCTGATTCTCGAGCCTCACCTATTACCTTCCATGAACCAGCACCAAGTTCAGCTTTCATCTGTTTAATCCATTTATATGGGGGGATAATCTTTTTCTCATCTTTCGACCCTATCTCAGAAAAAACTATGACGTGTTTTGCTAGCTTTTCAATGTATTCACATTTTTTTTTATGTGGAATAGAAATTGATCCGTCTGATACCTCAGCATATTTAAGATCATAATCTTTCAATATATCAATATAATCTTCAAATTGATCTCTAATGGCAAAAGCTTCAAACAGTGTACCTCCAAAATATACCTCAATATTGGCTCTTCTAAATAATTCTATTTTCTTTTTTAAATCTTGAGAAAAGTTAGCAGTTGTCCATCCAAATTTTACAAAGTCAATATAATTTGATGAGGACTCAATAAGATTTTTACATTCTTGAATACTAGAACCCTTGTCAATTACCATTGTAATTCCAGATTCTCTTGGTTTAATTGATCTCTCAGGAATATTTTTTAAATTAAAGTTCATTAACTATTTTTCTTTCTATATTGATTGATGACTCGTATGAGAGCTGATTGAGTTTCAAAATTTGGGATAAAATCAAATAGAACCTCATGGTTATCAAAATTTAATGATAATGCACTCTCCAATACATTTATTGACTCTTTATATTTTCCAGCATCCATTAAGTATATAACAAGCCTATAGTAAAGTATAGATTCACCGGGAGATTCATCAATTGCATCTTCGATAATGCAGATAGCTTTATCTATATCACCACTCTCATAATACATTGAAGAGTATTCAAGGGATGTTTTATGATCGGAGGGATCAATCTCTAGGGCTTTATCATATAGCTCAATACTTGTTACCATATTTCCTACTTTAAATTCTGCAAATGCGAGAGATTTAATGTATTCTATATTTTCAAGATCAAATTTGTGTGCTTTTTTAAAGTAGTGAATTGCCTCAAACCACTTATCTAAAGAAACAAGTGACTTACCTAACCAAAAAAATGATTCCTTGAAAAATTGATCAATTTTAATAGATTTTTGAAAGAAGCTAATTGATGTAGAGTAATCTTCCAAAAAGTAATAAGCTCTCCCGATAGCACAATATATTTCTGGTGAGGGGCCGTCAAGTTCTAACGACTTAAGAAAACATTTTTTTGATGATTCGTATCTTTTTAATTTTAGATTTGACTCTCCAAGATTTGTATATGCTGTAGAGTATTCTTCATCTATAGCAATCGCGTACTCAAATGATTCAATTGCTTTTTCATATTCTATTAATTTAAAATAGATATTACCTAAATTAAACCATGCATACTCTGAATAGGGATCTTCATCAATAAATTTTTTATAGTAATGGATACTGTTTTTTAATTCTCCAGTTTGCTCAAGACAGTAAGCAAGATCATACAGAGCATTTTCATGATTAATATTAATTTCAATAGCATTTTTAAAGAAAGAAGACGCGTTACTAAAATCATTCTGGGCCTGATATGCAAGGCCTATTTGATAATTTACTTCATCTTTATTATCAGAGTACTTTAAGGCATCATGTAGGGTAGTTATAGCTTCGTTGTATTCACCAAGAATTATCTTAACCTGACCAATTAAAATAAAAATATTTTCATCAGTAGGATTTAAAGAATGTGCTCTTTCAAGGCATTGTAGAGAGTCGCTAAATTTTTGTAATGCAATCAAGATATTTGCTTTTTGTATCAGGAGATCAGAAGAGAATTGGTGTTGTGACAATGCAAAGTTTACAGCTTTGAGACCGATTTTGAACTTATGATTATCAATATACCATTTTATTATTTTCTCATACGACTCAGAATCGTAATATATATCAATATCATTTTTAGTTTTTACCTCAAACTCCAAAACAAGTTTATATATTTCGTCTTTTTTTTTCTTAAATTCCTCAGCCATAAGTGGATTTTACAAATGAAACTTAAAGCTAACAATTATTATTGTTTATTTATAAATGAAATTTATTTTTGTTGGATGGCCCTGTAGTTCAATGGATAGAATAGAAGTTTCCTAAACTTTAGATACAAGTTCGATTCTTGTCAGGGCTACTATGATTAATATACTTTTGCTTTTGATAATAAATGTATCAGTTGACGACAACATAAAGAAAGGGATTAGAAAATACAATAAGGGTAAATATGAAGATGCAATTTTTGAATTTTCGAAAGTTGAAAAGAGCAAAAAAGATTTTGAGTATTATTTTTACGTTGGGCACTCTTATTCATTTGCAGGCATGAATGATATTTCAATTTCTTACTATGACTCAGCCTATATTTTAAATAATGAAAGTGATAAACTTTTTTTTGAAAGAGGTTTATCAAACTTCATAATCGGAGAAAGCAATAATGCCCTGAAAGATTTAGATAAAGCAATCGACATAAACCCTATAAATGCAAAATACTATATAAATCGTGGAAGTATTAAATATGACTTGGGTCTAATTGAGTCTGCGTGTGATGATTGGTATTTTGCAATAAGTTTAGATAACAAAATAATAGATAAATCAATTATCGAAATTAATTGTAATTAATCTTTTCTCTTGAAGTCACCATTTTTAATTGCCTTAATAAATTTGACCCATGCAAAAGGATTCAATAATGGATTTGAAGGTAGCTGATATTTAGTTGATGTCGACATCATCTGCTGATCCATAAAGTATTTATAATTCATATTTGCACTCATTGGCTCATTATTATACATCCTTCTTAAGAGATCTTTATCTAAAGATTTATCCAAATTATCTAAATCTTGTCTGTTTGGTAGTTCAATTGCAAGAACTGCCTTTTTGAATAATTCCTCGGTAGGATAAGGAAAGATTTCTAATTCAGGTAAAATTGTTGTATCAGGTTTCAGTTCAATGAAAAGAGTTACAGATTCTCCTTTGTCCCCAGGCATAATAAAATTCTGTTTTTGATATCCGATAGCACTGACTATGATACTGTCTTTTGCTAATACTGGCATCGCAAAATATCCGTATGGGTTAGATGTTGTTCCTCTCCCAGCCTTCGGGACATATATGTGTACCCCACCAACCCCTGATATACTATCTTGTCCAACAACAACTCCAGATAACTGAATTATTTTTTGTTGACCCTGAGATTTCAAATTAAAGGAACACATAAATAATAAAATAATAACAGCAAATAATCTTATCATATATGGAAAATCATTTTTAAAAATGTTATAACTTTTATTTAAATAACATGCTAAATTACTGAATAAATATGTTTTTTTTAGATAGAATAGATTGTAATAACATTATTTAACATAGATGAGATTAAAAAAATTCAATATTGATTATGGTAAATTAATATTTAAATCATTTTCTGATGTTTCTAGAATTAGAATTCTTAATATCCTTGCTAACAGAAAAGATGCCTCCATCTCTGATTTAGAGATTATACTTAATTTTACTCAGACAAAAACCTCGAGACATATCTATTACCTAAAAAATTCTGGATTATTAAATTCTGAAAATAAAGACCAATTTATTTTCTATTCTTTAAGAGAGGAAGCTTTAGATATAATTGATCAAATTTTTGAATTTTTAGATAAAGATGAACAGTTAAAAAAAGACCTAGAGGCATATGATATCATGTACTCAAATAGAGAGCTATCTAGAAATAAAATAGAATTAAAAACCTGGAAACAATAAATTTTTAAAATTATGAATAACGCCTTTTTTGAAGTACCAATTCCAATTAATGAACCTGTGAAAGATTATGTTGAAGGTTCTCAAGAGAAAGAAGAGTTACTAAATACTCTAGATAAAATGAAAAATAATATCATAGATATACCTATGATAATTGATGGAAAAGAAATAACTACTGATAATAAAATAAAAATTACCGCACCTCATGATCATAATCTTCATATTGGAAACTTTTATGAAGGAGATAAATCTCATGTGAAATTAGCTATTGATTCTGCATTAAAAGCAAAGAAAGAATGGAGTGAAATGTCTTGGCAGAGTAAAGCTTCAATATTTTTAAAAGCGGCAGAATTACTTGCTGGTCCATACAGATCTAAAATTAATGCATCCACAATGCTTGGTCAGTCAAAAAATGTCTTTCAGGCGGAAATAGATGCTGCTTGTGAGTTTATTGACTTTTTAAATTTCAATGCTTCTTACATGGAAGAAATTTATAAGAATCAACCTGAATCATCATCAGGTATGTGGAATAGGTTAGATTACAGACCTCTAGAGGGATTTGTCTTTGCCATAAGTCCTTTCAACTTTACTTCTATAGCAGGCAACTTATGCGCGAGCCCTGCTTTAATGGGTAATACTGTAATTTGGAAACCTGCATATTCTCAAATTTATTCAGCAAAAGTTATTATGGATTTATTTAAAGAGGCTGGTCTTCCTGATGGAGTGATAAATATAATTTATGTAGATGGGCCTGATGCAGGAGATATAATATTTAAACATAAGGATTTTGCAGGGTTACACTTTACTGGAAGTACTGGAGTATTTAAACATTTATGGAAAGAAATTGGTCAAAATATTGATCTATATAATTCATATCCAAGAGTTGTAGGTGAAACGGGAGGAAAAGATTTTATAGTTGCTCATAAATCTGCAAACTCAACAGAAGTTTCAACTGCAATTATAAGAGGTTGTTTCGAATTTCAAGGTCAAAAGTGTAGTGCTCCATCAAGAATTTACTTACCTAAATCTTTGTGGCCAACTATAAAAAAAGAACTTTTAGATGAAATAAAAACAATTAAAATTGGAGAACCTGATGACTTCTCTAATTTCATGAATGCTGTAATAGACGAGAGAGCTTTCAATAAAATAGTTTCTTATATTGAAGACGGCAAGAGAGATAAAGAATTAGAACTTCTTATTGGAGGAGATTACGATAATTCAAAGGGATATTTTATTAATCCAACAGTTTTTATTACAAGTAATCCTAAAAATAAGTTAATGGTTGAGGAAGTTTTTGGGCCTGTTACATGTATCTACATTTATGATGATAAAGATTTTGATAAGACTTTAATGCTTGTAGATGAGACATCTCCATACGCTTTAACAGGAGCAATATTTGCTTCAGAACAAGTTGCTATCGACAAAGCTATGAATGCACTAGAGTACTCTGCAGGAAATTTTTATATTAATGACAAGCCTACTGGTGCTGTTGTTGGTCAGCAACCTTTTGGTGGAGGGAGAGCCTCAGGTACAAATGATAAAGCTGGTTCTTACCTTAATTTATTAAGATGGGTATCTCCTAGAACAATAAAGGAAGTTTATAATACTCCAAAAAATTATAGATATCCTTTTATGAAAAACTAATTTTATAATCTTAGTTCGTACCTATTGAAATAAGTCACTACTAAAAATGATACAATCAAATACGATGAAATAATAGTTTCGTAGAAAGGTATTATCATCTCTAGTTCAGAAAAGTTGTTTGTATAAAACAAAAGTAAAAACCCAAATGAGAGTTTAATAAATTCTACAATCCAAGATTTTTTTTCTTTATCCATTAAACTTGTTAAACTGTAAATACAAATAAAAATAAAGGATGCAAATAAGGTTGCATCTGTAAAAGAAAGAATATGTAGATTATTAATAAAGTACATTATGAATACAAAAACTACTATAAATTGATACCACGACCAATACTGTAATTCTCTGGATAATATAGGATAGTATTTTTCATAGTCATATACCGAATCTATAGATTTAACAGGATACTTTTTTTCAACATCCTCTGGCCTCCAACCGGTAGGCATAAACCATATTTTAAATTTATCAATAAAGTCTGAAGTTCGCCAAGCATCTCTTACCAATAAAAAAAGATGAGAAAAATTTATTTTTATAGGATTCCAAGATCTTAAAGGTCTTTTCACACCATAGACAGGTGGAACATCATCTAATTCTTCTTGAAATGTCCCAAATAATTTATCCCAAATTATAAATACCTGGGATAGATTTTTATCAAGATACTCTTTATTTATAGCGTGGTGGACTCTGTGATGAGAAGGTGTGACAATTACATATTCTAAAAATCCAAGCTTTCCAATAAGTCTTGTGTGGTACCAGTATTGGGCAAAAAGATGAAGAGGTGCGAGGACACCCACTACTTCTGCTTGAACTCCAATTAATGCAGTAGGAATTAGAAAAATAAATGAAATAGAAAAGAAGTTAGAGATGGATTGTCTTAGAGCACATGCCAAGTTAAATTCCTCACTACTGTGATGAATAATATGATGATTCCAAAAATAATTGATACTATGATTAATTCGATGAACCCAGTAGCCTGCAAAATCAATACCTATAAATGCAATCACATAAACTAAAAAGGAAGATTCAATTTTAAAAAATGCTAAATTATCAACAATGTAAGAATATGATACTATAATTATAGTTAAACCTAAAACATCTTTAACTATGTTAGTGAGACCAGAGCATAGGCTAGATAAGGTATCCATACTTCGAATAACATAGTCTTTATTATATACTTTAGAAAAAAATATTTCAATTGCTATTAAAGTAATAAAAAAAGGAATAGCAAAGTTTAAAGTTGTGATGTAATAAGTCGGCATAAACAAATTTATATTTTTTAATCGTAAAACATATAATAAACTATATTCGTAACTGATTTTGATAATGAAACATTATACATTTCTATCTTTTTTTTTAATTATTTCTTTTTACAGTGAAGCTCAAAAAAATTATGAGCCCTTGAAAATTTCTGAGAATTTAATTTCAATTGATGGAATTATTAATCAAGAAGAATGGGAAAAAGCTCAAAAAATTGATTTTAATTATGAAACCAAACCAGGTTATAATACAAAACCAATCGTAGAAACATCTGGATATATATTATACTCTGATTATCACATATACCTAAGATTTGATGCAAAAACAAGAGAAACCGTTAGGGCTTCTGTTAGGAAAAGAGATGATAATGGAATCTTTAATGATGATATAATTGGTTTTTTAGTTGATACTTATGGTGACGGGAGAAATAATTTATTTATAGGATCAAACCCCTATGGTTCTCAAATGGATGTAAGGGTTCTTAACTCTATAATGGAAGAGTCTAGATACGAGATCTCATATGATATTGAATATGAGTCATCAGGATCTATAAATGGGAATAGTTATCAAATTGAAATGAAAATTCCATTCTCATCTTTACCATTTCCAAATGGTAAAGACCAAAAATGGAAATTCAAGTTTTTTAGAAAATATATTGATTATGAAATGTCATCTTCTAAAGATGATAGAGATAACTCTTGTGTGACATGTCAATTTGAAGATGATATTTTATTTAAAGATATTAAAATTGATAAGAAATTCGATCTAATTCCCTACATAACAAGTAGTTTAGATGGTTCTAATACTTCACCTGAAAATAAAATTAAGTATGACAAAGTAAAAAATAATATTGGTCTGAGTTTAAATGCTGAACTTTCTAAAACTTTATCTTTAGAATTAGCAATTAATCCTGACTTTTCTCAGGTTGAAGCAGATGTTACACAAATTGATGCCAATTCAGCTTTTTCGTTAAGTTATCCAGAAAAAAGACCTTTTTTTAACAAGGGAACAGATATATTAAAACTTAATAATCAGGATTTACAACCATTTTATTCTAGATCAATAAATGACCCTCTATTTGCATTAAAACTATTAAATCAAGGTAAGAAATCAAGATTATTTTATTTGTCATCACTAGATAATAACTCACCTTATCTAATAGCCGGAAGGGATAGATCATACTTTGGAGAAGGCAAAAAATCATTTGTAAATGTATTAAGGTACCAAAGACTATTAAAAAACGGCTCAAAAATTGGTTTTCTCTCCACAACAAGACATTATGATGGTGGAGGTTATGGGAACCTATTTGCGATTGATGGATTATTTCAATTAACTAAGAATATTAGATTTTCATTTGACATCATAAAAAATTTAAATGAAGAACCAATTAATAATTGGATAGATTCCGAAGATTATTTTAACGAATACTCTGTAAGGCTTAATGGTGAAAAATTTAATGGGAATGGTGTATTTGTCGGACTATCAAGATCAACTGAGAATTGGCACTCATATCTAGGCTATAAGTATATAGATCCTAAGTATAGGGCAGATGTTGGTTTCGCAGTAAAAAATGATAGGAAATGGCTGACATATTTTCAATCCTACACATCTTATAAAGATGAAGGATTTCTTAGAAACATATCTTATTCATTGAAATATGACATGTTACATAACTTCGATAACCAACTGGATGTTATTAGTTTAGACGGAAAAGTAGAAGCATCATTTAAAGGAAACACTAATATTGGAATTACTCATGATTATGATTTTGTATCATATTATTTGGATAAAAAATATTCAAATTATGGTTCAACAAGAGTAGGATTTTCTACTAGTCCCGTTGAGTTAATTTCATTTGATTCAAATATTAGTTTTGGAAAAGATGTTGCTTTTAATGATGAAGATCCTGAATTAGGTAAAGAATTCAATTTCAGAGCAACACTCAGATTACAACTAAATAATAATCTATCTATTAATAACCTATTTAGTTTTTCAAGATTAAAAGAAATAAATACTACAGAATATTATTATAAAGGCTATATAAATAGATTTGATACAAAATATCAATTTTCAAAATTTATTGGACTTAGACTAGCTGCCGAATATAATAATTTTTCCGAATCTATTTTCTTACAACCTCTATTTGAATGGACACCCAATCCTTTCACTATATTTTATATTGGAGGAAATCAAAATTTAATCAAGGAGCTAGAATATTTTACTGATAGATCACAATTTTTTATAAAATTTCAGTATTTGATCAGTATCTAATAACACATCATAATTTTTATCGTTAGTTAAATTGTGAACAAACGAAGAAAATTTCTTAAATCTGCAGGCTCTACTGCCTTGTTTACAAGCCTTGGTTCCTCCTTCTTCATAGGTTGTAGTACTAGTGAGGAAGCTATTAATCCTGACAATAACAACAACAATAACAATGTATCTCCTGACAATGGGTATTCTTTAGATGGAGGGAATTACATAATTGAGCTAAATCATTCCAACTTTTCTATTTTAAAAAATACTGGAGGATGGTACAGATTTGATAGAGGTGGTATGCTATTAGTAAATGTGGGGCAGAATATAATACGAGCTTTTTCTAGTAGTTGTCCACATGCCGGATGCCGGACGAGTTGGAGATATACAAACAATAATTTTAATTGTACATGTCACGGAGCAGTATTTACTAATGAGGGCACAGTTATTAGTGGACCAGCTAACAGTGATTTAGAATCTTACAATGTAACAAGAGAAGAGGATATTATTACTGTCTCTACTTAGTTAGATTTGAATTTGAATTCCATTCTTAAAATATATCTCTTTAAGTAGTTTACCTTCTCTATCATATATTCTCATAAAACCATTTTGAACACCATTCGAAGTTTCAGTCTCATCAGAAATTGATCCATCCCCAAAGAAATTTTTCTGAATTCCATCTCTAACACCATCTTTAAAATTCCATTCACTTTTGATATTACCATTTTTATAAAAAAGATAAGAAGTGCCATTCCTTACTAATTCTTTATCAAAATTTTCTTTACTTTCTACTTTACCACTCTTATAAAATCTTGTTACTGATATTTTTTCAGTCCCATATACCCATTCACTTTGCATTGAGCCCTCTGTATAAAATAATTTTGTATAAAATTTTACCCCATCATTATATTTCTCTTCAACCCTAATATTATCATCAGCATCTTTTTTAATAGCAATTCCTGAAAATTTATCTCCATTAAAATAAGCCCTGTCATCAATTATCTCAATCTGACTTGTCATAATTTTATTCTGGCATCCAGAAAAAAGTATAAAAAGAAATACTGCTGATAAATAAATTTTGTACATTTTATATTTTAGATTAAGTTTTAAATTTATGAAAAAATTATTATGAATTTAAGTATAAGTGTTATTGTAGGTATATTTTTTTTGATGTGGATAATTTATTTTTCACTAGGAGCATTTGCAAATATGACAGAGGATAAAACATTACTAAACATTTTTAAACTTTTTAAGTATATAATTGCTATAGCCTCTATTTTATTGGTAGCGATATATGTACTTAACTTATGAGATTAAAAATTAATCCTTTATTTTTTTTATTTTTTCCATTTCTAGTTTTTTCACAGAAAACTATATCAATTACAGTATTTGATAAAATAGATAAGTCTCCCTTAAAGAACATTAAAATTTTAATTAATAGTGAATTTGTATCAACAGATGACGAGGGAATGTTTGTGATTGAAGAAGAAAAATTACCAATAGAATTATCCATAAACGATTTTAGATATTATCCAAAAAATATAAAAGTTAATGATACAAGAAATATCGAAATAGAACTTACCAACAGGGGTTTTATTCTTGATGACATAACAATTAATTCTAGTTTTTATACTAAAAAATTAAAAAATAATAATATATCAACATCAGTACTTGATGATATAGAGTTCAGAAAGAATGAAGGCGAATTTTTAATTAACTCTTTAAATCAAATGAATGGAATCTATTCACATTCTGCTGGGTACAACACTAATAGAATTACCATAAGGGGAATGGGCTCCAGGTCACCCTACTCTACAAATAAAATTAAGTCGTATCTAAATAATATTCCTTTATCTAATGGTGTTGGAGAAATAACACTCGAAGATTTTGGTATTGACATACTAGATCAAATTGAGATAAATAAAGGACCAAATTCTAGTATATATGGTTCTGGACTTGGTGGAAATATTATACTTAAGACCTCAAAAAATCTAGACAGGACTGTCAAATTAAAATCTATTTATAAATCTTATAACACATATCAGAATAGCCTATCGTTTTCAGAAAGGATTAACAATATAGATCTGCTATTTAACTTTGAGAAAATCAAAAGCGATGGATATAGAGACAACAACTCCTATGATAATAGTAGAGTTTTTGGAAGCTTAAATTATGAATTAAATAAAAATTATGATATTAACCTTGTTCATTTCTATAATTCTGCAGCAGCACTAATACCCTCATCTCTCGGTCTAGAAGGTTTTATAGATAACCCGTCTAGTGCCGCATTTTCTTGGGGTAATGTTAAAGGAGGTGAAGACTATAAAAGATCAATTACAGGACTCACATTTAATTCAGATAAAGACTTATATAGATCAAACTCTACTATTTTTTTTAAAACATTTTCTAATGACGAGAATAGACCATTTAACTATCTTATAGAGGACAGTAAACAATATGGCCTGAGACATATTGGGAATTTTAAATTAACTACTTTCGATTTAAGTTATGGCCTTGAAATTTCATATGAAAATTATCTTTTTGAAACATGGGATGAATTTGGTGATCCAACCCAATCTCTGATAAGTAGGCAGTCACAAGAGAGAGGTAACTATAATTTCTTCGTCCAGCTCGATAAAACATTTGAAAAATCATTTTTGACTTTTGGAATTGGAACTAATAGTATTAATTATAATTGGACAGATGAGATTGCAATAAAAAATTTAGAATATAGTTCTAAGTCAATTTTATCTCCGAGAATTTCATATAATTATAGTTTGAATAATAATTCAATCTTTGCAAATATAAGCCATGGTTTTTCCTCACCGAATATAGATGAGACTTTAGACGAAAACGGAATTATAAACCCTGACATTAAACCTGAATCAGGGTGGAATTACGAGTTAGGCGTTATTGGTTCAACAAAAAATAAAACAATATCATACAGCCTTAACCTTTACTACATGGATATTAGAAATTTACTTGTTGCACAGAGAACAAGCTTTGATACTTTTACCGGAGTAAATGCAGGTAGGACATCTCACCCTGGATTGGAAACCACAATAAATATTCCTGTATTTATTGGTCAAAAAATAAATATTACATCTTCAAGCAATTTTTCCAAGTATTGGTACATATTTAAAGATTTTAATAACCGAGGTAACGACTACTCAATGAATAAGTTAACTGGTGTTCCTGATCATACATTATTCTCAAAAATAAAAGTTGACTTTAAAAATTATCTTCTTCAGTTTTCATTTCAAAATATTGGAGAGATACCTATGAACGACGCAAATACATTATTTACTGATAGCTACTCATTATTTGATCTTAAAATATCTAGAAGATTGTATCTAAAAGGTATGGAAATTAATTTGTCGTCAGGCATAAATAACCTGTTAGATAAACGATATGCTTCTGGTGTTGTTATAAATGCCAGAGGTTTTGGTGGAAGAGACCCTAGGTACTACTATCCTGGTCTACCCAGAAATTATTTTATATCATTGAATATTGGCATTTAAGAATGATTAGTACATGAGGTGTATCTTACCTTTGTTTCTCCAGCCTGCCTGAGATTTATACTTCACAAAAAAAATTTTCAAATCACTTTGACTCTGGTAATCAACAAAATATATTTTTTTATCTGCTTCACTTTTATATTTTGCAAAATACCATAATCCATCATTACCTTTTACCTGGGACATATATTGTAATTTATAAACCTTTAAATCTGCCTGACTCTCGTAATCAACAACGAAAACTTTTAAGTCAGACTCTGACTGATACTTAACTGGAAATATTTTTTGAGCACATATTATATGTGGAATCAAAAACATAAAAACCATTAATGAAAGGAATTGTTTATTTTTTATCATTTTCTATTTCAGAAAAAATTGAGAATGCCATAGTATTTGCAGACTTGGCATATTTATTAGCTTCTTTTGTTTCCTTCTTAATTTCTTCTAATTCAAATAATGCATATTCAATATTCGAGTTTAGTTCATTTATCTTATTTCTTGACTCAAAATTTTGATATGCTAAAATTAATAAACCAAAAAAAGTCAAATTTTGGAAGTTCAGATAATTCTGAAATTTTAATATATTTTTCATAAATCTTAATTATTTAATTTTGATTCAAAATAATTCAAAAAGTTAGAATTTCAATAATTTTTCTAATATCTATGTGATATTTAAATTAAATTAGGATTCATGAAACCATTAATATTTATAATTACTTTAACCTTTTTTCTGAATGATAATTTGATTGGAATATGGAAATCTATTGAGGAAAATGAAATTAAGTATTTAAACTTCAAGGATGATGGAAATCTTATAGAAATTGGACAGGTTGATATTACCAAGTATAACTTTTCTCAAAAAAATAATTTCATTAAAATTAAAAAAGATAATGGAAGCTCAAAAGAACAGACATTCTACATTAAAAAAGACACTTTAGTTATTCAGTCTGTAGAACAGGGAGTAGTTATAAAAAGAAAGTTTATCAAGCAAAAATTAGCCCTGTAGATGTCAAATAAAAAAAAGGAGAATAAAGGGCAATTAGCTCAGATTGTTAGAAGGAAAAATTCAACAAAAATTAAACCTTCTGGAAAAGTTTATAAAAGGTCAAGAAAAATAGATGATGATTAATTAATATCTATCAGGGATTATTACCCATGCAATAAAATATGTTAAAATTCCACCACCTAACATAAAAAATGAAGCAATAAAAATCAATCTAAATATAATGGGATCTATTGAGAAATATTCTCCTAAACCTTCACAAACTCCTCCAATCAGTCCATTTAAACTATCTCTGTATAATCTTCTCATTTTATTCTTTATTTAAAATGTTATAATGAAACCTGATCTGTGTAGATAAATTTCTTATTGAGCTACCAATTCCACCACCTGGTCGAGTATTAAGGATACCATACGAAAGAAAACAACCTATTGAAAAATTTTCAAATTCATACGCTATCCCTGTCTCCAGGCCAAAATCAAGAGGCTTTAAAGTATTCGGTGGCTCGCTATTTATTGAATTACCAATGCTTCCATAAACTTTTTGATCAGATATGTTATTTTTTATATACTCTTTTATAGCGATACCTATATATGGTCCAAACTGAAAGTTAATCTCTTCTGATATTCTAGTTTTTAATTTTATGGGTATTGTAATATAATTATAGTGTGATCTTACTCTTATACCAGAAAAAATATTACTGTACCCTTTTGATGAAAAATTTATTTCTGTAACAATGTTATAGTTATTATACAAAATAAATTCTGAGCTTAACCCAAACTGAAAACTGGGAAGAAAACCCTTGCCGATATTAAATTCTCTTGGGGCATTCGTTGCCGATATCGTTGAGAAGCCAATGGCACTATGTAATCCAACTTTCAAGTTAGTAGCAAAACCTTTATTAGGTAAATAAAGTAGAATTAAAAGTAAAAAAAATTTATTTTTGGATATCACAGTAATATTTAAACTTTTTACAAAAATATATATTTAATGTTATCTGTTAAAAGACTTAACCTTGACTCATCCTGGCATATAGAATTTGAAGAAGAAAAATTTATTATAGACCCATGGCTAATTGGATCTGAAATAGATGGCTCAAAATGGCTTAATCAGCAGTGGCATATTAAGGAACCTGTTAAGGTCAAAAATATACCTAACTTTAATTTTCTTTTAATATCTCAAAATTATGAAGATCATTGTCACCTTAAAACTTTAGAAGAAATACCTGAAACAAAACCAATTATTGCCACGGGAAAAGCATATAAAAAATTAAAAAATAAATTCCCAAATAGATCTATAACACACCTTGAAGATAATAAAATAACAAAATTTGGAAATTTATCATTTTTATCTTTTAGACCTGACAAACTTCTAGACCCAATTTATTACTCAGCAGCAATAATAAATAGTAAAAACGAGGCAATATTTTACGCACCTCACGGTTTTGTTCTTAATAAAAAACAATTAAAAATAATTAATGATTTTTCAATCAAATTATTGATTACAACTTTCACTGAGTTTGAAATCCCTAAGATAATGGGAGGTAAAGTTAATCCGGGGATGGAAAATGTATATGAGTTATATAATCAAATAAAACCGGAGAAAACTATAAATACTCACGACGAAGAAAAAATTGCAAAGGGGTTAGTATCATCTCTAGCAAAGATTAAATATGCTGATTTTGATAAAATAGAATCTGAAAACTTAATTAATTTTATTCGAATTGATAATTATGATAAAAAAACCATAAGGTGATATTTAATTTTTTTTTAATTCTTGTAACGATTATTGGAATGGATGATGAGGTGGCCATTGAAAATATTGTTGGAAATTGGGAAAGAGTTTGCTTAGATAATGACGCCTTGGGATTCCAAGTCTCTCACTGTAACTTCTTTGGTGACAGAGAGATGCAAATTAATGAGTGGAACTATATTGAGATGATTTATAAGAATGGGGAAAGAAGTTATTATGATTTCAAACTAGATGGAGATAAAATTGATATATATCATAAGTACAGACAAGTAGTAGAGAGTTCGATAACGCTTAAAGGTGATACATTAATAATAGATTCTAATGAAGTATATAATGAGTTGATGAATAGAAAATTTGAGGCCAACTATAATCGAGTATTTTTTGTGAGAAATAATTAAATTATAGAACTTATCATGAAGAAATGACATGCTGACCCCGCCATTACAAATATATGCCAAATAACATGATTATATCTTAATTTATCTTGAGCATAGAAAATAGTTCCTAAAGTATAAAATATACCACCCGAAACCATCAGTATTATTGAGTAATTAGAAAAAGATTCTACTATCGCTCCGAAATCAATTACAATCAACCAACCCATAACTAAATATATAAACAAAGAGATCTTCTGGTAATATTTGAAAAAAAATATTTTATGAATTATTCCTATTAATGTTGTAAGCCAAATAATAAAAAATATCTCTATTCCAAGACTATACTGTAGTTTAAGAATTAATCCAGGAGTATATGATCCTGCAATTAGTAAATAAATACTTATATGATCCATTTTTTGTAGAGCAGATGAAAATCTAGTATCTATAAAATAGTGATATAAGGTTGAGGAGCTATACATAATGATCAGCGACAGACCATACACTACTGATGAAAATAATTTATCTGGTGACTCTATATTATACGTTCTTGATAGCAGATAATAGAATCCAATAATACTCAAAATAAGACCTATACCGTGTGTTATGTAGTTTAATTTTTTTTCAGTATTTGATTCAACTCTTTCACTCAATTTATTACCTATTTTAAAAAAAAAAATATAATTTCAATTCATAATCAGAAAATAAATGAAAAAAATTATACTATTCTTAATCCTTTGTATTTTCAAAGTTGAAATTTACAGTCAAAATTTAAACACAGAAAATTTATTATGGAGAAATATCGGACCTGCGAATATGATGGGCCGAATTGCGGCTATAGATGCATCAAATTCTGACTATAGAAAGGTATTAATTGCCTCAGCTTCGGGGGGTGTTTTTAAATCTGAAAATGCAGGGATTACTTGGGAAAGCATTTTTGATAATTATGGAGCAGGTTCAATTGGATCAGTAAAATTTGATCAAAATAATTTAAATACTATATGGGTTGGCACAGGTGAGTCAGCAAATAGGAATTCGAGTGCATGGGGTGATGGAATTTATAAATCCACAGATGGTGGGAAGTCATTCATAAACATGGGACTTAAATCAACTCACCAAATTGCAGAGATAGAAATTCACCCAAATAATTCAAATATTATATATGCTGCTGCTGTCGGACACTTGTGGGGTTATTCTGGTGATCGAGGTCTTTTTAAGTCTACTAACGGAGGAAAAAATTGGGAAAAGGTTTTAGGGGGTCTTCCTGATGATGGGAAAACAGGCTGTACAGAAATAATTTTTCATCCTAGGAATCCTGATATCATGTTTGCTGGTTTTTATCACAGACTCAGACAACCAGCTAGCTTTGTTAGTGGCGGGGAACAAGGAGGTCTATTTAAATCTTCTGACGGTGGGAAGAATTGGAGAAAAATTACCGACGGTCTTGCAAAAGGAAAAAGTGGTATGATTGATATATCTATCCATTTGAACGATCCGAAAATTATGGTAATGGCTTACGAGGCAGACGAAAACATACCTGAAAATGAGCCAGGAACCGGTGTTTATATATCATATGATGAGGGCGAATCATGGAATTTTTTGTTAAAGCATGCAGTTAGGCCTTTCTATCATGGACAAATTGAAATTGATCCTGTTAACCCAGATAATATATATGTTGTATCAAGAGGCTTTATGATATCTAATGATGGTGGAAAAAGCTTTAAACCAAGAAGATGGAGAACAGACGGTGGAGACGATCACGATATGTGGATTGCACCATACGACAATAAAATTATGTACTTAGCAACTGATCAAGGTTCCAGATTATCAGTCGACGGAGGAAAAAGTTGGATATCTCACAATAACATGGCAATTGGCCAATACTATGCAATTGGTGTTGACATGAGAGATCCGTATTACGTCGGAGGGGGTTTACAGGATAATGGACTATGGGTCACACCCAGCAATAGTAGAGAATACAGAGGGATTTTAAATATGCATAGTACTTGGGTAGCTGAGGGAGACGGTTTCCATACTCAAATTGATCCTGAAGATTGGAGAACAATATATACAGTCAATCATGTTGGATTTGTTGCGAGGCAAAACATAGAAACTAGAGAATACTCCTTCATTACACCTACTCCTGAAACTATTTTGAATTTTAAAGATTTTGTAGATTATGATTATGATGAGACGAGAAATAGATATACAATTGACCCTGGTGAACATTGGTTCTTTAGAGAGAGACCAGATAGGCCACTTCTCCCTCCACAATTTAGATTTAATTGGAGTAGTCCATTCATAATTTCATCTCATAACTCGAAAAAAGTTTTATTTGGATCCAATCATCTTTTCCAATCATATGACAGGGGAGATAACTGGAAAATTATTAGTCCCGATCTCACTACTAATGATAAGACTCTAAGAAATACATCAGATGGTGGAGGTTTAACAAATAGTAACACCGGTGGTGAAAATCATTATACAATAATTACTATAAGTGATACTCCAATTGATACATCATCTATATGGGTTGGAACTGATGACGGAAATGTACAAGTAACAAAAGATAATGGTGAGACATGGAAAAACGTAAAGAACAATATTAATGGAATTCCTGAGAAAATATGGGTTAGTAGAGTTGAAGCTTCAAAACATTCTAAAGGTAGAGCGTATGTGTCTTTTGATAATCATAGATTTGATGATAATAGACCCTATGTTTTTTTTACAGAAGATTTTGGTGATACTTGGACCAATATATCATCAAACTTACCAGAAGACTATTCAGTCTATGTGATAAGGGAGGATTACATAGATGAAAATTTACTTTTTGTAGGAACTGAGAAATCTGTCTATTTCAGTAATAACCGAGGAACCACATGGGAAAAACTAGGTAGTAATCTACCAACAGTAGCAATACATGACCTTGTTATCCATCCTAGAGATGGTGATTTGATAGCTGGAACTCATGGAAGAAGCATCTGGATTTTAGATGATATAAATCCACTAAGATTTCTAAACAAAAGAGAAGATAATCTTCTACCTTCAAGACTTTCTACTAAATGGATAAAAATAAATACTGGAAGAAAACAACCATTTTTCGAGTTTAGAGGTGAGAATCCGTCATACGGGTCGATGATTAATTTCTTCAGTACTATAAGTACAAAAGGTGAGTTAATAATTTCTAAAAATAATGAAAAGGATTCTAGTGGTCCAATATTTAAAATGTCTCTAGATATTAAAGAAGGAATTAACAGATTTATCTGGCCATTCAAACTAAATAGAACTCAGGAAGAATTTAATAGTTATCGAGAAAAATTTATTGCAATAAAAAAAGAGTTTAAAGATATTGTTCGCGAAAAGAGAGGATTAGATTCCTATAATTTTAAGGCTCAAAAATCTTTTACAAATTTAAATTTAATCAGGAAGAAATTCCTAGACAATTATGGTATGTACGCAGGTGGAGAAAGAATTTTCCCTGAAAAATTATATGAAAATTTTGAAGCAAGTGAAGGAATTTATAATCTTAAAATTCGTCTTGAGAATGGAAAAGAGTTTACTGACAAAATTGTAGTAAGGGAGGATCCTATAAAATCTAATTGATTTTATCTTCAGCTAATCTAATCAGAAAATCAGCAGTAGCCTTATTGACTTTCATCTGGTTATCAAATAACATGAAATGATGGGTATCATCAACTATCACCATTGTCTCCATATAAACTTTCTTTTTCCTAAGCCTCTGGACTAGATCTGTACTTTGTTTAAAATATACATTTCTGTCATCATCAGCATGAATAATTAATACTGGAGATTTCCAAGTATCTATATCTGAAACTGGCGATGATTTCCAGGCAGTCTCTCTTGCTAAATCGTAATCGGGAGCTTTCTCATAATTGATTGAGTTTAAATATCCATATAAAGTTCTGTCGTGTACTCCATGTATATCGACCCCACCAGAAAATAAATCTGAATCTCTACCAAGAGCCATAGCTGTTAAATATCCTCCATAACTTCCACCATAAACATAAATTCTATCTTTATCAATATTATTTTGTTGATTGAGCCATAAACCTGCAGCTTTCACGTCTCTATATTCTGACGCACCCTTGGTACCTCCATCGACTGGATTATGGAACTCAAATCCATAACCAATTCCAAGTCTATAATTAACAGAGATAACTACAAAACCTTTATTAGCTAAGTATTGATTTAAAGCGTATGCATTAGAGTAATAAGATGAGTAGTGCCATCCTAATAACATTTGTCTTGGTGGTCCTCCATGAATATAAATCACAGCAGGCTTATTCTTTTTTTTGTCCTTTTTCTCAAATTTTGTAGCGTATACTTCAATTCCATCCGTAGATTTAAATTTTATCTGAGTTGGAATTACCATCTTGACAGAAGGAAAATCATTAGGTATCCTGTCTTCTGATAACAATTTAATTTTATTATTATTCAGATTTAATACTGAAGGCAAAGGGGGCCTGGTTGATGTTGCACTTATGAATGCGACATTGTTTAAGTCACCAGTAATTAGAGGAGTCCACTCAAGTCCAATACCGTTAGTAAGAACTTTCATGTCTGACTTATCTACTGATACTTTTACGATATGTCTTCTGTCTATATCATACTCATCATCCCCCGTATTTGCGGTAAACACGAGTGATTTTTTATCAGGAGATAATTTAATGTACTCACACATAAAGTTACCTGGGGTAAGTAGGGTCGGTTCTCCCCCACTTTCTGGTATGGAATATAAATGTTGCCATCCATCATGGTATGAAAGAAAGACTATCCTTTTATGCGCCCAGTGCAGATTTGCTCCACCCTGAGTCCTTGGGTATGACCCTCTAATAGTTTTGGGGGCTTCCCACAATTCTTCACTCACCAGTGTATTTATATCTGACTTCACAATTTTCCATGGTACATGTCTTGCTCCAAGTATTGAGTCGGGTTCTCCAGCAGCTCCTGGTTGTCTTATGTAGACAATTTCATTCCCATCAGGAGACCACCTCGGAGATGTGTCTCTATCAAAAGAGGGATTTATCCACTTAATATTACTTTTTTCGTCTTTATAAACTCCAACAAAAGATCTGTCACCTCTATAAGAAACAAATGCTATTTTTGATCCATCGGGAGACCAAGAATGTGATCCATTTCTTCCTCTTGAATGAAAGAGTTTTTTTGATCCACCCTCACCGTCAATATAAGATACCCATATCTGCCCTTCCTTGATATATGCAATCTGATCACTTAGGGGAGAAATAACTGGATTTATACCCTCATCAATCATAATTGGATCACCACCTCTAAAGGGGATAC
Organism: uncultured Flammeovirgaceae bacterium; assembly: GCA_913052485.1. GTDB lineage: Bacteria > Bacteroidota > Bacteroidia > Cytophagales > MED-G16 > MED-G16. Next base: position 28,650 of record CAJXDN010000001.1, on the reverse strand, counting down.
TCCAAATCTGAACTTTAGGAGGGTCAGGGTTAAAGGTTGGATTTACTGGAAGTTCATCATCCCAATTTGAGCCAAAATCTCCACCTCTTATATATACAACCCAATTGCCATCTGAAGAAATTGATACACTTGATAATTCTTGACCGGTATCATCCATGTATGAGGTTAACCTTCTGGCTATGTAGGATGGTCCCTCCGCAACGTATACATTTCTTTTTCCCTCTTCATCAAATGCCCAAGCAATCCTTGAAGTCTCTGAAGATCCTGTTAACTCATTTGGGAATGGATAGGATTTAATTTGATCTAAAGTGAAATCTTCTTGCGAGTGTGAGGGATTAGATATAAAGAAAAAAAGAAAAAAGAGTCTAATCATATTAATACTTTGCGGGTACTGTTGGAATAGTATTTTTAATAAATTCCCTAATGTCATCATTAGAATTTTTTAGATCTTCTCTTCTCAAATACATCATGTGACCACTCTCATAACCTTTAAAGGATAATCTATCTTTCATCTTTCCACTAGGATCAATATGCCACATAGTGTATTTAGCATCAAAATATTGAGTAGCACCATCATAATAACCGGATTGAATCATAACATTGAGGAAAGGATTTTTAGCCATTGCCTGTCTCAGATTATCTCCAGTTCTGTCATTATCTCTATTCCAAGGTCTAACGTTACCCCAGACATTATAATTCATATTTGTCTTATAATTTAATTCGTTATTAAGATAATATTGCATAGCTGGTGTGAACGCGTGATCCCAAGCATCTAGCTCTGGATAACTACCCACAGAAACACCCGAATTTTTTTTATCTATACCTCTGTATCTTGAGTCCAATCTTCCAAGAATAAAGCCCTCATCATATAATAATTTTTTCCAAAAATATTGATCTGTTACATCTAAGTTATTATCAATAAAATCTCTAGCTGAAAGACCAGAATATTTTGAGGCTATTTTAGCAATTTCTGATCTTTTTTCGTCGGTTATCGAATTACCAAGAGTAATCGCTGGTAGAAACTCTTCAACTGTAAATTTTTCAACAACTTCTAAGAGATCCAAAAGTTCCATCTTTTGTAAATCGTCATCTAATTTGTCATGGTACCATGCTGTTGCCGCAAAATAAGGTAATCTTAATGCAGATCCTACTGGACCATCTCTGTCAATACCTAACCCTGTTGGTGAAACCAAGATAACACCATTAAGATATGTGGTGTGGTATCGACTTTGAAGTTCAAGAGCTAGTCCTGAGCATCTTGTTGTTCCATAACTCTCACCAATCAAATACTTAGGAGATAACCACCTATTATATTTATTGATAAAGTCTTCAATCCACTGAGCTAAATACTCAATATCTGAGTTTACACCAAAAAACTTTGACCTATCATAATCTTTATCTAGTATTCTTGAGAGACCAACATTTACAGGGTTTACATAAACAATATCAGCTACATCGATAATTGAGTAGGGATTATCTTTTATACCGTAAGGTTGTACGGGATAGCCTTCATCATCAATGTTTAGTGTTCTCGGACTTGTATATCCCATGTGCATCCATATAGATGCTGCACCTGGACCTCCATTGAAGGAAAAGAATATTGGTCTGTTCTTGATATCTTTTACATCAGATCTTTTATAGTATGTATAAAATAAAGTTGCGACTGCGTTGTCATCATCACTCCAAACTGGTAATGTACCAGCTGTGGCAGAGTAAGGAATTCTAGTTCCATTAACAGTGACAAAGTGGTCAGTAACAACAGAGCTCTCTGCTTCAATACTCCTTGTTACCTGAGAATAAATACTAGTACTAGATAAAAAAATTAAGGTTACTATAAAAAAGTTTTTCATGATATAAAAAAAAAGGCCAAACATTAGTTGGCCTTAATTTAATAATAATTTTTAAAAAAATTATTTCATATCCATTTTTCCAGCAAGAGTTTTAGAGATAGCTACTAACATCATTAGAGAGTATATCGCATGGAAACCTCCAATTGGAATTGATACTATTGCCTGAATAACAAAAATTAATGCAGTAACAAGACTGAAATAGTCATCAGGATTTTCTAGGTAAATCCCTAACCTATGGCTTATAGGAATAAAAGAGTAGAGAAATACACCTCCTAGAGCAAATTTTCTATCTTATGCCACAGCTAGCCCATAAATACTTATACACAGGCAAATTGCACCTAGAACAGTTGGAATTAGTAATTCATTAGTTTCCATAAATCTTAAATATTTGGTTAAAATTTAAATATAGTTTTTTTTATAAATAATTGGATTAAATGATTGTTAATATTGCAATAGGAATGAAGAAATTAAAAAAAATTAATTTTCATCAGAGGGATGATAGGATAATATTTGATGAATCAAATCATTCTTACACTATTGATGATAGCAAAGAAGCACAATCTGTGACACAATTAATTGGCGAATATTTTCCAAAATTTGATAGAGATTACTGGGCGGGTAACGAGAGTAGAAAAACTGGTGAAAAAGTTGCTGATATATTAAAAAGGTGGGAAGATCTAGGATCTAAAGCAAGGAATGAAGGAACAAATCTTCATAATCAGATAGAAAATTTCTATAATGAAATAGAATATAAAAACTCACCAGAATTTGAAAAGTTTATGAAATTTCATGAAAGATATATCGTAAATAAATATGAGCCATTTAGGACTGAGTGGAGAGTCTTTGATGATTCAAAGTTATTAGCTGGTACTATCGACATGGTATATAAAAAATCTGATAATGAAGTATTTCTGTTTGATTGGAAAAGATCAAAAAAAATTATTGATGATGGTGGAAATATTGAGAAAGATAATCCATTTGAAAACTGTTTAAAGGGACTTGGTCATATGAGTTCAACGGATTACAATAAGTACTGTCTGCAACAGAATATTTATAAATATATCTTGGAAAAGAATTATAAATTAAACGTATCTAGTATGAACCTTTTAATTTTACATCCATTCTATGATAGTTATCATATAATTAAAGTTGAAGAATTACCTTTAGAGACAAAGTATCTAATTGATTCAATTTAAATGATAAATGAGTATAAATATTTATAGTAAACCTTTCAATCACCTGAAGAAGGATAAAGTGATGGAGCAACTCATAATTAAACTTGGAGATCAAATTGATATCAGTGATAGATATTTTAAAAACCATGCAAAGGCGATATCTGAAATTATTATTGAACAACAAATAAGTTTTAAGGCGGCTATCTCTATTAAAAAAAAATTTAATGTACTAATATCAGGGCTATCTGATAATCAGGTTATTGATATTGATAATACCCAATTAAAAGAGATAGGAATATCAGGCATGAAAGTAAACTATATCAAAAATGTCTATCACTACTTTCAGAATAATAAAATTGATTTCAAAAAATTTGAAGACAACGAAGTAATTAATATGCTAACAGAGATAAAGGGGGTAGGTAGTTGGACTGCAGAGATGTTTCTAATCTTTATTTTATTTAGAGAGGATATATTTTCAAAGAAAGATCTTGCACTACTCAACAGTATCAAAAAAAATTATAATATAGATGATCTCAGTAGTAAAAAGCTTGATTTATTAATAGACTCATGGAGACCATACAATACTTTTGCATCGCTACTATTATGGAAATCTATAGAAGAGAATATTTTCTATGAAAAATATTAACTCTCAGGAATTCTTATATTATCTACAAGATCATTAATTTTTTGAGGAGGTGGGGAAGTTAATTTAGAAATAACAATTGAGATCACGAAGTTACACAACATTGCTATTGAACCAAATCCTTCAGGAGATATACCAAACCACCATTCGCTAGAGGGAGGGACCTCACCCAACCACCCAAGCTTAAACTTTGCCATGTAATATAGCATTAGAGATATACCAACAATCATTCCAGAGATAGCACCTTCCTTGTTAACTCTTTTAGAAAAAATACCTAAAATTATTACTGGGAAAAAAGATGCTGCTGCAAGACCAAAAGCTAAAGCAACAACTGCAGCTACAAAACCAGGAGGATTAATACCAAAGTACCCTGCAACTAATACAGCAAAGAAGGATGAAACTCGTGCAATTAGTAATTCATTTTTTTGTGATATGTCAGGGATAAGAATTTTTTTAATGAGATCGTTAGAGACGGAAGTTGATATCACAAGTAATAGACCAGCAGCAGTAGATAGAGCGGCAGCTAAGCCACCGGCAGCAACTAGAGCAATAATCCACGCAGGTAAATTTGCAATTTCTGGGTTAGCTAAAACCATAATATCATTATCTATTATTAATTCATTTTCTTTTGAGTTATTATAATTTATTATTCCGTCATTATTTTTATCATTAAAGACAATTAGTCCAGTATTTTCCCAGTTTTTAAACCAATCTGGCATAGATTCATAATGTTTTTCACTTACAGTTTCAATAAGATTTAATTTTGAGAAAACGGATACTGCTGGAGCAGTAGTGTATAAAATAGTAATAAATAAAAGCGCAAGTCCAACTGATTTTCTAGCGTCTCTAACTTTTTTTACCGTAAAAAACCTTACAATAACGTGTGGTAAACCTGCTGTTCCAACCATTAAAGCAAGAGTTATACAAAAGATATCAGCAACTGACTTTGTCCCGGACGTATACTCTGTAAATCCTAAATCTTTTGACAAAGAATCTAATTTCTGTAGTAAATAAATTCCAGAGCCATCATTAATTGTAGAACCCATTCCAATTTGAGGGATTACATATCCAGTCATCTGAAAGGAAATAAAAAATGCCGGTACCATGAAAGCAAAAATTAGAACACAATACTGAGCAACCTGAGTATAGGTTATTCCTTTCATCCCACCCAAGACTGCATAAAATAATACTATTACCATCCCAACGACAACTCCCGATTCAATAGGAATCTCTAAAAACCTAGAGAAAACTATTCCTACACCCCTCATTTGGCCCGCTACGTAAGTGAAAGAAACAGCAAGAGCACAGAAAACAGCAACTAAACGTGCTGTATTTGAATAATATCTCTCACCTATAAAATCAGGTACAGTAAATTTTCCAAATTTTCTAAGGTATGGAGCTAATAACAATGCTAATAGTACATAACCTCCTGTCCATCCCATCAAATATACAGACCCGTCATATCCTGCGAAAGCAATTATTCCTGCCATTGAGATAAAAGACGCGGCAGACATCCAATCAGCAGCCGTAGCCATTCCATTTGCAAGAGGAGACACACCTTTTCCAGCTATATAGAATTCATTTGTTGAACTTGCCTTAGACCAAATTGCAATCGAGACATACAATAAAAATGTTATACCGACAATTAAGTAAGTCCAGGTTTGAACATCCATAACTAACTTTTTTTATCAAATCCATATTTTTTGTCAAGCTTATTTATGAGGTGAACATATATAAAAATAAGTATGACAAAAACATACATTGAACCTTGCTGTGCAAACCAAAAGCCAAGCTTGAACCCGCCTATATAAAAATTATCAAGAAAATTTTTAAATAAAATTGAAAAACAAAAAGAGACCGTGAACCATACTAATAAAAGAATTCCTACATATCTTAAGTTTTCTTTCCAATAATTTGTATTTTGGTTACTCAATTCACTTATATTTAAATAGTACTCATGAAGATAATTAATTTAATTCTTTTCCTTTTAGTAACAGTTCAAATTAATGCTCAAGATATTCTTAGCCTTGAGGAAAGAGCAAGAGTTATTGAGGAAATTCAAAAAGATAGATTTGATAATTTATTACCTAAACTAATGGAAGAAACAGGTATAGACATGTGGGTGATAATTACCAGAGAATATAATGAAGACCCTATAATTAAGACACTTTTACCACCTACTTGGCTGAATGCTAGGAGAAGGACAATACTAGCATTTTACTATGATAAAGATGAAAAAAATTTAGAAAAAGTTGCAATTGCAAGGTACTCTTTCGGAAAAAATATTCCATCAATATGGAATAAGGATGAGGAGCCAGACCAGATTAAAGCACTAGTAAAATTTATAGAGGAAAAGAATCCTAATAAAATAGGACTTAACTACTCTGATCACTTTGCATTAGCCGATGGAATTGTAAAAACTGATTACGAGCTCCTCCTAAATAATATGTCAAATTCATTATCTAAAAAAGTTGTTTCTGCTGAGGAACTAGCCGTTAGATGGATTGAGACAAGGACAGAAAAAGAAATGATAATCTATGATCAGTTAGTTGAAATAACTCATGGAATTATTAACGAAGCATTCTCAACTAAAGTGATAACTCCCGGAGTTACAACAACTAATGACGTGGTGTGGTGGATGAGAGAAAAGGTTAAAAAACTTGGTCTCAAAACATGGTTTCATCCAACTATAGATGTGCAGAGAAATGAAGTTAGCGATCTATATGCTTTTGACGGTGAATCTAAATTTGATATTATTTTGCCTGGTGATTTAATTCACTGTGATTTTGGTATAAGCTACCTGACATTAAATACAGATTGCCAAGAGTTAGCTTATGTGCTTAAACCAGATGAGACAGAGGCACCGGAATACCTTGTTAAAGCTTTAGATGAGGGGAATAGAGTACAAGACATATTTACTGACTTATTTGAGCACAAGAAAACTGGAAATCAGATACTTAAAGAAGCTCTAGAACAGGGAAGAAATGAAGGATTTAGACCTCAAATTTATACACACCCACTTGGGACTTTTGGTCATTCAGCTGGAACTACTTTAGGAATGTGGGATTCTCAGGGTGGAGTTCCTTTTACAGGTGATTTTCCCATGAATTATAATACAGTCTACGCAATTGAGTTAAATACAAAGGTGTTTATCGAAGAGTGGAATAAAGATATTAGAGTTATGCTTGAGGAAGCAGGAGTATTTGAGGAGAAAGGCTTTAGATATGTAAACGGAAGACAGACCGAGCTAATATTGGTTGGAGGTAAAAGAAACCACTTAGGTAATTAGAAAGAGTCTACTTCTAAGTAAGCATCAACTAATTCTTTTTCACCTTCTTCGCCTTGTAAAGCATTACCGTGCTCCATTCCAAGTATTCCATCATAACCTTTTTTATAGATGAAACTGAATATATTTTTATAATTTATTTCACCAGTTGTAGGTTCCTTTCTACCCGGATTGTCCCCTATCTGGAAGTAAGCGATTTCATCCCAACTATCATCTATATTAGGAATTAAATTCCCTTCCTGAATTTGCTGATGATAAATATCAAATAATATTTTACAAGATGGTGAGTCGACAGCTTTACATATTTGAAAAGCTTGGGGACTCTCAGTTAAAAATAATCCAGGGTGATCTCTAAAGTTTAATGGTTCTAGAACCATAACTAAACCGTGCGGTTCTAAAATATCAGATGCTTTCTTTAAGGTTTCAACTACATTTGAGGTTTGGTAAGACATATCTTTTCTTAGATCTAGATGTCCTGGAACCACTGTCATCCATTTTGCATTTACTCTTTTTGCTACTTCCACTGAATTCCTAATATGTTTTAAAAATTCATCTCTATAATCATCGTCACCACTAGAAAGATTAGGTTTTTCCCAGTATATTTTATGAGCAACAAAAACCCCCATTTTCATTCCTCTATTCACTAGAGTTTTGGATATCTTATTTTGTAGAGCTATTGATCTTGAGCTCATTCCATTATCTTCAAAAGCTTTAAAACCTAGATCAGCCATGTAATTAATTTGATCTATGGGATCATCTCCAACAGAATTTTTAAACATTCCTAAGTGTGGAGCATAGTTTAATTTGAAATTATTCTTTAACTGATAATTTGAAAATAAATTGAAGGTAATCAATGAACTGGTAGCTAATCCATATGAAAATTTATTTAAAAAGGCTCTCCTTAGCATTATAAAAATTTAAATAAATTTTGTAATTCCTGGAGTAGGAATCTTATAGTTACCGTCTTTGTCTGGCAGAGTAGGTGCCTCAGATTCCCATGATAAATTATCAGGAACTAAATTCTCCTCTGAGTTCATCATCTCCTCCCACGTTATCTTTTTTCCAGTATAAGTTGCCGTTCTCCCCATTATTGCACTCAAAGTACTTTTGGCAGCATTCTCTGTATCAGAGATAACACCTCCACCCCTTATAGATTCAAAAAATTTATCATGCTCAACCTGATATGGATTAGGGTCATCAGACGATGAATTTGGATACTTATAAATAGTAGAATTATCTAAATTTTTAATTTCTCCAGAACCGAGGACTATTGAACCTTTAGAACCCTGGAAGACTTCATCTACCCTACTCTCAGTTCCTTTCTGATGTCTACACTGACTTGAGATAACTGCACCACCCGGATAATGAAACTCAACAAAATGATGGTCAAAAATTTGTCCGTGATCTTTTCCATTTCTAACTTGTCTACCTCCCATGCCCTGGGCCTCAGAAGGGTACTCCCCTATAAACCAGTTAGCAATATCAATATTATGAATATGTTGTTCAAGAATATGATCTCCACAAATCCAGTTGAAATAATACCAATTCCTCATCTGGTACTCAAGTTCAGACTGGTTAGATTCTCTTGGATTCGTCCAGACTCCTGCATCATTCCAATACACCTGACCTGAAAGAATTTTTCCAATATCTCCAGATTTAACTTTTTCATAGAGATTAGTGTACTTACTCTGATAATGTCTCTGTAGACCTACAACTACATTTAATCTGTTTTCTTTTGCTTTCTTTGCAGATTCTAATACCCTTCGAACTCCAGTAGCATCAGTAGCCACTGGTTTTTCCATAAAAACATGTTTACCACTATTTACTGCATACTCAAAGTGTAGAGGTCTAAAACCTGGGGGTGTTGTAAGAATTACTACGTCACTTAAATCTATTGCTCTTTTATATGAATCAAAGCCCGTAAAAATATTTTTTTCTTTAACGTTAATTTTTTTTGATTTACCAAAATGATCTCTAATACCCCTGAGACTTGTATCAATTCTGTCTCTGAAGGCGTCAGCCATAGAAACTAACTCAACATTTTCATCGGCAGTTAGTGCCTGTACAACAGCGCCTGACCCTCTTCCACCGCATCCAACAACTGATAATTTTAGTTTTTTATCTTCATTAACATTAGAAAAGGATGCTAAAGGCAATGATGAGGCTACAACTCCACTTGTTATTGCAGCGGTTTTTTTTACAAAATTTCTTCGTGTTTCTTTTTTCATGGGTATATAGAATGTTTCAAGTTTAATTTATTATAAAATTTAAATTATTCCAAAACTTCTTTCTAAGAGAGCTTTTACTAATTTCATCAACTCGAACTACTCTGAACCCAATAAATGGTGCGTCTGTATTCCACCATAAACTTTTTGGAATTTGAGGATCTCTCTTTTGGAGTGACTTATCTGAAAAATATCTTTTAGAACTTGATAAATTTTCAGGTTTATCTTTCCATGATCCTCCTCTGTATACTTTTGGGTATTTACTTTCGTCGTAAACAAATGGATTCTTTCTTATCCCTCTTGGCTTGAATATTCGTTCCTCATACGAGTCAGCGACCCACTCAGAAACGTTTCCTAACATATCGTACAGCCCCCAACTATTTGGTTTCTTTTGACCAACTTTCTGGTATTTTCCACCTGAGTTTTCTTTGTACCAGGCATAATCATCTATCACGGATACTTCATCTCCAAACCAATTGTCTTTTCTAGATCCAGCTCTACTAGCATATTCCCACTCTGCCTCTGTAGGAAGTCTATAATAATATCCAGTATTGATTGATAACCACTGACAAAATTTTGTTGCAGAGTAGTGTGTCATGTTAACAGCGGGATAACCTTCATAACCCATCCCAAAAGTCATATCAGTGTAAGGAGTAGTGGGTTTACTTATGCCATCTAAAGAAATCCGTTCATCCCCAACTTTAAATTTCTGGTCATTAGAAATTTCGTGCTCCATAAATAAATTATATATCTCCCATGTAATCTCATACTTTGATATCCAGAATGAAGAAACTTCAGTATTATCTCTTAGACTCTCTCCCATATCAAATTTTCCACCACTAATTGAAACCATATCTATTGAGAGGTCTGAACCATCAATCTTCTGAGTATAATCTGAGAAATCCAATTGAAAGAAGAACATTAAGTAAAAAAAAGTTGAGAATAAATGAGGCATCATATACTAATTTTAAAATCTAATCCTGCATTATTTCTTAATCTTTCGAGAAGTTGTTTACCCATAGCAATGGAGGGGGTTACAACACCATAGTTTTCAGGTAACTTATCAAATGCTAGACATAGAGCAGATTCGGCTAGCATTTTTGAGGTTGAACCGTAGCCCGGGTCATTATCTCCTATAACCTTAGCGAAAGCCTTTCTCCTCTCATCAATTTTTACATAAAATCTTAAGTTATAGAAACCATTTTTCCTTTTTTCAACACCAGGACCCTCTCCAGGTTTTGGCATATATGAATTTACGATCTTTTTTAAGAAAGAATTTGGATTTAAACCAATCATAGCCAGTGGGAATACAGCTAGGATAGCTTTAAGAAAACCAGAAATACCTTTACCAGACATCATAGCTTCTTCATATCTAAAATCTTTGCCATATTGAAAATTAGTTAATGCGTGGCTTCGTCTTACAATTTTCGTATTAATTCCCGCCATTATAAATGGGTAAATCCAAGAGTTTGATTCCTTATCAAAAATAATTTTCCTTATATCTTTCTTGTCCATACCCTCCATTTTATTTTTTGGATTGAGACCGTAGGGGTTATTTAAAACTCTAAATATTTTTTTATTGGAATAGGCTTCCTTTAATAAATTATTGATACTACCATAGGTTCCACCACTGATTCCTCCTCTTACACCTGCAACTCTCATTTTAATAGAATTTGCATAAGTTTTATAAGTTTTTTTTATTTCATTCTGAATAAAATAAACACCCATATCAGAGGGTATCGAGTCGAAACCACAGGAATTTACAATTTTTATTTTTTTGGACTTCGCTTCTTCATGATAGTCATCAATCAAGTTTCTTATCCAATGAGCTTCTCCTGTTATATCACAATAATTTGTATTATTCTCAACACATAGCTTAACAAGTTTTGTCCCGTACAACGAGTAAGGTCCAACAGTTGAACATACAACCCTTGTTTTTTTTACAAATTTTGATAGACTTTCCTCATCAAAACTATCTGCAATAATCATTGGAAGGTTACCGTCGGCTACCTGATATCTTACTTTTTCTAATTTATCTAAATTTCTTCCAGCAATAGCCCATTTAATTTTTGAAGATCCGTACTTATTGAATAAGTATTCCGTAACTAATTTTCCGGTAAAAGAAGTTGCTCCCCAAACAACTAAATCGTATTTTCTCATACTAAGTCAGTATATTATCTACAATATAAAAAAAAACGACCACACTAATTAAGCATGATCGTCCACAAAATAAGCGCCTTCTCTAGGACTCGAACCTAGGACCAATAGATTAACAGTCTACTGCTCTAACCAACTGAGCTAAGAAGGCTAAAAATCGAGTTGCAATAATAATTTTTCATTATTAATTGTGCAATAATTAGACGAAAATAAAATTATAACAAATCATTTAATGTCATTTTGGCATAAATATTTAATTTTTTATTATTTTAATGACATTGTGTCATAAATCGCCTATTTTTTATCTTGTGGTATAATTTTTTCATTATAGAAAAGTGAATATTAAAACAAATAAATAATTAAATATGAGACAATTAATTTTAAGACCATCAAATAATTATGTAAGACCATTATTATTTGATAATTTTTTTGATAATTTTTTTAATAATGAATTTCAAAGTGAATTTTCACCGAAAGTAGATATTTCGGAGACAGATAATTCTTTCAATTTTTTATTTTCAGTTCCTGGAATGAATAAGAGTGATTTATCATTAGAAATTGATAAAGGTTACCTGACTGTATCTGGGGAGAGAAAATTTGAAGATAAAAAAGAAAGTTATCACTCGATTGAGAATGGCTTTGGAAAGTTTTCTAGATCATTCCAATTACCTGATGATATTGATGAGTCTAAGGTAAGTGCAAATTATAAGAATGGTATTTTAAATATTTCAATCAAAAAAGACACAAAGGCGTCAATTAAAAAGACGATCGAAATAAAGTAGAATCTTTATTTTTATATTTAAGTAAAAAGGGTAAGTCATCTTACCCTTTTTTTATTGTTAAACATTGTTAATTCATAAAATAAGTAACAAAACTATCCGTATCAATGTATAATATTGTGTTCTTAAAAAATTAAATATGAAAAATATAAAAAGTTATTTATTTGCAATACTGTTCTCAGTTCTAGGTGGACTCACTTCTATTACTGGATATAAATACTTTAATCCTGAAACTGATGTAAATATCAACAATAATAAAAATATAAAACTTGCCAATTACGTATATGACACCACAGATGTAATTGTACCAGAAGGACTTAATTTTATATACACATCAAAAAAAACCACTCCGGCCGTTGTACATATTCGAACCACATTCGAGGGTAGATCAACAACCACCAGGAATCCATTTGAAGATATGTTCAGAGACTTTTTTGGAGAGAGGTATGATAACAGAGAGAGAGAAGTGCCAAGAAGGAGAGGTTCAGGTTCGGGAGTAATAATGACAAGTGACGGATATATAATAACAAACAATCATGTCATAGAAAATGCTTCCGAGGTAGAGGTGCTGTTAAGTGATAACAGAACTTTCATCGCAACTGTAGAAGGCAACGACCCAACAACAGACATTGCAGTACTAAAAATTGATGCTGAAGATCTTCAAACCGTAGCATTTGGAAATTCTGATAATGTTGAAATTGGAGAATGGGTTCTGGCAGTGGGTTCTCCTTTTGAATTTAGATCTACGGTGACTGCAGGAATAGTTAGTGCAAAAGCAAGAAATATTGGAATATTAAGAGATAGAAATAACCTTCAAATCGAAGCTTTCATACAACATCAAGCGCCAGTAAATCCTGGGAACTCTGGAGGTGCACTTGTTGACCTGAGAGGAAATCTAATTGGTATAAATTCAGCTATTGCTACTCCAACAGGAACGTTTGCAGGGTACTCATTTGCTATACCATCTAACTTGGTAAAGAAAGTTTACCAGGACCTTGTTGAGTATGGTGTTGTTCAGAGGGCTTTATTAGGAATAACTATCTTAGATGTAAATGCAGAAATAGCAGAGGATAGGGATCTACCTGTTCTTACTGGTGTATTGATCGATAGAGTCAATGATGGCGGAGCAGCTGATGAGGCAGGCTTAGAGTCAGGCGATGTTATAGTAGAAATAAATGGAGCCGAGATCAGAAATGTATCTAACCTCCAGGAACAAGTCGCAATAAATAGACCGGGAGATAAAATACTAGTAACATACATTAGAGATGGTAATAAAAGAACACTTAACGCAACATTAAAAAACACTTTAGGAACCACAGAAGTTGTAGCATCATCTAATTCTTTTACTATTGATGGAGCAGTATTCGCAGATGTACCAAAAGAACTTAGAGAAAAATTAGAAATCGATGGAGGTGCCCAGGTAAGTGAAATAAATAATGGTAAGTGGAAAAATTCAGGTATTACTAAAGGATTTATTGTCACCTCGATCAACAAAAGAGGTATATCTGATGTTGAGGATTTATCAACAATACTATCACAACTACCTAAAGACGACGGAGTACTGGTAGAAGGCTTATATCCAAATGGAGTCAAGGCATACTACGGAATTGGATGGTAAAAAAAAATAATTATTTTTACGTATATGAAATCAATTAGGACATTATCCTTTTTAACTATTATTTTCCTATCATCATGTGGCTTCGAAGATAATCTACCTTGTAGGGGATCTGAGTGTGAAGCCGACAGGCCTGAAGCTGAACGTCCTGGTTCTGGAAATGAAGGATAAAAAAAACCCTCACATGTGAGGGTTAATTCTAGTAAACCAAACTATTAAGATATTTACTAAACGTCGATTACTTTTTTTTGGTTACACAAAATCTTAAAAAAATGGAAAAGGTCATAATAAAAGATGACTATGGGAGAGATTATTTAGTCAAAGACATTAATAAATTCAAGGATCATATTACTAAATATCACTCATTAAATAACAGAGGAGATGGATCTTTACACATAGAAGACGGCAGATATTTCACTATATCAAAAGAGTTTTACAAGACTCTAATGGAATTATAAAAGAATAATTAGCAGAAAGACCAGAGAAACATTGATTTTTTAATTGAAAAATCAATTCATTTAATTTTTATTTATTAAAATTGATAAAAATTAAATTAATTCTAATTTATTGTAAAAAATTATTAAGAAACATTATGAAAAATTTTATTTATGTAATAATCTCAATTTTTTTAATTTCTTGTGGAGGCACTCAAGAAGTTCAAAAAAAAAGGATGATGGTAACAACTACTTCTGACGAAGCAAAGGAACTATTTTATGAGGCTTTAGACACACACTCAGGATTAAATTGGCAAAAAGCTGAAAACTTACTAAAAGCTGCATTGTCTAAGGATCCTGAATTCATAACTGCTAAAGTTCTATTAAATTCACCATTTGTAAATAATACTGATAGAAAGATCCTAACTGATATTTATAATAACGACCTGGAATCTGTATCTGAAATGGAAGCTATTTATATAAAAGGTTGGTTTGAGAGAGCAACTGGTGAAGGTCGAGATTCAAGAGAAACATTTAAAGAACTCACTACTAAATATCCTGATATACCAGTCTTCTGGCTACATAGCGGAATACTAAAATCTGGAGGTGGAGGTGGAGACATTAAAGACGCAATAAGTGACTTAGAAAAGTGTCTTGAAGTGAATCCTAATAGCTACGGTGCTAATGCATACTTGATGGCTAAGCACATGGTTGTGGGTACACTAGGTAGAATGCTTCCTGTTGAAGAAAGAAATCTTGAGACTGCTAAAATGTATATTGACAGAATGATAGAAATTGACTCAAACAACCCATACGGGCCAACATATGCAGGAAACTATGAGAGAGCTAAGGGTAATTTTGAAAAGGCAATTGAGTATTATGAGCAGGTTGGAAATATACCATCTGAAGATAATCTCAATGTTTACCAGTCAAACCATTACCTCGCATTAACAAATACTTTTCTTAGAAAATATGATTTAGCTGAATCTTTTTTTAGGAAAAATATTGAGTTAGCAGGAGGAGGTTATGATAGGCAAGCATTAGGCTTCATGCCAAGCTTACACATATTTGCTAATAATTTTGATAGAGCAATTGAGGCAACTGATGAATACATTGAAAAATTACCATCACTTGAACTCCCTTACACATGGGAAAATAATCAACTTGCTAATACACATTTTAATAGGTTTCTATCATATTCACATAATCAACAAGAAGATGAATCCTATAATGAGATTGATCTTTTCGCAAAGTATCGAATGAATGTCATCGACTATAATAAAGCTTCAATGACAGGAAATCAATATGAAGAAAGTAAAGATTGGTTAGATTATAATGTAATATTATTAAATGCATGGCATGAGATTCTTTTTGGCAGATATGATGATGCCAGACAATCTTTATCATCAGCAAGAGAGCATATTGATGGATGGATTATAGAAAACCCTGAAGCACAATTTCCATATTCAGACATTAATGTTTTCGAGGGAATGATCCATTTAAACGAGGGAGATTTTACTGCGTCAATTGAATCTTATGAAAAAAATATCGGAAGTGTAGGATCGGGTCCTTTGGGCATTGATAACGTATACTTTGACTATTTCCATGGACTAGCTCTAAAGGGTGCTGGAAAAAATGACGAAGCGAATGCTTTATTTGATAGGATCGCTAATGAGAATTTTTACGGAATTGGAAGAGCACTAGTTAGAGAGCTAGCTAAGAGTCAAATTTAGCCTTTAACATAAGTTTATATGAAGAACGTTCTCCTAGCATTACTATTTCTTGTAACTGAACATATATTTTCACAATCAAACTTTCTAGTAAAAAAATTTGATGTTGAAAATATATCTTCGGAGAACGTTAATTCTATTTTCCTAGATAAAAATAATTTTTTCTGGATAAGTACTCCTGAAGGTTTAAATAGATATGATGGGAGTATAAACTCTATATTTAAATCGAATCCATTTGATAGTACAACTTTATCAAATAATCTAATTTTTGAGGCATTTCAAATAAATAATAATGGTGTATATATTAAATCTACTTCTAACTTAGATTACTTCTCATATTCGAGTAATAGTTTTCTTAGAACTGGTGTTTCATCACCTATTTATCATACTAGAAGTGACGATAATTTATTCATAACATCAAAAAATGACGGAGTATATATTTTAAATTTGAATGACTTATCGAGTTTAAATTTAAAATTTGATCCAAGAAATCCTCTTTCAATATCGTCATCTAACTTCAGTATAAACCAAAATGAAGTTCTTTTAAAAGTTAATCAAGATCTTTGGATTGGAACGAGTTATGGTTTAAATAAATACAATTTAAATTCGAACTTGAATAAAAGATTTTATGAGACAAAAGATTCAAACACATTAAATTCAAATTATATTAATGACTTATTTTTTGTTGATAAAAAGTTTTCAAGCGGAAAGATCGCAATTGCAAATAAAATATTAGCTGCAACTCAGAATGGATTAGCTATTATAAACCCTGAAAATAACGAGATTAGTAATTATAACAGTCTAAAAAACACTAACATATACAATACATTCTCTGTTGATGATGATATCATTATTCATTCAGAGGAGGGGCTTTTTATAATTGATAAAATTAATGAAGAGGAAATATTTCTCAGAAAGATTTCTAATATAAATGGTTTTGGAAAGACAAGAAAAATTACTGATAATGAGTTTGTCCTGTATGCACCTTTATCAAATAGTTTTAAAAGGATTATTAAAAATAAAAATGATTACCTTGATATAGACGTTCCTATGTCGAATGAATTAAGGATAAATGATGTCAGAAACTTTAAAGGTGCATATTATATTTCCACTGAGAGTGGAGTTTTTAGAGTTACTGAAAAATTAAATAGTTTAACTACTAAGAATGAGGAGCTAGATGATGACGAAGAGATAATTGCAATTCAGGAAAATGATTACTATAGAGTTTTATTAACTGATTCTAGAATATTAGTCTTTGAGGAAGACGAATTATATGTAAGCTATTCTCTAGAAGATATAATTGGAGAAAAAACTAATAGCAATGCAACTATTTTGTTAGAGGAAGATGAGTACCTATACATAGGTACTGATAAGCTTTTTATCTTAGATTTATATACTGATGACATAAGTCAATATGAATATTCCTCAGAAGGCCTGAACTCATTAATGGATGGAATAATAAATAATTTTTCACTACTAATAGATGAGGAATTTAATAAAGAACTATGGATTTCATTAGATAATGGAATATCTATATTAAATATCGATAGTGAAGAATTTAGAAATTTTAAATTTAATCCAAGAACTAAAAATAAATTGCCAAATGGATTTTCATCTGTTCTCAAGCTACCAAATGAAGAAATTTTAGTTTCTAATATTAATACTGGTCTTTACAGATACTCAAAAAATTTAGATTTAGTAAAACATTATATTTTTGACATAAATGATAAAACAAGTATCACAAGTTCTTCAATAAGTAGTCTTATTGACTATAACGATGAGATCTATGTTGGGACGAATGGTGATGGTATCTTTATCTACCAAAATGATTCCATTGGATTTAAAAACTTCACAACAGTGAATGGGTTATTATCCAATAATATTTTAGGTTTTCTAAAAACTTATCAGCATCTATTCATTTTAACAGACAAGGGCGTTAATTATTTTGATTTCGAGGTAATGTCTACCCTCACTGATGGAAATAATAATAACCTAAGAAATATTAATAATGAAGATGGACTAGAAATTGGTAAATTCTTAAAAAATGGACTAAGTTTTTATGATGATTTCTTATACGTATTTTCAGATAATAATATTCAGAAAATAGATTTTTATAATCTTTTTATTGACTATGAAAATCCAGTAATCAGTCTAGTGTCATCTAAAATTATTGATAAAAATTATGATGAATTAAATTTAAGCATTGAAGATTCAGTCATAAATTTAACAGATGATATAACCAACATAGAACTAACATTATCCTCTCCCTCATTTTATAAAACAAATAACACACAGCTATTTTATAAGCTTGAACCTCTAAATGAGAGTTGGTTAAGCCTTGGCTCAAATAGAAAAATTATTATTCAAAGCTCAGGTTTTTCACAAAGTAATTTTGCTGAAAACAAACTTCTATTACCTTATGGTGATTACACACTAAGAGTTAAATCAACTAATAGCTCAGGAATTGAAAGTATAAACCAGGTTGAATATTCAATATCAGTAATTCCACCGTGGTACCTCACAATATATGCTATAATAGCATACATAGTTCTTATTGTTTCATCAATCTACATGTATGTTAAATTTAATCAAGATAGAACAAAAAAATTAATGGAGGATAAGAGAAAAGAAGAAGAGCTAGAGGAAGCACATAATTTACAGATGGGGCTCCTCGCAAAAGAAAACCCTAAAAGAAATGATCTAGATATCAGCACATATATAAAGTGTGCCACAGAAGTAGGTGGAGACTATTACGATTTCATTGAATTTGAAGATGGGAGCTTGCTTGTAATTTGTGGAGATGCTACTGGTCATGGGACTGCTTCTGGTATGATGGTATCAATAACTAAAGCAGGTCTCCTTGGTATTGATTCAAAGGATCCAAATTATATAATGAAGACGTTAAATAAAATAATTAAAAAGGTAGATATTGGTAGACTGAGGATGAGTCTCAACCTTGCCCACTTCCAAAATGGATCTATGAAATTAAGTTCTGCGGCTATGCCTCCAATATATCACTTTGAAAAGAAAAAAAATAAGGTTGATGAAATTCAAATTTCTAATTTACCACTTGGAGGTTTAATGACTGAGGATTTTACAGTTTTAGATAAAAAGTTTTCAAAAGGCGATGTCTTAGTCATGATATCAGATGGTCTACCAGAAGCTCCGAATAAAAAAGGTGATTTGCTTGATTATGAAGCAGTCAAAAATTGCGTTGAGGAACACTCTCTAAAATCTGCTGATGAAATAAAAGACGAATTAGTAAAATTATCTGATAACTGGCTTCAAGGTATTCATAACCCTGATGATATTACGATTGTAGTCTGTAAAAAACTAGCAAAATAATTCAGTGTCTGTAGGACCAGACGACAATAGGTTTAGACTTTCCTTTCACCTCTATTGAGGGTATCTTTTTAAAATTATAATCGTCACCAATTATATCTTTAACAGATTCAGAAATTAATATCTGTCCTGATTTCGCGTGTGAACAGAGCCTTGCACCTAAGTTAATGGTATCTCCAATAACAGTATAATTCATTTGCTGTTCAGAACCTATATTTCCAGAAACAGCTTTTCCTTTATTAATTCCTATTCCTATCTTAAAAGGCTTATACCCATCTTTTACAATTTTTTTATTAAATAGATCTAGAGCATCAAACATTTTAATAGCAGTCTTAACAGCATTATGTGTATCTTTTTCATCTTTCAATGGCACACCATAAAGAACCATTAATTCATCTCCTACAATCTTGTCCAAGGTTCCATTATATTTAAAAACAACATCAATCATAGACTTAAAATATTTATTCAGAAGCTTTACAATATCAGTAGGATTTAATTTTTCTGACATACTTGTAAAACCTCTGATATCCGAAAATAGGATAGTAACCTCACTCTCTTTCCCCCCGAGATTTAATGAATCTTCATTTTCTAGAAGTTTATCTACAATATTTTTTGATACATACTTTTTAAATGTAGACTTAACCTTATTTATTTTTGATAAGTCGTCGATTGCTATAACAATTCCTGAAAAATTCTTCTTCTCATCGAATACAGGTGAAAATGAAATATTCACACTAATTTTTTTCTTACCAGAACTAAGTGAAAACTCAGTCTCAAAAACTCTCTCCTGATCTTCCTCAACAGACTGTATGATATTTGTTAATAACTCATCATTTTCAAAAATTATCAAGTAATGATTTCCTAAAACTTCTTTCTCATCTTTCTTTAGTAGTCTTATAGCCTCCTTATTAACAAACTGAATCTCTCCAAATAAATTAATTTCAATAATACCTGTTGTGATTGATGACATGATATTATCATTCAACTTGTTAGATTTCTTAAGTGACTCAACTAACTTTACATTTTGGTAGGCTATACTTGTCTGCATAGATATTCCATCTAAAAGTTTTAGGTCATTCTTACTAAAGTCACATATACCATTTCTAGTTTCTTTATCAAATAGAATTAATGCTCCAACTAACTTTTTATTGTAAATGATTGGACTAACCAGTGAATAACTAGATTGAAATAAATCGTGATTGAAATTATCTTCTTTAGATATAATAAAAGATTTTTTATCGGAGTTTAACCTTTTAAGAAAACCTGTTCTAGTATTAAAAATCTGCTTTTTTATATTTTTCTCATCTAAATTGAAAACAGATACAGGATCAAAAATATTTGATATATCATTCTTCAATAATAATAATCCTTTGGATGAGTTAATTATAGATGATGATAAAGAGAGAACACTAAAAAATAATTCATCTAGATCCTCTAAAGAGTTAATAGTATTTGTTAAATCAAGTAGTGTTTCTAGCTCGAGATATTTGGCATTTAAATCTTTATTTTTCTTAAGGAGTTGCTTTTCTAAATCTTCTACTGATTTTTTTGAAGATATTTTTGCCATTAAAATTATGATAAATTATCAACCCCGGAATCAACTGAGTCATATACTTCACAGTATTTAGTGAGACCCATAATGTTAAAAGTTTTTTCAACAATTGCAGCGAGATTAGTAAATGCTAATTTTCCATCAACAGTCTGTAATTTTTCAATTAATTCAATAAGAATTGAGACACCTATACTATTCACTACTTTAGAATCCTCCATATCAATTAAGAAATTAGTTCTACCCTCCTCCATTTTCTCATTAAATACTTCTAATACAGCATCGCCAGCAATATTATTAAAGTAACCACTCGTGGTTATTACCACTACCCCACTTTTTTCCTCAACATTTTTTATAGAATCACTCATTATCTTCTCTTTTTTTAGTCATTGTAACAGTTGTACCAGTTTCATCACTATCGTACTCAACGGTATCCATCAAAGCTGAAACTAGCTGCAGTCCCCAACCTCTCTTTCTTTCGTCAGAGTTTAATTTATTTTCGATATTAGGAATTTCCACTTTTGACTTATCGAATCCTACACCTTGATCTTTGACTTTAATGGTAAGTTTGTCGGCAGATATAATAAAGTGTATAAATATTTCTTTCGTTTTAGAATGCTCAAAGGCATTAATACAAGATTCTATAATGGCCATGCTAATTTCACCTGTCTTCTCTTCAGATAAGTTCATGTGTCTTGAAATTACTTCAGCTGTTTTTGTCGCAGAAAGTTCAATATCTGGGATTACAGGTAATTTTAATTCAACTACTGGATTTTGCTTATTCATAATTAAATTTAACTAGATAAATACACATTAACAATTAAATTAAGCTACTTTTTGATATATTTATATATAATTTGATTAATAAAAATTATGAAAAAAAATTCAATTATTTCCAACTACTGGGACCTCATTGATTATAATGTACATCATATACAGCACTCAGAATTAAAAGCCTCCCTAATTTTAACCGCATATGGTTTAGTATTTGGATTAGCCTATGATGTAAGCGGCAGTTTGCCAATTCCAGAAAAATATAAATATTTACTATATATAATGGGTGCTATTTTCTTAGGGTTCACCCTCACATCAATTTTTTTTGCATTTAAAACATACATTCCAAGAATAAATCAAAAACTTAAAAAATCAGTCTTTTTCTTTCACGATATAAATTTCTATTACAAGGATGCACAGGTATACTCGAAAGAACTTATTAGTGTTATGGAGGATGAAAAAAAACTAAAAGAATTACTCGCTGAACAAGCATTTATTAATGGTGTGATCGCCTCAGATAAGTACATGAATATATCTAAAGCAATTAAGTTTATGATATACTCTTTCTGTTCTATGATATTAATTCTGATTCTTGAATTCTTACTGATGTAAATGCATCATCTTCTTAGAATAACTGATATTTTTTAATTTCTGCTCTCTACCCTTTTCCCCCATATAAGCAGTATAAAAATTATGAGAAAGCAAGAATTCATATTGAATTTTATAAAATTGATTATCGTTTTCTACAACACCACATTCAAGCCATTCTTTTTTTAAATATTCAGATATTTTCTCGAAATCGTCAGAGCCAATATATTCTAGGTCAGCATCTCTTATAATTGATTCAAGAAGATTACTTGGCTTCTCTGCAACTTTTGTTATTAAGATTAGAGAGGATATTGACTCGATATGATCATCAGAATAATAGAAATCTGGTAGGATCTCTTTTGAAATCTTAGAACCAGTTTCCTCATGATCAATGTGTGATTTAATAAAACCATAATCATGTAGTAGACATGCAGTCAGTAAATCTCTCCAGTCGTCACGACTTAAATTATAATGATTACCAATTTCACCTGCAGAGTTAATTACTCTTTTGGTATGATGAAGGTTATGATAATGATATTTATTATCTAATTTCATAGATAAATCATCATAAACTAACTTAATTAATGCCTCAGGCACGTACTTTTTAAGCTCCAAAATCTGTTTTTAATTCAAAATTAATATCTAATAATAAAGAAAAATTATTAAATAAATTTAATTTTGTTGGGTAAAAAAAACATTTCAAATGAATAAAAAACAAATAATAATCCTCTCATTTTCTTTATTTTCTTTCTGTTTTATGTCTTTCTCTCAAACAGTAGTTAACACTGAATCAAACCTAAATAAAATTGATTCAACCTTCCACCTATTTATTGATGGAATGGGTGATTATAAAAAAGGGAATATTGATTTCTTCATGATAAAATCAAACCTCACAATAGGCTCAAGAGTAAAAGGTAAAAATCTACTAAGATTAACATTTTCTAATAACTATCAGAAATTTAATGGGAATGCATTCAAGAATAATGTATCAGGTCAATTCAGATACAATTATTATTATAATGTTGAGAAGCATCATTCAATTTTTTCATTTGTACAGATCGGAAAAAGTATGAGATCTTTAATTGATAGAAGGTTCCTTGTAGGTGGAGGTGTAAGAAAGAGAATTACCCCGTCAAAAAACACTGGATACTTTGATATTGCCTTGGGCGCATTCTATGAAAATGAATCATACCCTAGCTATAAATTTCAGGAAGTAGAATTTGCTCCAAATACATATAATAACCTAAGATTAACACTTAATATTTTCACAAGATTAAAATTTAATACGCACTGGAATTTAGTGACCGTGATGTATAGCCAATGGAAATCAAGTAGGCTTAAAAATTATAGAGTGTTTTTTGATACAACTTTGAATTATATAATTAGTAAGAAGGCAACTATATTCTTGAAATTTAATGCTCGAGTTCAATCCGAACCTTACATACCATCTATCTCTAATGAGACAGACACATTACTTGGTTTTAGAGTGAGCATATAAAAAAAGCCCTCCGTAATGAAGGGCTTTATAATTATTAGATAATTTTAATTACTTACTAGCACCAGGACCTTCATAATATACAACTTCATATATTACAGTACTTGTGAATTTACCATTTGGTAATAAATCATTAATTTCCTGTAGCCCCTCTGGCCATTCAGCTCCGTTTGGAAAAGAATTCATTGCTCCACTCAAAGTTGTAAAATGATCAATCGTAACAACACTCCATGAGGAACTATTTCCAGTAGGAGACATTACAGTTTGAACTTCCCAGCCTGCCCATGGTGAACTCTCGTCATTGATAAAACCCTGAATAAATGGTTTCCATACATTATTTTGTAATTGAACAAATGCACCCACATCTGTAGGATTTGCAGTATTTACAACAATGTAGTTTCCTGGTTTTGGAGTGTCAGCAAAGACTTGAATTGCTGGCGAGGTATAAACAGCGCCAAGAACTCCAGCAGAGCCCACAGGTCTTAGACCAAAATTTGCTCCAGATCCCCAAGTAGGGCTATCTAGATCAGACACTTCAGCAAAACCATTATAAAAGAAGTAGTTATGACCGGTAGATGTATTACCTGTCAACTTTCTGGCTAATCCCCAGTGAACCATATCACCTTCAGCAATAGCCTCTTTTACAATTCCCCTGTAAACATTATTCTCGTTGTATAGGAAGTTTGCCACATCATCTTCAGCTATCTGCCTAAACTGCCAATAACCAACTTTATGATCAGTAGGATCCCAGTTATCTTGTGCTATTGACACGAAAGTAATTAAAAATATAAAAATTAGATTTAGTAAATATTTCATAGTTAAAAATTAATTATTTAAAAAGTATAAGTTCCATTGACCCAGAGTTTGGTAACATATCTCTTGACTGTATGCCTAAGTCAACTAATTTCTGCGTTTTAAAGTCATTTTCAATTGCATTTCCACCCTGCTCCCCAACGTTAAAACATATGTGAGAAAACTGTGTATAGGCATTTTCTGACCTCTCCTCTACCCTAGTAAAACCCCAAAAAGAGTGATCTCCATTATCTATTCTCCTTTGAAACTGATCCTTGAAGACCTCTTTCTCAAAAGACTCATAATCATCATTTTTTTGATTCATAAGTGATATTGAGCAAACCATACCCTGCTGGGGGCTGAAGTCAGATGAAACAGCTTGAGCTTGGATTGATAGTGTATATGACCTTGTGGTCTCCCTCGGATCAAATGAACTATCTATCATTTTCTGAGCTTTCTTTTTAGATATTCCGTGTACTCTCTGAGCAACAGCTGTGTAGTCAATATCTCTACTCGCATCATACTGCTCCTGTGACTCATAATTGTTAAAAATTATATAATCGGCCGGCTTAGTATCAGCAGCAATTGGGTCACCAGGTGATGTCTTCCAAATTGACCACTGCATTTTCTTACCTTGACTTATAATATCCTCATGAATCTTTGACCAGAAATCCTCTATCTCAATGTAGTCAGCATCAGAACCCTCCTTAAGTACAACAGCGTCCATAACGCTTATCTGTTGAGAGTTAACAATAAAAGGTACAAATAATATTAATAATAGCTTTTTCATATTCCTATTATTTCCACTGTTTTACAAGAGCTCTAGTCATGGTTGATATTACCTCCGTATCACCTCTTTCCTTCCTGTATGTCTGCCATGCCGCCCTCTCCTTAGCATTCCACTCTCGCTGTGTCACAAGGTCCTTGAAGTCATCATTAGAAATAAGGATATAATGAGATACGCCATCAGCCCTACCACTAACAAATTGTCCTAGTGTTAATCTGTTGTCAGGTTTAACTGTTGTCCACATCTTCTTAAATGCAGGAGCGTACTTGCTTGGCTCATCGACTTTTAATTGAAGTATATGATGGATAGGTCCCTCAGCATCAACATTAAAAGTATAAATCGATCTCCCAGCAGCCGAACCTTTACTCTCAGTCAACTGATCAAACGTATTCATCATAACTTGCCACTGATCATTCTGACCAGCAGAATACATTGCGTTCATGGCATCAGGATCACCAGTGAAAGCGATAACATGAGTAGCCTCATTATCATCACTTGCAAACATAATCTCAAAAAGAGATACTGTAACCCCATCAACTAAATTTCCGGGTTGTGATAAGTAGTTATCCATTGCTGTGACAACTTGACCAGCATTAACTCTGTCCACTTTAACATTATAGACAGACCAAACATATTCCTGGGAATATAACCCAAATGAAATAAATGAAAATAAGATAATTGTAATCAATTTTCTCATGATATATTATTTATTGAAGTGAAATAGGTGGTGAACTTAAATCAGGCAGAAACCTTACTAGTTCTGTCTGTGCACCCCACATAACTAAGCTCTCTCTCAAGAGTTCGATATCAGTATCCCACGAATTGTTACCATACAACTCATCGTAAGTTTCTGAAACTTTATTCATAATTTGTCTGAAGTTACCATAATGCTCCATACTTGTAAAACCAAATGATACTCTGACATGTCCCTGAGGACCACCAGCGCTAGATGACCATACATTTAAAGAAAGTTTCTCTCCTGACTCTTTGAGTGCATGAGCAATATTTCTTCTAAACTTCCAGAAATGATCTCTATTTGGACCAACTACATAGTCTATATTGTAACCAACAACATTCTCTCCAGGACTCGCTACATCATGACTAGCTTGATCACTTCTCACATAGTATTCCCTTCCGGTAGAGCTTGCAATTAGAGGATCTACGTTATCCATCCAGTAATCTAGCTCTTTTGGTGAAACAGAGTTATTATCAAAATCAGCCCAAGTAGGACCAACTCCGGCTCTCGCAAAACTACCCTGATTTGGGCCGGCCATTACCTGCCAGGTATAAAGCTTAAAATCATCAGCACCCTGGTTATATTTCTGAGTCTTTTCCTTAATAGCATCTGATAATTCAGAGCCCTTTCCCTTCACAGGTGTGTGGTAGTCTAACCATACAACCATGGACTGGGAGTAGGAATTGAAAGAAACAAATAAAATTAAAATGATAGAATATAAATTTTTCATTTAGTCAACATTATAAAATTGGACAGGAGAACCTGTTATAACATGTAAAACTTCTGAGTATGGACTTGTTGAGGAGACAAACTCTTGAAATGCTTTAGTTGAAACAAATTCATTTCTACCTGCAAGCCATTCAGCCATACTAGGTGCTCTAACAATCACTTCATGTGTTACGCCAGATTCTCCTCCGGCAAGGATTTCATGAAGTTCTAAAACTCCAACTCTATCTGATGAGTCAAAAGCCTTTTTCATTTTTGTAAATGCCGCAGCATAACTTGCTGGATCTTCAACATTAACATAATACACTACTGCAAATCTTAAATCAAATCCTGCAGGGTCTGCGATCAAAGATTGACCAAGTATAGATGACTCTTGAACAACATTCTCGTTCCAAGTCTGATAAATACCAGCGGTATTCATTGTTTGCGAAGTCATAAATTTAGTCCAGTTAGCATCTAAATCTGCGGCGTTTTCAGAAAACCAACAAACCTGATGAGTCGATGAAAACTCTGAGCTTGAGTGATCAAACTGAAAGATAGCATTAGCAGACATAGACTTACCTAGATCTGACTCCATAAAATCATTCCATACACTAACAAAAGCAGCTGGATTCTCAACAATTACATTTGAACATTGCCAAGTAACTTGTTGAGCATTTAATTGGATGGTAAACAATAAAGTTACCATTCCTAGAAAGGTATTTTTCATAAATTATAAATTTAAATTAGTTATAAAAAAATCAGAACAAAAGTTCTGATAATATCATTTTTTTGGATAAAATAAATAAACTGTAAATGAGATTAATATTAAATCAAGTAGTGGTTTATAAATTTTTGTTAAACGAATATAATAGAAAATTTTATTTTTCAAAAAGAAATGTTAATTAGAATAATTATAAATAGTACTTAAATCTCCTCTTCTTTTGCTCTAGCAAAATTCAAATAATAAATTATCTCCTTTGTCCTTCTAAAATAGTCTTCAAAAATATCAGGTCTATAAACTTCTGGCTTTCCTGTATCAAGCCTAGTAATTTTTGGATCAAAGAAAGCGTAGGTATAAAAAGATGCTAAAACTATTTCATCAACTGGCAATATTTTATCATAAGCATATATATACTTAATTAGTGTGTCTTTTTTCTCAGGATAGATATTAATCATTTGCCAGAAGGCAAGTTTAATATCCAGATTACTTAAACTAATTCCAACATCATACAGAGTGTATTCTTCTTTATAAATTTTATGTCTGAATATGCTGTCATTTAACAGTTTTATTGCTTCTTCAGAAAAATAAATTTCTTTCTCACCTGAAGAAACTCCCTTCTCAGTTAAATTTTTAAACCACTCTTCATTTAATTTTTGATTTTTTTCAATATCCGATAAGAAATTTATGAGATTTAATGAGTCAATTAAATCAATTGTTAGCGTATCCTCTGAATTTGAGATAAATGGGATAAAATTTATGTAGAAAAGTAAAACCTTAAGATTCATTTTCTAAGGATTCAGCTTCAATAGGTTTTTTTCAACAAGTTCGTTTACAGTTTTCTCAAACTCATTTAGTTTATCTTCAAATTTTTTCTGATTGAACTCAAATCTTTTAAAGATATTCACCCAGTCTCCGTTGTGAACTCCTATAACTGTATTGATAAGTTTTGGACCATCATTTAGGTTAGTATCCCAAGACCTACCAACAGCAAACCTGAAATTTTCAGCTACTATTTCTTTTGGATTAATTGCTTTTCCATAACCAGAGACTTCTCCGTGAGCAACAATATAATCACCTGACGAGACTGGACCTATAACCTTTACCGGAACTTGACCCATAAATGCAACATTATTTCCAAGATGACTTTTTCCCTCCTCAGGAATATTACCTAAGACAATGGGTTTATGGGAAACTACCATTACCTGTTCTAGATCTTTTAAGTCTTTAGTTATTTTTGCTCCCTTAACTGCAACTATATCTCCTG